>JAZQPR010000232.1:0-39972 GCA_045628605.1 Oscillospiraceae bacterium
GTTATTCCTGTAAGACCAGGAAGATCTTATTTAAGAAAAAAATCTCATCCTTCAATAAAGTTTGCTCAAAATCAACGTTAAATCGCTTAAGTTGATGACATTGGCCTGCAGAGGCGGGGGATATCCTCTGTGTTGTTATAGTGCCGTCAATATCATGACCGACAACATATAACTGTTACTGCTTGGTATATTCATCAGTCGTAATTGCCTTCAGACCGGATGCAAGACCAGCAATTCCCTGTATTTCACTTGGAATAATGATTTTGGTAGCTTTTCCGTCTGCTGCTTTTTCAAATGCTTCAAGCGATTTTAATGTAATAACCTTGTCAGAAGGTGCTGCTTCATTGAGTTTCACAATACTTTCTGCAAGTGCCTGCTGAACCATTTCGATGGCTTTTGCTTCACCGGTTGCTTCAAGAATCTTCTGTTCGCGTGCTGCATCAGCTCTGAGGATAGTTGCTTCCTTTTCAGCCTGAGCCTGAAGGATCTGTGATTCTTTTTCTGCTTCTGCTCTGAGGATCTGTGATTCTTTCTGTCCCTCTGCAACAAGAACTGCTGCCTTCTTCTCACCTTCAGCCTGAAGGATCTTTTCACGGCGTTCACGTTCAGCCTTCATCTGTTTTTCCATTGCATCCTGGATTTCTCTCGGAGGAATGATATTTTTAAGTTCAACTCTGTTTACCTTGATTCCCCATCTGTCAGTTTCCTGATCAAGAATTGCTGTTATCTTTGTATTGATGACATCTCTTGAAGTAAGTGTTGCATCAAGTTCAAGCTCACCGATAATGTTTCTGAGTGTGGTAGCAGTAAGATTTTCAATTGCAAGCATCGGCTTTTCCACACCGTAAACGAACTGCTTTGCATCTGTGATCTGGAAAAATACTACAGTGTCTATCTGCATGGTAACATTATCCTTTGTGATAACAGGCTGAGGTTTAAAATCTACGACCTGCTCCTTTATTGATACTTTTCTTGAAATCTTGTCAATAAACGGAAGCTTCATATGCAAACCTGTCTGCCATGATGCGTGGTAAGCGCCAAATCTTTCGACTATATGTACCTGCGCCTGCGGAACGATTTTAAAAATACTGATAATAAATATAAATACAACTGCAATAACTGCGATAATAACAATAGTTGCTTCTGGCATAAATGATCTCACCTTTCAAATAAAAAATAATTGTTGTTTCCTCTCTTTGATTCGGATTTCTGTTCAGTAAAGACGAAAAATGTTTTAATGCATCAGTATTTCTTCCAGATCTCTGCCTCTTCGTTTTTTTCATCAAGAAGAAGACATTTTTCAACTACAAGTGTAGTACCGGAGATCTCTTTAACCTCAACAGCAGCACCTGTTTCTATAAAAGATCCGTCGACAGAACGTGCATTCCAGTCAATTCCGTCAAGTTTGACCCTTCCTTTTCCTGTTTTCTCACTTACATCCTCGATTACGAGTGCTTTTTTTCCTATATCTCTGTCAGCATTTGTTGGTATCACAGAATGAATGAGCTTTTTTAGCAAAGGACGGCAAAAAGCAAAAAGCAATGCTGACACTATTGCGAAAACCGCTACCTGAAAAGGAAACGGAAGAAAAAATGAACAAATCAGCGCTGCGACTGCACCAATAATAAACCATGCTGAAACAAGCTGCATAGTAACTGCCTCCAGAATAACCGAGACTATCAGTACAGCAAGCCAAAAAAACTGTTCTTTTCCCATACTGTCACTCCTTTCTGTTTTTTGATATTTTTTTGACTTCTTTCTGCTTGATTTGATTATAGCACAACTGAATATAAAATTCAATGCTTATTTTTTTCTTTATGTAACAATTTTTATTATTTATTGTCACAAAAAGTCAAAATACGCACTATATTTATTGACTTATATTTATAAACAGGATATAATATAAAAAATAGTATATATTAAGGAAGGACATAACAATGAATACAAAACGATATTTAACTGCACTCATTGCTGCATTTGCCATCACTTTTTCATTTGCCTCATGTACACCAGATAAACCCGTCGAAAAGAAGACAGCGCAGAAAATCGAAGTTACTGCTGAAACAACTGCTGTTACAGAAGAAACCACTTGTGAAACTACAGCATCCGAAAATGATAAATTAGTTGAACTTGAACTGATTTATGAGATAATTGACGGAAAAGCATGCGTTACCGGGTACAAAGGAGAAGGAAATTTTGCAAAAATCTCAGATGAATACAATGGCACACCTGTTACTGTAATATCCGGAGGTGCTTTTGAAGGATGTACTGCTCTCAAAACAGTATCATTCTATTCAGATGTTATGGAAATCGGCGAATCAGCTTTTAAAGACTGTACATCACTTACAAGCATATCAACACCATCGTCTCTGCAGGTGATAAAAAATCATGCGTTTGAAAACTGTTCCGGAATGGAATCACTGACGATTTATGGAAGTCCTGATATCGGTGAATATGCTTTTGCCGGATGCACACAAATCAAAGCAGTCGGATTTGACAAAAAAACTGCGAAAATTGCAAATCATGCATTTGACGGCTGTACATCCCTTGAAAAAACTGCGGTATTAAATACAGAAACCCAGATCGGTATTTCCGCTTTTGCAAACTGTCCTAACCTTTCTGATGCACCGACGGAAACAGGAGATGTAACTCTTGATTACAGTACATATAATTCGGCTCCTCCAAGTGTTTCAAATCCAAATACAAACCAGAATTCACCATCAAATTATTTCTATTCTGACAATGATTTTGACTTTGATTTTAATATAGATAATTATGAGTTTACCGAAGATGATATCAAAGCAGTTCAGAATGATTTGATCAACGAACTGATTCTTTCTGATGACCTGGTAAATGAATATGAAGATGATTATAACCCTGAACTTCCTCAGGATCAGATCAGAGAAGAATTTAAAGCTGAGGCAGACTCTTATGCAGCAGAATATAACATAGTAGTAAATTCTATATGTGATCTTACTTACAGGTATTTAAAACACGAAATGTCAGCTGATGATTATCTTGGACAGGTTGAATCAATTGATACAGGATTTTTTGAACAGAACGATCCTGACATTCAGACCAGAGCAGAATGCCAGTATCTCATTGACAGAATTAATGAACAGATAAGAGCTTGTTACAGATAATTATTTTTTATCAGGTATAACAAAACTGAGGATATTCCCTGTCTCAAACGGCATGGAATATCCTCTTTTTTCATTCAGATCACTGTTTTTTCAGAAATCAGCACTTAAAAATGTTCCTGTGAAAGCCTTTCTTTATCCCCTTTTTTATTCTGAGATATAACAAAGAAATCATTGATTTTTTGTACGAAATATGGTACAATTAATTGAATTGGTATTCTTTTAGATTCAATTTGAATTATCAGAATATATGAGAGGTTGTGCTTAATTTTGAATAATAAAATATCTTTATACGGGTTCAATAACTTAACAAAAACATTAAGCTTTAATATTTATGATGTCTGCTACGCAAAAACCGAACGAGAACAGACTGATTATATTCGATATATCGATGAACAGTACAACTCAGAACGTCTTACAAAAATACTGTGTGACGTAACTGAAATAATAGGTGCAACTATACTAAATATCTCAAAGCAGGACTATGAACCTCAGGGTGCGTCGGTAAATGTGCTTATCTCAGAAGGAAAGGTATCACCTGAAAACATAGACAAATCCTGCAATCAGGGAAAAATGCAGCATGAAACAGTTCATGCCCATCTTGACAAAAGCCATCTTACAGTGCATACTTTTCCCGAATCTCATCCTGACAACGCAATTTCAACATTCCGCGTGGATATAGACGTTTCCACATGCGGTGAGATCTCTCCTCTTAATGCTCTTGATTATCTTATTGAAAGCTTTGATTCGGATATCATCACTATTGACTACCGCGTAAGAGGATTTACAAGAGATGTTCACGGAAAAAAATATTTTATTGACCATGATATTACATCTATCCAGAATTATATCAACAAAGACACACTTGAAAGATATGATGCAATAGACGTCAATGTATATCAGTCAAATATTTTCCATACAAAAATGCTTATCAAGGAGCTTCAGCTTCAGAATTATCTGTTCAATACAGATGTTTATGAGCTTCCTCCGAAACAGAGACTTGATATTTCAGATGCTTTGAGAAAAGAAATGATCGAAATCTTCAGCGGTTTTAACATATACTGACAATATGGAGGACTTTAGATAAATGCAATATACCCAGAACAATGCTCCTTTGTATGAAGCTATGAAAAATTTCCGACTTAACCGTGTTGTTCCTTTTGATGTCCCCGGACACAAAGGCGGAAGAGGAAATGAAGAACTTACAAACTTTTTAGGCATAAACTGTCTGAAAGCAGACGTAAATTCAATGAAGCCTCTTGACAATCTCTGTCATCCGGTATCAGTAATAAAAGATGCACAGGCTCTTGCAGCAGAAGCATTTGGCGCAAAATCATCGTTTTTTATAGTAAACGGAACCACAGGATCGGTTCAGGCAATGATCATGTCGACCTGCAAGGAAGGCGACAAAATAATCATGCCGAGAAACGTTCACCGAAGTGCTATAAACGCACTCGTTGTAAATGGTGCAGTTCCGGTTTATGTTAATCCCGGAGTAAACAAAAGACTTGGTATTCCTCTCGGAATGTCTGTTTCGGAAGTAAAGAAAGCAATCGAAGAAAATCCGGATGCCAAAGCAGTACTTATAAACAATCCTACATACTATGGGGTCTGCTCTGATCTTTGCGCAATAGTTAAGCTTGCTCACGAACACAATATGCTTGCACTTGTTGACGAAGCACACGGAACACATCTTTATTTCGGAGAAGGAATGCCGGTAAATGCAATGGCTGCCGGAGCTGATATGGCAGCAGTCAGCATGCACAAATCAGGAGGTTCCCTGACACAGAGTTCCATTTTGCTCTGCGGTGAATCTATAAATGCCGATTATGTAAGACAGGTAATAAATCTGACTCAGACAACAAGTGCTTCTTATCTTCTGATGTCATCACTCGATATAGCAAGAAAAAATCTTGCTCTTCATGGAAAACAAATTTTTGCAAAAGCAGAAAGCTATGCTGAATACGCACGAAAAGAAATCAACAGCATCGGCGGATATTACGCTTTTGGCAAAGAACTGTGTGACGGTGATGCATTTTACGCATTTGACAGCACAAAGCTTTCTGTAAACACTATGGAAACAGGTCTTGCAGGAATTGAGGTATACGACCTTCTTCGTGACGAATACAACATACAGATCGAATATGGTGATATCGGAAACATTCTTGCTTATATTTCTGCAGGAGACAGAGCTCTTGAAATAGAACGTCTCATTTCAGCACTGGCCGAGATCAAACGACTTTACTCAAAAGACCAGAGCGGAATGTTCGACCATGAATATATAAATCCTCTCGTTGAATTATCTCCAAAAGATGCATTTTTCACCGACAAGGAAAAAATTGAACTTGATAAAGCAGACGGAAAAATATGCGGAGAATTTGTCATGTGCTATCCTCCGGGAATTCCGATACTTGCTCCTGGTGAACGAATAACCGGAGAAATAATCGATTATATAAAATATGCCAAAGAAAAGGGATGCTTCCTTTCGGGAACGCAGGACATCACTGTAAATTCACTTGAAGTTGTAAAATAGAAAAGGAGTGAAAATAATGGATCTGTGGTATACAGAAAAGCATACCGATGAAGTACATTTTTCAATAAAAGTTGATAAACATCTTGTAAGCTATACAAGTGATTTTCAGCGAATAGATATCTTCGAATCACCTGAATTCGGAAAGATTCTGACACTTGACGGACTTCTGATGGTAACAGAAAAGGATGAATATATCTATCATGAAATGATAACTCACGTACCTATGGCAACAAACCCGGACATAAAAAATGTTCTTGTTGTCGGCGGCGGAGACGGCGGAACAGTAAGAGAACTATCAAGATACAGCTCAATTGAAAAAATTGACATGGTCGAAATCGATGAAAAAGTCGTTGAACTCTGCAAGGAATATATTCCTTCTATTTCATGTGCACTTGATGACAACCGTCTTTCAGTATTCTATGAAGACGGAGTAAGATTTGTCAGAAATGCAGAGACCGGCAAATATGACCTTATCATTGTTGATTCAACAGATCCTTTCGGTGTCGGAGAAGGACTGTTTACAAAAGAATTTTATGGTAACTGCTTCAGAGCACTGAAAGATGACGGTATACTTGTAAATCAGCATGAAAGTACATTTTATGACTCTTATGCAAATTCAATGAAAAGAGCTCACAGCAGAATAAAAACACTGTTTCCGACAGCACTTGTATATCAGGCACATATTCCGACATATCCTTCAGGTCACTGGCTTTTCGGATTTGCATCAAAAAAATACGATCCGAGAAAAGATCTTCATGCTGACTGGTGGAACAGTTTAGGAATTGAAACCAAATACTATAATACAACCCTTCATACAGGATGTTTTGCTATTCCGAACAATGTGAGAAACGCACTTAGGGAAAGCTGATAAACAGAAAGGACGAAAAAAGCAATTGGAAAAAAACATTAGTACATTTATTGCATGTGACGCTGACTACGATGAAAGCAAAATCGTGCTTTTCGGAGCTCCGTTTGACAGCACAACATCGTACAGACCCGGAACACGTTTCGGAAGTTCAGCGATCAGAAATGAAAGCTTCGGAATAGAAACCTACAGTCCATATTCTGACAGAGATCTTACGGATACAAAAATATTTGACGCAGGCGATCTTGAGCTGTGTATGGGAAGCAGTGAGCTTGCTTTGAAAGATATTGAAAATTTTGCTGATACTGTTCTTAATGACGGAAAAATTCCGTTTATGATAGGCGGCGAACACCTCGTAACACTCGGAACTGTCAGAGCTGCCGTGAAAAAATATCCTGATCTTCATATTATTCATTTTGATGCTCATGCAGATCTGAGAGATGATTATCTTGGTGTAAAGCTTTCTCACGCATGCGTAATGAGAAGATGTCATGAACTTACCGGTGACAACAGAATTTTTCAGTTTGGTATCAGAAGCGGTGACAGATCTGAATTTGTCTGGGGAAAAGATCATGTTTACACCAACAAATTTGATTTTGAGACCCTGCCTGAAATAGTTGAAAAGCTTAAAGGAAAACCGGTTTACTTCACTCTTGATCTTGATGTTCTTGATCCTGCATTTTTCTGCGGAACCGGAACCCCTGAAGCTGACGGAGTATCTTTCAGACAGCTTGTAAATGCTGTAAAACTGATATCAGAACTCAATATAATTGCACTTGACATGAATGAACTTTGCCCGATATATGATCAGAGCGGTGCTTCAACTGCACTTGCATGCAAACTTCTTCGTGAAATACTGCTTTATATTTACAAATAATTACTTAATGTATCAAGGAGGAAAAATTAAATGGGAAGAGCTTTAATTATTGGTGCCGGCGGAGTTGCCAGCGTTGTAGTACACAAATGCTGCCAGAACAGTGAGGTTTTTGAAGAAATATGTATAGCAAGCAGAACAAAATCAAAATGTGATGCCTTGAAACAAAAGCTTGACGGCGGAAAAACCAAAATTACAACAGCTGCTGTTGACGCAAACAATGTAAGCGAACTCGTTAAACTTATAAATGACTATAAACCTGATATTGTAATAAATGTTGCACTCCCTTATCAGGATCTGACAATAATGGACGCTTGTCTCGAATGCAAGGTTGACTATGTTGATACTGCAAACTACGAGCCTGAAGACACTGCAAAATTTGAATACAAATGGCAGTGGGCATACCGTGAAAGATTTGAAAAAGCAGGAATTACCGCACTTCTCGGAAGCGGTTTCGATCCGGGCGTAACAGGTGTATTTTCAGCATATGCAATGAAGCATTACTTCGACGAGATACATTATATCGATATTCTTGACTGCAACGGCGGCGACCACGGCTATCCGTTCGCAACAAACTTCAATCCTGAAATAAACATTCGTGAAGTATCTGCAAAGGGAAGCTATATCGAAAACGGCAAATGGGTTGAAACAGAACCAATGGAAATAAAGAGAGTATATGATTTTCCTCAGGTAGGTCAGAAGGATATGTACCTTCTTCACCATGAAGAACTTGAATCACTTGCTCTTAACATAAAAGGAATCAAGAGAATCAGATTTTTCATGACCTTCGGACAGAGCTATCTTACACATCTTAAATGTCTTGAAAATGTTGGCATGACCTCTATTGAACCGATCGACTATGAAGGTCACAAAATCGTTCCGCTTCAGTTCTTAAAAGCAGTATTGCCTGATCCTGCTTCACTCGGTCCGAGAACTGTCGGAAAAACTAATATCGGCTGTATCTGTCACGGTGTAAAAGACGGAAAACCGGTATCATACTATGTATATAACGTATGTGACCATCAGGAATGCTATAAGGAAGTAGGTTCACAGGCTATTTCCTATACAACAGGTGTTCCTGCAATGATCGGTGCTATGATGGTTATGACAGGAAAATGGAAAAAACCGGGCGTTTACAATATTGAAGAATTTGATCCTGATCCGTTCATGGAAGCTCTTAACAAATGGGGACTCCCATGGATCGAGGATTTCAATCCTGTTCCTGTTGAATAATTACTAAATATAGAATAGGAAAATAAATAATGCTTAATTTTGATCCTGAAACAATTCAGACACCATGTTATGTAGTTGATGAAAAACTTCTGAAAAAAAATCTCGAGATCATTGACAGAGTCAGAAAACAAACCGGCGCAAAAATACTTCTTGCACAGAAATCATTTTCAATGTTTTCTCTTTATCCTTTCATGTCAGGCTATCTTGACGGAACAACTGCAAGCGGTCTTTTCGAAGCAAAACTTGGTTATGAAGAAATGGGTAAACCTTTTAATAAAGAAACCCATGTCTTCTCCCCTGCTTTTATTTCAAAAGAATTCAATGAAATTCTTGAATACTGTGATCATATTGTTTTTAATTCATTTTCACAGTGGAATAAATACAAAAACGCAGTCATGTCATGCGGAAAAAAAATTAACTGCGGAATCCGTATCAATCCTGAATATTCTGAAATCGAAACAGATATTTACAATCCTTGCTTTACTGGTTCCAGAATGGGAACTACACTTGAAAATTTTGATGAGGACTCACTGGATGGCATTTCCGGTCTTCATTTTCATACAATGTGCGAGCAGAATTCAGATACTTTAAAAAGAACAATAAAAGTTGTTGATGAAAAATTTGGCAAATATCTGAAAAATATGAAATGGATAAACTTCGGAGGCGGACATCACATTACACGAGATGATTATGACATTGATACTTTGTGTGAATGTATAATGTATTTTAAAGACAAGTATGGTCTTGATGTCTATCTTGAGCCGGGTGAAGCAGTTGCATTAAACAGCGGATTTTTGGTATCAGAAGTACTTGAAACTATGAAAAACGGATGTGATATAGCAATAATTGATGCTTCAGCTGCATGCCACATGCCGGATGTTCTTGAAATGCCTTACCGTCCAAACATAATCGGAAGCGGTTTAAAAGGAGAAAAAAAATACACCTACAGACTTGGCGGAAATACTTGTCTTGCAGGTGATATTATAGGTGATTACTCATTTGATGAGCCCTTAATGCCGGGAAACAAAATTGTGCTTTGCGATATGGCTATTTATTCAATGGTCAAAAACAATACATTTAACGGTATGCGACTTCCTTCAATCGCTGTTTGCCGAGAAAATGGAAAAATTGATATTATCAGAGAATTCGGATATGAAGATTTTAAAATGAGGCTCTGATAAACTGCTTTTAAATTTAAGTAAAAAAACACGTTATGATTCACTCATAGCGTGTTTTTTTAATCCTTCTGTTCACTGACTATTTTTTCAATTTCAGGTCTTACTCTAAGAAAACATCTGACAAGAATAGGGTCAAACTGTTTTCCGCTTTCATTCTCGATTATTTTATAGACTGTACTTACAGGATATGACTGCTTATACGGTCTTTTTGAAACCAGGGCATCAAAAACATCCACTACAGCCATTACTCTTGCACACAAAGGAATGTTTGTATTTGCAAGTCCTTCCGGATAACCGCTTCCATCCCATTTTTCATGATGATACAGGGCAAGCTCCCTCGCCAGTCTGTAATACTCAAGATCATCAAGTCCTGAAAGTGTTTCGTCAATTATCTGCGCCCCAAGAACAGTATGCTTTTTCATGATCTCAAATTCTTCATAAGTAAATCTGCCGTTTTTATTCAGAATATTATCCGTAACAGCTATTTTACCTATGTCATGCAATGGAGCAGCAAGCTTCATGTGCGAAATAAAGGATGGCGTAATAATTTCTGTATACACATTTTCAGCAACCAGTCCTTTAAGCAGAATATCTATATACATACTTGTTCGTTTTATATGACCGCCCGTAACATAGTCTCTGCTTTCAATGATATTTGCAAATCCGATGATGACTTTTTCCTGTACATCACGAAGTTTCTGTGTCTGAATTTCAACTTCACGTTCCAGATCCTTCTGATAATTTTTTAAAAGAGAAGTTTTGTCTCTTTCTGCAGTTACATCAAAAAACCATATAACAGAACCAACGTCTTTACGGCTGCTCTTAAGTGTTTTAACTTCAGGACGATATACTTTCTGATTTATCTCCAGGTCTTCCATATTATGATTTACTATTATTTCAAAAAGCTGTCCTTCGATAGATGTCAGATCATCTTCTACTGCAAGCATCTGAAGAACCGGAAATAACTGTTTTGCTTTATTGTTGCAGCCTCTGAACAAATAGTTGTCATCAATAACAAGAACAGCATCCTCAATTGTATCATATGCCATTTGCTGTGCTGAATTGTTCAGATCATATATCCTAACCCGGAAAACAAGTATATATGTCAGTACTTCAGCAATCATTATACCAATCGGAACAAGATAAATATGAAATTTTTCAGCAATTAATTTATCAACAACATATACAACGCACGGAGTAATAACAGATAACAGAAGAATAACTGTATTTTTGGTATTTCGTTTAGTCTTCCTCTTCAGCATTCTGGATACAGATACTATTATGATATAAAACAAATATGCAGCCATCATGACCCGGAAAGCTACATTGCCTATACCGGTATGCTTAAATATAAAAGTCATCCCGTTATATTTTTCTATCCTGTAATCTCTGTAAAATAACTGATGCTTATCAAATGTAAGTGCACCTAACATTACTGCATTGTTGATAATAAAAGCACAGCAATTGGAAAATTTATTTCTTGGTATGTTCTGATAACTTTGGACAAATCCTGCTATAAAATAAAAGATATTGCTTGACCCGACATATATAATCTTCTGAGCCAATACGGCCGTCGATTCATCGGGAGCCTTCATCAAAAACAAATATCCAAAATTAATGATCGATATACATGTACATATCATTAAAGTGTATTTTTGCTGCTCACTGGCTTTCTGCTGTATAATAGTAAACAATCCGATTGCTGATATAATAACACTCGCAATCTGTAAGATAAAAATAATATTATACAACCGATCACCCCCCTATAACAGCTGTTTCTATATAAAAACATGTAAATAACACATCATCCGCCTTTAAAAGGCGGATGAAATATTATCTAAAAAATTCAGGCATTATCTTGAACCAATCAGCTCTCTGTACATTTCAATATATTTCTCTGATGATTTATTCCAGCTGAAATCTTCCTTCATTGTATGTGAAACAAGATTTCTCCAGTTTTCTGTATCATTATAAAGCTTCATAGCTCTTTCACAGGCATTCATCATATCATGTGCGTTGTAAGTTTTAAACGTAAATCCGTTTCCGTTTCCACCGCCGCAGTCAATTACAGAATCCTTTAATCCACCTGTTTCACGAACTATCGGAATAGTTCCGTATCTCATTGAGATCATCTGTGCCAGACCGCATGGTTCATTCTGTGAAGGCATTAAAAACATATCCGCACCGGAATAAATACGTCTTGCGAGTTCAGGTACAAATCCAAGTGTAACGCTTACTCTGTCTTTATATCTGAGCGACATCTCGGTAAAGAAATCCTCATAAATTTTTTCACCGCTGCCAAGAACAGCGAACTTAAATCCCTTATCAACAAGTTCTTCAAAAATGTATTTGATCAGATCAAGACCCTTGTGAGCAACAAATCTGGTAACTATTCCCACAAGAGGTTCGTCGCCCTCCTGCATTCCAAGCTCCTCAAGAAGCTTGTCCTTACAGATCTTCTTGCCTTCAAGATTTTCACTGTCATAGTTTTTATATATAATTGTATCATTCTCAGGATCAAATACATCTGTATCTATACCATTGAGGATACCGGTCAGTTTATATTGTTTATTGACCAGTATTCTGTCCAGACCGTATGAATACCAAGGATCAAGAATTTCCCATGCATAGCTCGGACTGACTGTTGATATTCTGTCAGAAGTTTCAAAAGCAGCCTTCATCATATTTACACAGTCATCATACATAAGAATATCACTGTGATACATAGGAATACCCATTATCTCATTGATAACTTCCATTCCGTATTTTCCCTGATACTGAATATTATGAATCGTAAATACATTTTTTATATTGTCATACTCCTGCAGACATTTGTACATCGTCTGATAATATACAGAAATCAATGAAGTCTGCCAGTCATTCGCATGTATTATCTCAGGTTTAAAATCAATATATCGCATCATTTCAAGTATTGCTCTCGAAAAGAAGGCAAAACGCTCACAGTCATCATAAAAGCCATACATTCCGTCTCTTCCGAAATAATACTCATTGTCGATAAAATAGTATATTACGCCATTATAAATTGTTGTAAAAACACCGCAGTACTGCTTTCTCCATGCAACATCAACAGTAATGTTGGTAAGATAAGTAAAATTTACCCGCAGTTCAGGCTTGATGTTTTTGTAAAGCGGTATTACTACTCTGCAGTCGTGACCTTTTTTATTCAATGCTGAAGGAAGTGCTCCTGCAACATCAGCAAGTCCGCCTGAAGCAATAAACGGAACAGCTTCGCTAGCTGCATATAAAATATTCATATATGATCTGCCCTCCTAATATGATCCGGTAGATACAAGAAAATCCAAGAAGGCTTAATCATCCTCAATTTTCTGATTTTTCTTAATAAAGAGTGCATTTGTCTTCGATGCTGTAAGTAACTTGTTCTTTCCGACTTTAACTTTTTTATCGGTAATTACTGCATGAAGCTCTGCATTTTCATCAACATAAGTGTTCTGCATAAGAACACAGTTTTTAACAACTGCATTTTTAGCAACATGAACGCCTCTGAAGAGAACTGAATTTTCAACTGTTCCTTCTATTACGCATCCGTCAGCAACCAATGAATTTACAACTGATGCGCCTTTTTCATATTTTGCCGGTCCTGAATCCTTGACCTTTGTATAAACAGGAGCACTGTTCTTGAACAGTCTCTGCTTGTTTTCAATATTAAGAAGATTCATGTTGGCATCATAATATGATCTGATATCTTCTATTTTCTCATAATAACCTTTATGTTCATAACCGTAAATCTTATAATTTGCTTTATTCTGCTGGATAACCTGCTTATCAAAGCTTGCATATCCTTCAGGAGCGAATCTGCTTACGATTTTTTCAAGTCGTTTTCTGTCTATAACAAACATATTTAAAGATCTGTTTGCCACACCAAGAATATCAGGATTGATCATCGCACTTGTAACTCTCTTGTCGTCATCGACCTCAAGAATCGTTGAAGCTCTTGATCCTATTCCCTTATCGGTAAAATTGTGTTTTGCATATACAACAGTAATATCAGCATGGTTTTTCTGATGCTCTCTTATTACTGCACGAAAATCTATAGTAGTTACTACATCACAGTCAGACATTACAACATATTCGGCATTTGAATTCTGAACAAAAGGAAGAACACCTTCAAGTGCTTCAATTCTTCCTCTGTAAAGACCACTGTTTGTATGGCTGAAAGGAGGTAAAAGATGAAGTCCGCCATTTTTTGTTGAAAGATCCCATTCTCTTCCGGAACCAATATGATCAAGAAGAGACTGATAATTGGATTTTGTTATAACTCCGACTTCCGGAATACCGGAATTAGCCATATTTGAAAGTGGAAAATCGATGAGACGGTATCTGCCCCCGAACAATATTGACCCCATTGTTCTTACTCTTGTTAATTCTGAAATAGCCTCATCATGCATATTTGCAAATATTATACCTAAAACATTATTATAAATCACCTGTGGTTCCCCCTTAATCCTTTACATTGCCGGTATCATTTTTCCTGGTTCAACAGTAACACCTGAAGAAATTGTTTCTCCGTGTCCAACAACGGCAATCTCCCATTTCTTTCCTGCTTCTTCGGATTCTTTAACTCCGCCTATAACAACATCTGATTCAACAATTGTTTCTTCGCCGATTATTGCATACTTTACAACAGCGCCTGATTTTATAACAGCACCCGGCATAATAACGCTGTGATCTATCACTGCGTCACCTTCAATTGTTACCCCTGAATACACAATAGAGGAATTTACTTTTCCGTTTACATTACATCCGTCACAAATAAGTGAATCCTGAATCTGTGCATCAGGACCGAGATACTGCGGCGGAAGACTCATATTTCTTGAATAGATCTTCCAGTCTGGATCATAAAGATTAAGGACCTCATCTGACTGAAGAATATCCATGTTAGCTTCCCAGAGACTGTAAAGTGTACCAACGTCCTTCCAGTAACCGTTAAACGAATAAGCAAACATTTTTTCTCCGCTTTCAAGCATAGTCGGAATGATTTCCTTTCCGAAATCCTTGGAAGTACCATGTTCCTCATTATCAATCAGATACTGTTTGAGCTTTGTCCATGTAAATACATATATACCCATTGATGCAAGCGTGGACTTAGGCTCCTTAGGCTTCTCGGTAAAATCAACTATTTTCATATTTTCATCGGTAGTCATAATTCCGAATCTTGATGCTTCTGAAAGCGGAACATTCAGAACTGCTATTGTAGCATCAGCACCCTTTTCCTTATGAAAATCTACCATCTTGGAATAATCCATTTTATAAATATGATCTCCTCCGAGAACAATAATATATTCCGGATCATATCTTTCGATAAATCTTATATTCTGATAAATTGCATTTGCAGTCCCTTCATACCATGAACTGTCTGTAGCAGTCTGATACGGCGGAAGAATGTGCACGCCGCCTCTTAATCTGTCAAGGTCCCACGGCTGTCCGTTTCCTATATAATCATTTAATTCGAGCGGCTGGTACTGTGTAAGCACCCCAACTGTATCGATACCTGAATTAGTACAATTTGATAAAGGAAAATCAATAATTCTGTATTTTCCTCCGAACGGTACTGCAGGCTTTGCCATTTTCTGTGTCAAGGTATATAATCTGCTTCCCTGACCGCTTGCAAGCAACATAGCTATGCATTCCTTTTTCATAACTCTATGTATCCTCCCTATTTCACTTTTCCTAAAAATTAATGTCTTTCTGAAGACTTTGCCGAAATTTTGCGGTTTTTCTTTTCAGCCGGTTTCTTCTCCTTACTGTGCTTTAAGTACAGTACCGTAAGCGGCGGCAGTGTCATCGAAATACTGTATTCATAACCATGCATTCCGATATCCTCACTGATATATTTTTTATCAGCTGTACCGCTTCCTCCAAATCTGACGTCATCAGAATCAAAAACAAGTTCATAGTTTCCTTTTTCAGGAACTCCTATTCTGTAGCCTTTTCTCTCAACAGGGACAAAATTGCAGACAATTATTATTTCTTCAGCTTTATCATTGATCCTTCTGAAAGAAATAACGCTTTGCTGATAATCATCGTTGGATATCCATTTAAATCCGCCCCATGAATTGTCATTTTCCCACATCGGCGAATTTTTCAGATAAAACTTATTTAAACATCTGTTAAAATCCTGAAGCTGTCTGTGTGTTTCAAAATCAAGAAGCATCCAGTCAAGACTGTCTTTATAGTCCCATTCTTTTCTCTGTCCGAATTCCTGACCCATAAAAAGAAGCTTTTTGCCGGGATGAGCAAACATATAGCAAAGAAAAGCTCTGTAGGAACTGAATTTCTGCTGTTCATTTCCGCTCATTTTTTCAAGAAGAGAACATTTTCCGTGAACGACCTCATCATGAGATATCGGAAGAACAAAATTTTCTGAAAAACAGTAAAAGAATGAAAATGTTATCTTGTCATGATTGAAACCTCTGAATATAGGATCAAGTGACATATACAAAAGCATATCATTCATCCATCCCAT
The DNA here is from genome assembly GCA_045628605.1 of Oscillospiraceae bacterium. Classification (GTDB taxonomy): domain Bacteria; phylum Bacillota; class Clostridia; order Oscillospirales; family Ruminococcaceae; genus HUN007. The sequence continues at coordinate 16,329 of JAZQPR010000232.1, forward strand.
ATTCCATTTGTAATTGAAACCGAGTCCGCCTACATCAGTCGGCTTTGTAACCATCGGCCATGCCGTTGATTCTTCGGCAATCATCAGCGTATTAGGATTATTTTTGAATACAGCTTCATTCAGAATTCTGAAAAATTCAACTGCTTCAAGGTTTTCCTTTCCGCCGTAAATATTTGGAGTCCATTCCCCGTTTCGTCTGTCATAATCAAGATACAGCATCGAAGCAACTGCATCTACCCGGAGGCCGTCAAGATGAAATTCATTTATCCAGTAACATGCATTTGAGATAAGAAATGAACGTACAGCACCTTTTCCATAATCAAAAACGTGTGTTCCCCAGGATTTGTGTTCACGTTTTCTTGTATCCTCATACTCATAGCAGCATGAACCGTCAAACATATACAGACCGCTCTCATCCTTTGGAAAATGAGCCGGAACCCAGTCAAGAATTACTCCGATATTGTTTTTGTGAAACAAATCGATCATATTTCTGAAATCATCCGGTGTTCCATATCTGGATGTCGGAGCATAATAACCTGACACCTGATATCCCCACGAACCGTCAAAAGGATGTTCTGTCAAAGGCATAAACTCGATATGCGTATATGACATATCCTTAAGATAAGGGATTATCTGTTCTGCAAAAAGTGTATAGCTTAAAAATTCTGAATTTGAATTTTTCTTCCATGATCCGAGATGAACCTCATAAATATTAACAGGACCTCTGTAGATCTCATCGGAATTTTTTTTCTTAAGCCACTTATCATCTTTCCAGACGTATTCAGAATCATATATTTTGGATGCCGTTTCCGGTCTCGTTTCAAAATGCGATGCATATGGATCTGATTTGAAAATAAAGATTCCTCTTTTGGTTTTTATACAGTATTTGTACGAATCATACTGCTTTAACGACCCTATTTTTGTTTCCCATATCTCATCGGATATCCGGTACATCCTGTTATTATCACGATTCCATCCGTTAAACTCACCAACTACGGAAACTTCTTCTGCATGTGGTGCCCATACTCTGAAAATATGATAACTGCTTTCTCCTTCTGTAACCCTATGTGCCCCAAAAAACTTGTAAGATTCAAAATTTTTACCTTGCTGGAACAGATATACAGGAACGTCATTGTAATTGTCTGAAGTATAGTTGTTCATCAAATCGCCCCTCCCACAACTACTTACTATTTTAACAGAATGGAGAAAATTAATCAACCCTTTCGATGAATTTTCTGTTTTTTTGTCCAAATGTTATATTACATTACTTCAATCTCGTACAATATGCAATATTTAAATTTAAATTGCTGATGCAAGTATACGAATCATGCATAATAAAAATGGATTATTTTTTACTTTTTATCTAATTCAAAATCACTGATATGAAAAAATTTCTTTAGTCAATTAGCAGATTTTACTTTTGAACAGCTGTGAAAATTTAATAAGCATATCCATATCAAACTGTTCTATTCGCATGTTGTCAGACAGCCCCATTTCTTTTAATGTATCATATACAGTTTGTTTCGGAACTGAAAGCATTGAGGAAAGCGAATTTGCCAGTGTTTTTCGTCTCTGTGAAAAAGCTGCTTTTACGACTCTGAAAAAGAATTTCTCATCGCTATCCGACAAATCATATTTTTTCTCAACATCTATTCTTATTACTGCAGAATCCACATTCGGAGCAGGCATAAAGCTGCCTCTTGAAACATTAAAAAGAAGTTTTGCACTTCCATAGTAATTTACAGCCACTGAAATTGCCCCTGACTGCCTTGTTCCGACCGGCGCACAAAGTCTGTCAGCAGCTTCTTTCTGAACCATAACGGTAATAGAAGAAATATCTGCCCTGCTTTCGAGAAAATACATGATAATATCCGATGTAATATAATAAGGAAGATTTGCACACACTGCAACCTTCATTCCCTGAAATTCATCTTTTAAAAGAGCATCTATATCAACAGTCATGATATCCTTGTTGATAACCTTTATATTATCAAAATCAGAAAGAGTTTCATCCAATATCGGCAGAAGTCTGCTGTCAATTTCAACTGCCACGACCTTATCTGCACGTTTTGCAAGTTCAGCAGTCAGAGTACCAATTCCCGTTCCGACTTCTATAACCCCAAACCCTTCACAGGCATTTCCCATCTCCGCAATTCTCGGACACACAGACGGATTAATAAGGAAGTTCTGTCCAAGCCCCTTTGAAAAATTAAAATCATGTCTCCCGAGAAGTTCCTTCACAAACCCGATATTAGTTAAATTTTCCATTAAAAACACCTTTCAAACTTTATTTTATAATTCACTATTGCATAAAACAACAAAATACACTATAATAATTGTATATGTAACTGCGAAGGTGCAGAGCGACCGCAAAGCCCTGCAAACTTTCCGGTTACACTATACCAAAATCTCTATCCCAAAAGAAATAAATTTTGCATACGCGAAGGTGCAGGGCGACCGCAAAGCCCTGCGAACTTTCCGGTTACACTATTCCAAAATCTCTATCCCAAAAGAAACAAATTTTGCATACGCGAAGGTGCAGGGCGACCGCAAAGCCCTGCGAACTTTCCGGTTACACTATACCAAAATCTCTATCCCAAAAGAAACAAATTTTGCATACGCGAAGGTGCAGGGCGACCGCAAAGCCCTGCGAACTTTCCAAATTCATATTATAATCATAAATAAGGAGCTGACATCCATGGAAAGATGTGATAAAACCAACTACTACCTCGACATAGCAGAAACCGTCCTTAAAAGAGGAACATGCATAAGAAGAAAATTCGGAGCCATAATAGTAAAAAATGACGAGATCATTTCCACAGGATACGTCGGTGCTCCGAGAGGCCGAGCAAACTGTTCCGACATAGGCTACTGCACAAGAGAAAAACTCAACATTCCAAAAGGCGAGCGCTATGAACTCTGCCGTTCAGTACACGCTGAAGCAAATGCAATAATCTGTGCCCCGAGAAACGAAATGATCGGAGCATCAATATACCTTGCATGCCATGATGCAAAAACTGACGAACTTTACGGAAACGTTGAACCCTGCTCAATGTGCAAGCGTCTGATAATCAATGCAGGTATTGTAAACGTATATGTCAGAACATCCCGAACAGAATACAAAAAAATAGATGTTGCTTCATGGATCAAAAATGACGAATCACTTACCATGAACAACGGATATTGATATCATATCATATTTAAGCGTTATTTACAAGACAGAATAATAACTGTATTTTATTATTTTAAGATTAAATAGTAAAAATAGTTGTTTTTGCATTAATCGCAAATATTTTTTTATTTTTTTATAAATATTTTTACATAAACTATAGAAATAAGTTTTATCATATGATATAATGTATTTATAACTATTTAAATGCTAATATTTTTTATATAGTTTTTTTAAAATATACTCAAGGGGTGAATGGGGTCTATGGACGAAAACTTCGCTAATAATCCGATGAATTCAGATTCAAATTCTGAAGGCAGTTTTAAGGAATCGTTCAGTAAAACTGCTTCAGGAAAATCTTTTTCATCCGGAAATGAACCCAGACCGGAACCGAAAAAAGTCAAAAATTATAACTTTAAAGCTCCTCAGAAATTCACAAGAGAAGACATTAAAAGTATCAGAGATATTTTTGAAGGTTTTTCACGTCTTTTTTCTTCACATATTACCGGTCTGACAAGAGTATTTTGTCATGCGAAAGTAATAGACATCGTGGAACAGCGTTATTATGAATACAGTTCGTCACTTGATGAATTTGTTATCATGGGTATTATCAATCTGGGCATTGAAGATAAAAATGTCGCAGAAACTGAAATAATGATGCAGTTTTCAAACGATGTAACCACTGCACTTATTGACAGATTCATGGGCGGTCAGTGTACACCAATGGAAATCAAACGTGATTTTACAGAAATCGAAATCGCACTGATGAAATCTCTTATGGAAAAATCAACTTCTTTTCTCCAGGATGCATGGTCGGGATACATTGATGTTTCTCCGTTTCTTGTCAGAATCGACACAAACACCAGTTTATCCAAATCAATAGCACCGGAAGAAATAGTAGTTAAAACAACTCTTGAAATAGAGCTGGATTCTTTCACAAGTACTATTAATATCTGCATTCCTGCAGTTAACATGGAGGAACTTATTTCTCACTTTACAAGACGGATAGCGTCCAAATCCAAGCGTAAAATTGATGAAAGTGTAAAAGAGGAACAGAGAAGCAGCATTCTTAAAGGGGTAAAGAATACAGAACTTACTCTCCACGCAGTACTTGCAGAAACAACAGTTGAACTCAGCGATATCCTTTCGCTTCAGGTCAACGATATTATCTCTCTTGATGTTCCGATCACAACAAATGCCAAAGTAAAAGTCAACGATGTTCATTGGTTTAATGCAAAGCCCGGAATAAGCGGCAACAGAAAAGCAATTAAGATCATAGATATCTGCGACAGAGAGAGGAAGGAGGATAATAATGAACAACAATAACACAACTAAGATCAATGATATACATAATACTTCGTTAAATGCAGCATCCGGATCTGTTTCATCGCTTCTGAACACACCTGTTCAGTTTAGCTGCAGTGATTCTTCTGTAATGCCTGTTTCTGCATTTAATTCAGACGAATACTCAACACCTGTATTTGTCAAAGTTACATTCAGCAACTCAGTAAAAGGTTCAGGACTATTCGTTTTCAGATATGATGACATTCAGCTTATCCTCGATCAGCTGATGGGAAAACCGCTTGACACATCTGCAGGATTTGAATTTGATGAGATCAATTCTTCAGCTTTTTCTGAAGTAATGAATCAGATAATGAATGCCTATACAACAGAACTGGCAAGAATAACAAAGCTTCCGATATCATATGAACCGTCTGAACTGATATTATCACCGGGCGAACAAATGATTGATTCTCTTCTTGGAATTTCAGACAATGAATCAATATATGTTACCAAGGCTTCAATTAAAGCAGAAAACGTTCTTTCAAGTACGTTCGCTGTTATTCTGTCAGAAAAATTCGGTAATGAAATGATAAGCAAGGCTCAGAACTATCTTAATGAACTGGCAAAACTGAGAGAACCTCAGCAGTCAAATAATCCGGGGGCTCCAATAGCTCCGGCTCAGGCTGTTCATCCTCAGGCTGTTAATTCCTTTTCAGTATTTCAGAGCAACAATCTTTCTCAGGAACAGCTTCACAACCTTCAGCTTCTTATGAATGTTCCGCTTGAACTTTCTGTAGAAATAGGTACTACTGAAAAGAAGGTTGACGAGATACTTTCATTTACCAACGGAACTGTTATCGAACTTGACTGTTCAGCTGATACTCCGGTAAACATTATTGTAAACGGTCATCTTATTGCCAAAGGTGATGTAGTTGTTGTAGATGATTATTTTGCTGTAAGAATCACTGAAATTGTTCAGTCCAATATTATGGATGTACTAAATAACGATTCATTATACAAATAATTTCACATTAAACAAAAAATCTTCCTTTTATCACAAAAGGAAGATTTTTTTATATGTTAATTCTGAACTGTTTCAGTTTCTGTTAGCTGCGTCACTGAAGGCTCTGTTTTTTCTGTAACTGCAGTTGTGACTTCCGGCTGAGGAATTGTTGGAGTTATCGGCGGCGGAACATTAGGATCTGTTGGATTAACACGTAAATACGGGGCCGGATTCTGACAGTAGTTTTTGTATCTTATTTCAAAATGACAGTGACTTCCGTCTGAATCGCCTGTATTTCCTACTTCACCGATCAGATCACCGCATTCTACATACTCTCCGTTTACAGCGATTACTTTGCTCATATGACCATAAAGCGTTGAAAATCCGTTTCCATGATCAATCATAACAAAATAACCGTATCCACCGGTATTCCATCCTGCTGCAATAACTCTTCCGGCAGCTGCCGCATATATCGAAATACCTGTACCGGCAGCAATATCCATTCCTTTGTGTCGTCTGGCACCGCCAAATCCGTCACTTATCCATCCGCCGTTTACAGGCCACATAAATTGTCCTGTTCCGTTTAAAACAGTCTGATCAGAAGATGGTCTGCCAACTGCATTCTGAATTCTGCTGCCTGTTCTCACCTGTGCCGCAACCGGATCTTTAGTGATTCTTGAACTTACAATTTTTCTTTCAGTTTCAATATCGCCTTCATAATAAATTTTTATGGTATTTACACATTCACCGTCTTCACCGTTTACAATAACCTCAGTCTGACCTGATGTCATGGACGCATCAAGGACAGTTTTGGTTTCAAAAGGAATTACTGACGTTTCTTCAATTGTTTTTGAAATAACTACAGGCATACTTGCCTCTTTAAGTTCAACTATAATATCCATTCCCTCACAGCAGAAATCCGGATCATATATCGTCGGATTCAGCTCCAGAAGTTCATCAAGTGTCATCCCGTAATTATCTGCAACCAGATTAAGAGAATCCCCTTCTTCTATTATATAATGACTTACTGAGGATTTTTTATTTAAAAATTCTTTAATAAAATCTTCGTCTATAAGAGATGTTATACTGTATTTTCCTTTTTTATAACTGATGTTCTTTTTATACTCTGCTTTGATATTTTCTTCGGTTTCATATTTTTTCAGATTGTCCTGAAATACAATTCTTGCTTCATTTGTTGATACTACTGCACCGAGAAATTCATTATCTGCATAAATTCCAAAAGCATCTATCATGTTGTCATCTTCAATATCCAGTTTTTCTCTGTACTGTTCAACAGGATCAAGAAAACTGATCTCGGATACATCAATGACTTTTTCTTCAGATTTAACATCCGTTTCAGACTGTTCAATACTTACTGAAATGGATTTTTGTGTTTTATCCTTCTTTTCTGCAGGTCTGTTAAGCCAGATAATTAAAAACACTGCAGCCGCTGCAATTGCAAAAACTATTAATAAAAGAGGAATCAGTTTAAGTTTTTTTCCGGAAAGCTCAGCTGCTTCAAAATCATTATTATTTTCACAGTTTTTCTCTTCTGAGGAAAAAACTGAATTATCTTCTTTTCGGCTGAAAAGTTTTCTCTTCATCCCGTCTTTCTCCCTTTCATAATATCATTTTATAAAAATCATACTTTTTCATCAGCTCTGTCATTTTATCATTCGGAGGAGCAGCAAGATGCAGCATCCTTTTATCAAAATACTCATCAATGAAAATCTCTCCGCAGTGAAGTGCCTGACAGTCAATGTCTTCGCATGAACCGCCGTAAAGATCATCTCCTGCAAGAGGAAAACCCAGATGAGAAAAATGTACTCTGATCTGATGAGTTCTTCCTGTTTCAAGTTCTATTTTTAAAAACGAATACTTTCCGCAGGTCGAAAGTGTTTTAAAATGTGTAACAGCATGAGCTCCGCCTTCTCTGACACAGCGTCTGATCAGGGATTCACTTTCACGTTCTATCGGAGCATCTATGGTCCCTTCTTCTCCGGGATATCCGCATACTACAGCATAATAAACCTTTCTTGCACGTTTCTGAAGTAAAAAAGCAGCATGCTGGCTCTTCGCTGTTATGCATAACCCAGAAGTATTTCTGTCAAGCCTGTTTACCGCTCTGAAAGCGGTATCAGGATAAAGAAAAGCAAAGTAATTGCCAAGCGTATCGCTGTAATGATTAAGCGACGGATGAACAGGCATATTCTGCGGTTTATTGAACACCACAGCCATATCATCCTCATATATTACCGGGACATTCAGCATTCCGTTAGGAACCAGTGTGTTTTCATCCTCTGTATGAAGAATGACAGTTGAACCGGAAGGAACAGGATCTATTGTTCTGATAAGCTTTCCTTCACAGGTAATACCCATATTCTGACGTTTAAGCTTCCTTATCAGTTTAGCAGAAACACCATTTTCCTTTTGAAGAAAATCCAGAAGATTCACTGAATGATCGCTGTTATTTTTAAAAACAAGGTCCTTCAAAACAAACGCCTTACTTTTCAAACGGGAAAGCGCCGAGTATCTCAAAAGCCTGTGACTGCTGCCACATCTGAGCTGTAACCATTATTTCAAATCCCTCTCCCGTTTTGCATGCTATCTCATTCGGAGCAAATTTAGGAAGTCCGAAACAGGAAAGAATATTTGTGATAATACCGGAATGAGTCACTATTGCTGCTGTACTGAAATCTTCATTCATCATGTTGAGAATAATGCGGTCAAGTGCTACATATACTCTTCCAACGAGATCCTGAAGGCTTTCACCGTTTGGAGGACAGTTGTCTATTCCTCCCTTGAGCCATTCTTTATAATCATCCCTGTCTATAAGCTCTTCAACGCTTTTTCCTTCAAAATCTCCAAAATCAAGCTCCCTCAGATCATGGACTGCTATGGTTTCCTGATTCGGGAAAAGAATCTGTGAAGTCTGAATGCATCTCATCATAGGGCTGGTATAAACTCGTTCAACAGTCGGATAATTGTACTGTTCATATTTTTCTTCGAGTTCATGAAAGCCCTCTTCTGACAGAGAAAAATCCGTACGTCCTCCGATATATATTCCCTTTTCATTTGCCTCAGTTTTTCCGTGTCTTACAAGATAGATCCTGTATCCTCTCAAAATATATTCCTCCCTAAAAAATTAATTCTTAAAATAATAAAATTCTGAAAATATTTAGTTACTGAACATAATAAAATATATATGTCCGGGTTATTTTTATCTAAAAACCTTAAAAATATTTCTTTACAAATTAGTCATTTTGTTATATAATTAAAAAGATGATATTTTAATGAAAATATACAGTATTTTTCTGAAATGGAGGATAAAAACCATAAAAAAAAATATAACTGCATTTTTTCTTGTCTGCATTACTGTAATTGCACTGCTTTTTATATTTTATCACAACAAACGTAATTATACAAGTACATTTTTTTCGATGGATACTGCTGTTTCACTTGATCTGAGCAGTGATCTTACTGGACAGACAAAAAAAATCATAACGGATTTTTCAGAAAAATGCGACTGTATGAATGAAAAATCAGAGCTTTCACTGCTTAATCAGAAAATGGATATGACTGTCAGTCCTGAACTTTCAGAAGCAATAGAAAATACCATTGCTCTCAACAAAAAATTCGGATCAGAAGTTGATATTTCCTCCGGAAAACTGAACCTTCTGTGGAAAAATGCAATAAATACCGGTATATTACCCGAAAAAAATGATATTATTATATGTCAGAAAAAATCAGGTTTTGAAAATATCTGTACTGAAAATGACCATATTACTCTGAAAAATGATATCAGCATTGATATGGGAGCAGTTGCAAAAGGATATATACTTGACGTTTTACATGATTATTATGAGAATAACGATATAGACAGGGCTGTCGTTTCTTTCGGCTCATCTGCGCTTCTGTACAGCACAGACAGAAACGAAATATTCAGAGTAGCCGTAAAATCAGGTGAAGACAGTATCGCCGGAACAGTTGAATGTACTTCATGTTTTGTATCTTCATCAGGTGACTATGAAAGAAATGCAGAAATTGAAGGAAAACAATATCACCATATTATCGACCTGTCAACGGGATATCCTTCTGAAACCGGTCTTCAGGCTGTTTCAGTTTTCTGCAGTAACGGTATTATGTCGGACTTTCTTTCAACACTTATTTTTATTGATGGGGAAAAAAACATAGAAAAATATCTTTACAGCGACGAATTTGAAGTTGTTGCAGTAAGCAAAAACGGAATCATTTACCATAGTGAATCCCTTAATTTCAAAGAAAACCAATAATTTCGAAAGGAGCTTTTATATATGCGAATGCTTCACAGCATTAAGATCAATCATTCAAAAAACACAGCAGAATACGCAGCAGTGCAGATGCCTGTTCCTTCAACCGTAAAAATACCAATGTCAATGCATATGGGCGTGCCTTGTACTCCGTGTGTAAAAAAAGGCGACCGGGTACTTGTAGGTCAGAAAATCGGAGACAGCGAAGCAGCTTTCTGCTGTCCTGTTCATTCAAGCGTATCCGGAACTGTAAAAGACGTTTCCGACTACAGAATGCCAAACGGTAATGTTTGTAAAGTAGTCGAGATCGAATCTGACGGCATGATGGAAGAATGTGAGCACACACCTCCTGAAATAACAGATGCAGACAGCTTCAGAAAAGCTGTCAGAGACAGTGGTGTATGCGGTCTCGGAGGCGCAGGATTTCCTGTTCATATAAAGCTTTCTCCGAAAAATGAAATCGAAATTCTTCTCATCAACGCAGCTGAATGCGAACCTTATATTACTTCCGACTATCGTCAGATGCTCGAAAAACCTGAAAATGTTGTCGGCGGTATTAAAATGGTCATGAAATATCTCAATATTCCAAAAACCATTATCGGAATAGAAGAAAACAAACCTGCAGCAATTTCTGAATTTATCGAAAGAACAAAGGACACTCCGGAAATCGAAATAAAAGTTCTTCCTTCAAGATATCCTCAGGGAGCTGAAAAAGTTCTGATTCATACTGCAACAGGCAGAATAGTACGTGAAGGTGAACTGCCGTCCGACCAGAAAATAATAGTAATGAACGTTTCTACGGTTGCTTTTATCTATCACTACTCAAACGACGGTATGCCTCTCATAAAAAGGCGAGTTACTGTTGAAGGAACCGCCGTCGGCAAGCCATGTAATGTTATCGTTCCAATTGGTTCAGTTATCCGTGATGTTCTTGAATTTGCTGAAACTGACATAGAAAGCATACGTAAAGTAATTACCGGCGGACCGATGATGGGAACTTCTCTTCTGTCCATCGATACACCAATAACCAAAACCACCAACTCCATCATTGCACTTAAGGAATTTACAGAACCTACAGAAACTGCATGTATAAAATGCGGACGCTGTATTAAAGCATGTGCAATGAATCTTATGCCTCTTGAAATATCAAAGGCCTACAAAAAACGTGATATTGATGCTTTGCAAAAACTGAAGGTATCATTATGCATTAACTGCGGCGCATGTACATATGTATGCCCTGCAAAACGAAAACTTGCAGAAACAAATCAACTTGCCAAGGCACTTCTGCCAAGGAAAAAGTAATTATATACTTTGCGGAGGGATTATTTTGAAAAAACTCATTGTTTCACCATCACCGCATGAAATTTCTGATGTTTCAACAAGAAAGATCATGCTTACCGTAATCATTGCACTTATTCCTGCAATTATCGCAGGATGTGTATTTTTTGGACTGCGGGCACTTCTGGTAGTTGCAGTATGTTCAGCATCTTCAGTATTTTTTGAATATATCAGCCGAATAATTATGAAAAGAGAACAGACTACTGATGATCTCAGTGCTCTTCTTACCGGAATTTTGCTTGGACTTAATCTTCCTGTAACGATCCCGTTCTGGATCGCCATCGTAGGTTCATTTGTTGCTGTAGTAATAGTCAAGCAGCTCTTCGGAGGACTGGGACAGAATTTTGCAAATCCTGCAATTACCGCCCGAATCGTTCTTCTTGTTTCTTTTTCAGGTGCAATGACAAACTGGGCTGTTCCTATGTACTGGAAAACTTCTGAATTTGCAGGTGACCTTACAAACTCACAGACCATACTTACAGGTGCTACTCCTCTTGTAACCCGTGACACTTCACTCTTTGACCTGTTTATCGGAAATACAGGCGGATGCATCGGCGAAACATCTGCTCTGGCATTACTTATAGGAGGACTGTTTCTGATCTTAAAAAAAGTCATTTCTCCGTCAACTCCGGCGGCATATCTTGGAACAGTAGCACTGCTTACTTTAGTGTACGGCGGAAACGTTCCGTATGAACTTATGGCCGGCGGTCTGCTGCTCGGTGCATTTTTCATGGCTACAGACTATGTTACCACACCTGTTACTGAAACCGGAAAAATCATATTCGGAATCGGATGCGGTGTCATAACATTCATCATAAGACAGTTCGGAAGCTATCCGGAAGGTGTTTCGTTCTCAATTCTTCTTATGAATATACTTACACCGTATATAGACAAATTCACCATGACCAAGCCTCTCGGTGCAATAATTCCCAAAAAGGAGGACAAGGACAATGCCTAAAAAATATATAATGCCTCCTCTTGTACTGACTGTTATTTGCACACTGGTATCTGCGATTCTTATTATAGTTTATAATCTTACTTACGTTGATACGACAGGAATTATAACAGACAAGCTTCAAAAAGGACTTAATGAAATATACGGCGAACATGAATATACAATGTTGAAAAATGAAGACGGAACCGTTACTGTGTATGACGGTATAACATCTGTAATAACTGATGACCAGAATCATGTAGTATTTGAAATTGTTTCAAACGGTTACTCAAAAGGCGGAATACATACTCTTATCGGCGTTTCCGACAACGGAATCGACGGGATCAGCTTTATTGAATTAAATGAAACTCAGGATGTCGGAACCAAAATAAGAGACGATAAAAGTTTTATCAAACAGTTTCTCGGAGTAAATTCAGACGAATATCAATTTGATGCAATATCCGGTGCAACATTATCTTCAAAAGGGATGAAAAGTGCTGTTGACACAGCTTTAAAGACTTATCAGGAACATAAGGGGGAGATTTTGAATGAACAGTAATTTTAAAGAGTTCACCAAGGGACTTATCAAAGAGAATCCTACTCTTGTCGGTCTTCTTGGAATGTGTCCGACTCTGGCGATAACAACATCGGCCAAAAACGGCATAGGAATGGGTCTTGCAACGACTTTCGTTCTGGTCGGCTCAAATATAGTAATTTCACTTCTGAAAAATGTTATTCCAAAATCAGTAAAGCTTCCCTGCTATATCGTAATCATAGCCGGATTCGTAACACTTATAGAAATGCTGATGAAAGGATATCTTCCTGAACTTTATACGGCACTCGGAACATTCCTTTCACTTATCACTGTAAACTGTATTATTTTAGGTCGTGCAGAAATGTTTGCATGTAAAAACAAAGTGATCCCTTCTATAATGGACGGTCTCGGAATGGGTCTTGGTTTTACCCTTTCACTTACTGCAATGGCTTCAATAAGAGAAATACTTGGTTCAGGATCATGGTTCGGAATTGTGATCCCGAACTTTCAGAAAATAGCAGTATTTTCAAGACCGGCAGGAGGATTTTTCGTTCTCGGCTGTGTTATTGCTGCAGTAAACAAAATCGCAAACCGCAAGCCACCGGAAGCTGTCGGATGCAGCTGCTGTCCAAATGCAGAAAACTGTACTTCGATCTGTGAGAAAAAGGAGGCTTAATCTATGAAATCATATTTCGGAATTATTCTTGCTGCCATGCTTACAGACAACTTCCTTCTTTCAAAGTTTATGGGAATCTGTCCTTTCCTTGGAGTTTCAAAGAAAACCTCCTCCAGTCTCGGAATGGGAATAGCAGTTACTTTTGTAATGGTATGTGCTTCACTTGCAACATATCCGGTATATTATTTTATACTTACTCCGCTCAATGTTACATATCTTAAGACCATCGCATTTATTCTCATTATAGCTCTTTTCGTTCAGCTCGTTGAGATAGCACTAAAAAAACTTCTGCCTCCGCTGTACAAAGCACTCGGTGTATATCTCCCGCTCATCACTACAAACTGCGCTGTTCTTGGTCTTACAATACTCAATATAGACAATGAATACACATTTTCAGAAGCAATAGTAAACGCACTGTTCTCCGGAATAGGCTTTATGATGGTTCTTCTTATTTTTTCCGGAGTCAGATCCAAAGTAAATGAAGCTGATGTACCTGAAACATTCAAAGGAATGCCGTGTACACTGATCGCAGCTGCCATACTTTCTCTGAGCTTTATCGGATTTTCAGGTCTTTGATCCATTATAGAAACGGAGGCTAAATAATATGTTTGAAACTTATATTCTTCCGGTCATTGCGTTTCTTGTAATGGGACTTCTGGCCGGTGTACTCCTGACTGTTGCTTCAAAATTTTTCGAAGTTAAAACAGATGAAAGAATTGAAAAAATTAACGAAGTCCTTCCTCAGGCAAACTGCGGATCATGTGGTTTTGCCGGCTGCGGAGACTATGCAGATGCGATCATTACAAAAAATGCCCCCTGCAATCTGTGCAGACCCGGAGGCAAGGACACAGCTGATAAAATAGCTGATATAACCGGTTCAGAAGCCGGAGAAGTCGAATCATTAAAAGCTGTTGTCCGCTGCAGCGGAGACTGCAGTAAAAATGCCAAGGTATTTGATTTTACCGGTGTAAAATCTTGTGCCGGAATAAAACGCTTCTACTCCGGTGACGGTGCCTGCGCATACGGATGCCTTGGTTTAGGTGACTGCAAAAATGTCTGCACGGAAAATGCAATAGAAATAGTAAATAAAATCGCCACCATAGACAGAAACAAATGCCTTGGCTGCGGAAAATGCCGCGACGTCTGCCCCAACCGCATAATAGACCTCATCCCCGAAAAAACACAGTATATGGTCAAATGCTCATCCAAAGACAACGGCAAACAAACAAAACTCAACTGCTCAAACGGCTGCATCGGCTGCAAACTCTGTGAAAAGAACTGCACCGCCGAAGCCATAACCGTAACCGATTTCCACGCATCCATCGACTACAGCAAATGCACCGGCTGCGGCACCTGCATAGAAAAATGCCCGGTCAAAGCCATCATCAAAATCTGACAATTCAAATTTGCATGCAAAGGTGCAGGGCGACCGCAAATCCCTGCAAACCTCGCTCATTACATCAAACTAAGATATTAACAGTCGCGAAGGTGCAGGGCGACCGCAAAACCCTGCAAACCTCACCCATTACATCAAACTAAGATATTAACAGTCGCGAAGGTGCAGGGCGACCGCAAAGCCCTGCAAACACCTGAGGCATTGTTCATTCACAGCCCTCATTACAAACAACAGAAAGCTCCCCGGTTTCACTCACAAAACTGAAACCGGGGAGCATTTTTATTTAATAATTATTAATCAAAAATCAAAACGTACCAGTACCAAGCATCTGATAAATCTTTATAGTCGGCGCAAGCCAAACCTGCCCTGTACCCCTGTAAACATTAACAAGACCTTCTCCGCTCGCTGCCGAACCAATAAGTGTCTTCGCTGAACGTTCTACAGTAAAATCTATTCCTGCTGTTCTGAGAATAGCAAAATTACCGTCAACCTTCAATACATCATTATTCATCTCAATAATCTCAACTTCACTCATAGGAACCCTTGATTCAAGAACAACAAGACCAGGACCTGTAATTCCTATCTGGAATATTCCTTCTCCGCCAAGTGCTGCTGATGATAAATTTTTCTGCATGAAAGGTTTTATTGAAACACTTCCCTGTGCACATTGAAACATTCCTTTGTCAACAACTATTGATTCACCCTGACCAAGTTCAAGAACTATATTATGTTCAAAAGTAGGTTCAAGAACAAGCATTCCTGTTCCTCTGTATTCAGGCTGTGCAGCGTTTTCACCTGTCAGCTTTCCTGCAATTTTCTTTCCGATAAAATTACCCGGTGTAAGACCTGAAACCATTTCAAGATTTCCCTGAAAATAACTCATTGCGCCCGGTTCAACCTTAACGCTGCTGTTATTTATATAAATAACAACCTGTCTCGGACATATTCCCTGTTTCTGTCTGAAATACATACTCTGAGCAGAACCCGCAGCTCCGAGAAGCTTATCATACTGCAGAACATCGATCTGAAGCTGATCGTTGCTGCTTGAATCGATCACACGAATGTTTTCCCTTGTACCAACTGCTTTGTAATTCATTATTTATTTCCTCCTTTAATCACCAAAAGAAATCCCAAGATTTCTGGCTGTTTTAACAATTTGATCATCAGGACTTACAAATTTTGTGAGTCCTGCAATATCATCAAGTTTATTTGCTGTTACCAGAGAATCAACCATGGCAACAGTTTTTCCATAGTCCTCTTCTTTGATCAGCTTTGCTGCATATACACCAAACTTGGTAGCAAGGATCCTGTCATATGCACTCGGTGATCCTCCTCTGAGCAAATGCCCCGGCACACATACACGAGCCTCTATTCCGGAAGCTTCCTGAATCTGTGCTGCAATTCGGTTAGTAGCCGTTATTTCCCCGGCATCTATTCTTTTTTTAGTTCTTTCCTTTTTCTTGAGTTTGGCTTCATCACTGTCAAAAGCACCTTCGGCAACTGCAACTATTGAAAAATCTTTTCCCTGCTCTGTACGTTTTATTACAGCATCAATTACTTTATCTATTCTGTACGGTATCTCAGGAATCAAAATAATATCTGCTCCGCCGGCAATTCCGGCATTTACAGTAAGCCATCCGGTTTTATTTCCCATTATCTCACACAGAATTATTCTCGAATGACTTGCAGCAGTAGTATGTAATCTGTCAATAGCCTCTGTAGCAGTATCTACTGCAGTATGAAAGCCAAAGGTAACATCTGTTCCGTAAATATCATTGTCAATTGTCTTAGGAAGTCCAATAATATTTAATCCTTCATCAGCCAGAAGCTTTGATGTTTTATGTGTTCCGTTCCCGCCAAGCGTAAGCAGACAGTCAAGCTTCAGTTTTTTATAGGTTTCCTTCATGCTTTTAACTTTATTGACATTGTCTTCTTCGATAACTGTCATCATTTTAAACGGCTGACGTTTAGTTCCGAGAATCGTGCCGCCCTGTGTCAGTATTCCTGAAAATTCATACGGCTCCATTTCTCTTGCTATGTTATTGATGAGACCGTAATATCCGTTCTGAATACCAACGATCTGAACTTTGTCCTCACCCATCAGTTCATAACATGCTTTAACAACTCCTCGTATTGTTGCATTCAATCCGGGACAGTCTCCCCCACTTGTCAATATTCCTATTCTTTTCAACAATAATCCCCCCTGTAAAATAAAGTGTCCGGTCTGCTCAGAATATTATGTCTTTATAATAAGCTGACAAACCGGACAATAAATATTTGCTTATTTATCACTGTTATGTATCATATCTGCTTCCATATTCTGATACAGCATACTTTTTCTGAGATATTCGGTGAGTTCATCCGCACTCATCGGTCTGCCGAACAGGAAGCCCTGTGCATAATCACATCCAAAATCTTCAAGTATCTCAATCTGACGTGAAGTTTCTGTTCCCTCTGCAATAGTCTCAATTTTCTTAGACTTGGCAATTTTGATGACTGCTGACACAATTTCACGTGCAACGATATCATTTTCGATCAGTACTATAAATGAACGATCAAGCTTTAAAAGACTCAACGGCATTTTCTGAATATAGCTGAGTGACGAATAGCCAGTTCCAAAATCATCCATCGCAAGCTTAAGACCCATATCACGAAGCTCCTGCATCTGCTGTACTGCAAAATCAATATCCTTCATCGCAAGAGATTCGGTAAGCTCAACTTCAAGCCATTCAGGACCGAGTCCTGTTCTCGCCAGGATATCAGCAAGATACTCTTTAACATTTTTCTGATAAAAATCTTCTGATGTAAGATTAATAGACATCACTATTGGCGGGAAGCCCATGTTCTGCCAGAATTTGTTCTGACGGCAGGCTTCATGCATTACATACTCACCGATTTTTGTAATCAGATGAGAATTCTCAGCGATCGGAACAAACTGCTCAGGACAAACGATCTCACCATTTGGCTTTTTCCATCTGATAAGAGCTTCAACACCCATTATTTTCTTGGTTTTCAGTGATATCTTAGGCTGATAGTACAATACCAGTTCCTTTGCTTCTATAGCATCAGCAAGTTCTTTTTCTATAGCAGTAACTGAAATAATACTGTCATGTACTGAAGAATCATATCGAACAACCGATCTTCTTTTTTCACAAGTTGAAAGTGCAAATTCAGCTCTTTCAAATACTGTACTGAAGTCCGGACCGTCATCAGGCATTTTTGAATATCCGGCTGAAAACGACAGTGACTGATTGAACATATGCTCGTTTCCAATATAGGAAATCTCATTCTGGATTTCCTGTATCAAAAGTTTCGGATACTGAGCATCACCATAATCCTGAACTATAAGAACAAAATTATCGCCGCCGATTCGAGCTGCAAAACCGCTTTTTCTTTTCTGCTTATACAGAATCGCTGCAAAATCCTTCAGTACCTGATTTCCGTTTGAATAACCGCAGGTATCATTAATGATATGAAATCTGTCAATATCAAAATCAATGACCCAGTAAGAAAGCTCAAGTATCTTGCAGCACTGATACATTTCCTGTCCGTTGATCATAAGTTTGTTTCGATTGTAAATTCCGGTTACTTCATCGAGATATGCCATTTTTTCGATAAGCATGTCCTTGTCTTTTTCCTTGGAAATATCAATGATAGCACCGCCTATTATCGGCATACCGAACTGACCGGCCTGAACATTTTTGTATCTGAATGAATACCATCTGTAATGACCGTCTGCTGAAAGAATTCTCATATCAATATTATTGATATTCAGATCCTCAATGTTGTTGCTCTGAGCTGCTTTAAGGTAAGTTTCAAAAGGCATTCTTTCATCACGGTGAATCAGTTTCATAAAATCATCTATCAGAATAGTGTCATCAGCAAGGCCGAGCATATTCTGAAGTTCCTTTGAAATATGAAAAGTATTGTCACAGTGTTCGTTTAAAATAATACCTATCTCTGAAAGACCCATTGCAAGTGAGTATCTTCTCTCTGAAGCGGAAAGAAGATTGTTTGTGATATTGAGTTTCTGTCTGATCTCTTTATTTTCAGTAACATCAAAACCTACTGACAAAATATATCTGACATCATCAACAACGTATAATACTGAACTTGTCCATGCAACATATATTACCTTGTCTTCTATTTTTAATGGAAGTTCACGGGTCGATGAAAGCATCATTTCAGTCTTCGTCTGAGTCATAAAGCTCTGCGGGAACAAAATATCTATCAGATCTCTCGGCTGTAAATTAACCAACGGTCCAAGTTCATCCTTCAGCTTAATATTTGCAATAAGCTGACTTTTGTCTTCAGTCCATATAGCAACATACGCGTTGATCACATTCATAAGCTTAAGAATGCGTTCTTTGCTTTTTTCAGTTGCTTTTCCTTCATATACTCTTGAAAACAATATTTCAGATGTTATCAGCAGAACTGAAATGACTGCCAGAAAAACAAGCAGAAATACTGCCGCATCCGGTTTAATACAGACAAATAACAGTGTTAAAACACATAAGACCAGATATGCACACCTGACCATAGATATAATACTTTTTTTCAAAATAAAAACTCCTGAAAACAATAATAAAAAATAAAAGAATATATATACAAAAAGAATAATTTACATATATTTATTATATCAAATATCCCTTCTCAATGTCAATGAATTATAGAAAAAAATCACATCATTCTTTCATGCATTTCCAATTCATTTCACATATTGTTCACATATTTGTTATAAAATATAAATGGAAAAAAATATTTAAGGCATTTTTATCCAATAATTTCAATCAGGTATATTTTAAGACAGTTATTTTAAAAAATATGTTGCCGAAAAATAATAAATCGGAGGAATCTTTATGAGCAAATTACTTATAGTTGACGACGAGACAAATATCAGGCTGGTCGTAAAAGAATATGCAGAATTTGAAGGTTACGAAACCGCTGAAGCTGAAAACGGCATGCAGGCGATAGAAATGGTAAAAGAACATGATTATGATCTTATAATCATGGATGTTATGATGCCTAAACTGGACGGTTATTCTGCATGCAAGGAAATCAAAAAAATCAAAAACATTCCTGTTATTATGCTTTCAGCAAGAGGAGAAGAATATGACAAGCTGTTCGGATTTGAAATAGGGATAGACGACTACGTTGTAAAACCTTTTTCACCGAAAGAACTGATGGCACGAATCAAAGTTGTATTAAAAAGAAATACCGTTTCTGAATCATCATCAGACAAATACAAATATGAAGGTCTTGAAATTGACATGGCCGGAAGAGAAGTATATGTGGACGGACAGAAAATTTCAATGACTCCGAAAGAATATGATCTCCTTTTCTTCCTTGTGAAAAACAAAAATCTTGCAATGTCACGAGACAAACTTCTCGAAAGTGTATGGGGATACGACTTTTTCGGAGATGACAGAACTGTTGATACTCACATAAAAATGCTGAGAAACAGTCTCGGAGAATACAGAAAATACATCGTAACGCTCAGAGGAATGGGGTATAAATTTGAAGCAGAAACTGATTAACAGAAATAAACTCCTGAAAAGTCTGACATTTCATGTCTGGCTCAAATTTGCTTTTTTCATTCTGTGTGTTATTATTTTGCTTTGGGTTTTTCAGGTATTTTTTCTTGAAAATTTTTATGAAAATATCAAATCAAAATCTACTTTGCAGAATGTTCAAAAAATGGCTGACACCATTGAAAAAGCTGACAGCGATGCCAGCTTTGATGAATTAATGGATGTACTTGATTCGAAAGCATCCGGAAATGATATTTCATATATGGTAATGAGTTTCAACGGCAGAAGCCTGAGACTTATTCATGAAAACGATTCAAGTATTTCCGATCAGATCTCTCAGAATACTATTCAGTCGCTGTGGTCTCACGCTGTTTCAAAAGGTGACACTGCGTGCATCATAAGCGAGATCGGAACCAATCGATTTATGACGATATGTACGATTATTTTCCAGAACAACTCAATTAACGGCTGCATTATCGCCTATTCAAATATTACACCCGGAAGCGCGGTCATTTCTCTTCTTAAGAGAAACACATACATTATCACTGCTATTCTTATTGTAATTTCTCTGATTCTGTCTATAATCACATCAAGAAGCATCGGAAAACCGATCTCTACGATAACAAATTCCGCTGAACGTCTTGCCAAGGGAGAATACAACACACACTTTGACGGCGGAAAATTTTCTGAGACAAGACAGCTGGCAAAAACGTTAAACTATGCATCAGCTGAAATATCAAAGATCGATGAGCTTCAGAGAGATCTCATTGCCAATATTTCACATGACCTCAGAACACCGCTGACCATGATAAAGGCTTATGCAGAAATGATACGTGACCTTTCAGGTGACAGAAAAGAAAAACGTGAAGAACATCTGAAAATCATAATTGATGAAACTGACAGACTGGCTCTTCTCGTAAATGACATGCTTGATCTTTCGAAACTTGAAAACGGTTCACAGACTTTGAATTACTCCACTTTTGACATAAACAGCAAATTAAAAGATATAATTGAAAGATACAAGGGACTTTCATCTGCATCAGGCTACACCATCCATTTTGACAATACAGAAAAGGCCATCGTAAAATGTGACATGGTCAAAATTGAACAGGTAATATACAATCTTATTAACAATGCAATAAACTATACAGGTGAAGACAAACAGATCTTTATCGAACAGTCCGTTGATAACGAATATGTAAAAATCAGTATCAGAGACACCGGAAAAGGCATCTCTGAAGAAAACATGCATCAGATTTTTGACAAGTATTACAGATGTGAAAAAACCAAAAGAGAAGTTGTCGGAACCGGTCTTGGTCTTTCTATAGTAAAAGCAATTCTGAAAAAGCACAATTTCCCTTTCGGAGTTCAAAGCACTATCGGAGTCGGAACGACTTTCTGGTTTAAAGTAAAAAGAGATATCGAAACAGTATGTATAACATCTGATAAATCTGTTTAACTTTTTTGTGCAATTTAAACACATTATTTGCTTTAAACTCTTTTCACACAACTTTCACATAAGGCACACATTATTATCACATTCGGTGTTTATAATAAAACCATACTCGATGAGGAAATACAAGTTAAGAGAAAACGAAATGATTTCCATTGATTTTGCTAATAAATTGTTTATCGAGTATTTAATTCACGGTATTTTACGTTTACCCCAACGTAGAATATAAATCCCCAATAATCCCTATATCATAACTAAAAATGCCCCTGTTTCAGGGGCGTTTTTAGTTAACAAAAAAGATATCCACCAGTTACCAATTCTATTAAAAAATAAACGAAAAAGCTCCCTCAGTTCTGAGAGAGCTTTTTCGTTTATTTAAATGTTTAAACATTCTTTAATATCATTATTTACTGAAAAAATTTGAACTTTTTCCATGAATCTTTTTCATCAAAAAATCTGTACGCTTCATCTGATTTTAAAGCATCCGATGACTTGAATCTGATTTCTCCGTCAACTTTAAGAAGATCTTCATTCTTCGCATCATGTGACCATTCAACTTTTAAATTAAGATCTTTTGCTCGGACATTGTAAACAATACGATGAAATCTTCTGTCAACAAATGTAACATCTTTAAAAACTTTATCGTAAAAATTTGGTTCGACAATTATCTTGGTTGTTCCGTCTGATGTATCATCAATATTGTGAACAAAGCATCTGTAATTCTCTGTTTCGGATATTGACTGATATGTAATTGTGTCTACGACTTTTCCTGCAAAAACCTGAACATACAGATAATATGCAAGAATACATACAATATACAAAAGAAGATAAATTGTACCGACTATTGTTTTTAGTCCCTCTCCGGCTCCTCCGAAGAAAAACAGCAGAACTGCCAGTAATCCGACCGGTATCAAAAGAATAGCATTCTCTTTATTGTAGTTTAATATTACGACCGGCATGTATAAAAGCAGCCCTAGCATGCCTGCAACTGATGTAAGGAACTGTTTTCTTGAATAAAGCATTGTTCCGCCGAACAAAATCACAAGAAAAACAATAAGCACCGTAAAACCGACAGGATGCGTAATGTTCACATCGTAATACAATGATGTCTTCGCAAGGAAAAGCATCAGACCTACATATGCTATACTCATTAAAGAAAGTAATCTCTTGATCCAGACTGTAAGTTTTTTCTTATCTGTCAAGTATATTCCTCCTATTTTTTCTTTGATGAGAACGTTAATATAAATCAACATTTTATATTATATCATTTTATCCGACAACTTACAATACTTTAATAAAAAATATTATGTTAAATTTTTTATTAAAATATTTAAACTATTTGACATTTGAAACACTAATACTATATAATATTAGTGATCATCCAATATACAGGCGAAAGGAAAAAACATGTTAAAAAAAATCATTTTATTTGCTGTACTGATCGCATGCATGGCTTCAATATTCTTTTTTTCTTCTCAAAATGCGGAATCCTCAGGAAATCTGAGTAAAGGTGTCACATATTATATCTCCAGGCTTTTTGTTCCGGATTTTTTGGATATGTCTGAAGAAGAACAGCTGAATACAATTAAAAATCTCCATCATTATGTAAGAAAAGCCGCTCATTTTTCTATTTATTTTATTCTCGGAGCATCAGCATTTCTCAATTCAAATGAATATATAACGAAAAAAGGCATAGCTGCAGCAGTATCATTATTATTCTGCCTTGCCTACGCAGCGTCAGATGAATATCACCAGACATTTACATCAGGAAGATGCGGAAGTCCCACAGATGTATGTATCGATTTTTCCGGTGCTCTTACGGGAACTCTCATTACTGTCTGCTTTATTCTTTTATTCAGAAAACTTAAAGAAAAACATAAAAATACTGCTTTATGAAAAAAAGGGGCTGTTAAGAAACAGCCACGAAAAATGAGAAAACCACCTCGTAATAAAATGAGGTGGTTTTCTCATTTTAACATATATGATTTCAACAAAAAATCAACATCAAAGCTATATAAATGAGGAAAATAGGGTGC
>JAZQPR010000233.1:0-32230 GCA_045628605.1 Oscillospiraceae bacterium
CTTCATAATCCATGATTATAAGCTCCTTTCGCCGTAATGTATTACATACTATGTAATACATTATACCATAAAAATAATCAAATTTCAATAGGTTTCCGAAATTTGGTGGTTTTTCTTTTGAAATTGATGCGTTTATCCTAATCATTTAATATTTTCACTTGATTTCAACATAAAAATATGATAGAATGAAAATATTAATGCATAAAATTCAATCAATAAAGATAAAAGGAGTTTTTTTCAATGACAAACAGCTACGAAAGTCCGTTTTGTACTCGTTACGCAAGCAAAGAAATGCAGTTCGTTTTCTCTGCAGACAAAAAATTCACAACATGGAGAAGACTTTGGGTCGCTCTTGCAAGAGCAGAAATGAAACTCGGTCTCCCTGTTACAGAAGCTCAGGTTAAACAGCTCGAAGACAACATTGACAACATCAATTACGAAGCAGCCAAAGAGCGTGAAAAAGTCTGCCGTCACGACGTTATGTCACATGTTTACGCCTACGGTCTTGAATGCCCTGAGGCAAAAGGAATCATTCACCTCGGCGCAACATCCTGCTATGTTGGCGATAACACAGACATCATAATCATGCGTGATGCTCTGAACATAATCTACAAAAAACTTATAACTGTTATTTCCCAGCTTTCAGAATTTGCTGACCAGTACAAGGATATGCCTGCTCTTGCATACACTCACCTTCAGCCTGCACAGCTTACAACAGTCGGAAAACGTGCAACTCTCTGGATCAACGAACTTCTCATGGATCTCGAAGAGATCGAATTCCGTATCAAAAATTTAAAGCTTCTCGGTTCAAAAGGCACAACAGGAACACAGGCTTCATTCGTTGAACTTTTTAACGGTGACACAGCAAAAATAAAAGAACTTGAAAAAATGATAGCTGAAGAAATGGGATTTGACGGAGTTGTTCCTGTTTCCGGTCAGACATACTCAAGAAAAATAGACTCACAGATAGTAAGCACATTAAGCGGACTTGCCCAGTCAGCAAGCAAATTCTCAAATGACATGAGAATCCTTCAGAGCTTCAAGGAAATGGAAGAACCATTTGAAAAAGATCAGATCGGTTCATCCGCAATGGCATACAAGAGAAATCCTATGAGATGCGAACGAATCACATCACTCGCAAGATATCTTATGATAGACAGCTTAAACCCTGCATTCACAGCAGGAACACAGTGGTTCGAAAGAACTCTCGACGATTCAGCAAACAAGAGAATATCTGTTGCTGAAGGCTTCCTTGCAGCTGATGCAATACTCAACATAATGATCAACGTAACAAGCGGACTCGTAGTTTATCCAAAGATCATCCGTCAGAGAATCATGCGTGAACTTCCTTTCATGGCAACAGAAAACATCATGATGAACGCTGTAAAGAAGGGCGGAGACAGACAGGTACTTCATGAAAAGATCCGTAAATATTCAATGATCGCAGGAAAACACGTTAAAGAAGACGGTCTTGACAACGATCTCTGCGACATGATCCTTAACGATGATCTGTTCAAGATCACAAAAGAAGAACTTGACGTTATCCTTAAACCTGAAAGCTTTACAGGCAGAAGCAGCGAACAGGTTACAGAATTCCTCAGAGACTGCGTAGCTCCTGTTCTTGAAGCAAACAAAGACAAGCTTCATGAAACAGCAGAAATAAATGTCTGACATATTTTGTGACATTTATCAATTACTCTTGTTTATATAGTTCATGATATATAAATTTATTATGTACTTATTGACTTATTATTGTATTTATCATATAATTACAATAACTGTCGGCACATCATTGTACGGCAAAAATATACAATTGGAGGTTAAATCGTGAAAAAAATTAAAAAGCCCGTCTTTTTCATCGTCTTTTTAATTATTCTTCTGTTTTCATACACAGCAATTTTTGGCGTAAAAACCATGTACGGCGATGTTGAAACCAAGAAATATATCAAAGGCGTGTCAGACATCAGACTCGGCATAGACATCCAGGGCGGTGTTGATGTTACATTCAAACCGGCCGAAGGTGTTGACGCAACTCTTGAGCAGCTTGATGCCGTAAAGGAAATCATGAAGCTCAGACTTTCATCACTCGGTATTACAGACAGCAACGTTTATGTTGATGAGAAAAATGATACTGTTATCGTTCGTTTCCCATGGAAATCTTCAGAATCCAACTTTGATCCTGAAGCTGCTGTCAAGGAACTCGGCGGCACTGCAATGCTTACTTTCAGAAAGGGCAGTGATTCCACACAGGATGAAGAGGGAAACCCGATTCCTACAGGTGACATCATTCTTTCAGGTAAAGATATCGCAAATGCTTATGCATCAGGTCATCAGGACGATACAACCGGTGCAATAGAATATGTTGTTGTTCTTGAACTTACAAAAACAGGCTCTGACGGAGAAGAATCCGGTCAGGAAAAATTCGCCACAGCAACAACCGAACTTGCTCCTTCAAACGGTGTTATCTCCATCTGGATGGACAACACAATGATCTCTGCACCTGCAGTTCAGTCTGCTATCACCGGCGGTGAGGCAACAATTTCAGGAAGCTTTGAAACATATGATGATGCAAAGAAACTTGCAGACCAGATAAACTCCGGTTCTCTTCCTTTCTCACTTACAACATCAAGCTTCTCAACAATTTCTCCTACACTCGGTTCAGGCGCACTTGACGCAATGGTCCTCGGAGGAATTATTTCATTTGCACTTATCGCAGTTTACATGATCGTTCTCTACAGACTTCCGGGATTTGTTGCAGTTATCGGTCTTGCAGGACAGGTTACAGCAACTCTCGCATGTGTATCAGGATATTTTGGATTTATGCCGAGCTCATCACTTACTGTACCTGGTATCGCAGGTATCATCCTTGCAATAGGTATGGGTGTTGACGCCAACATCATCACAGGCGAACGTATAAAGGAAGAACTTCGTTCAGGCAAGAAGCTTAACACGGCTCTTGAAGCAGGTTACGACAGAGCGTTCTCCGCTATTTTCGACGGAAACGTAACACTTATCATCATAGCAGTGATCCTTATGGGTGCCTTCGGTGTTCCGGACAGCTTCTTTGCTAAATTATTCAGCTTTGTATTCAGATGGTTCGGTACTACAACAGAAGGAACCATTTACTCATTCGGCTTCACACTTCTCGTTGGTGCGATCCTTAACTTCCTCATGGGTGTTCTGGCATCTAAGCTCATGCTTGGTTCACTCTCCAAGTTCAAAATATTCCAGAACAGAAAACTTTACGGAGGTGTGGTTAAATAATGTCTGAAGAAATCAAAAAGACTGATGCTGAAGCATCAGAAACAAAAGATAAAGCGGTAAAAGAAAAGAAAACGATCAACTTTACCGGAAAAAGAAAAGTATTTTACATCATCTCCTCACTTCTGATCATCATCTCAATAGCAGCGTCGTTTTTCGGCGTTAAGATAGCAATCGAATTCAAAGGCGGTACAATGATCTCATATTCATTCACCGGAGAGATCGATTCAAATGCAGTTGCAAATGATATCAAGGAAAAGACAGGTCTTCTCGCAAACGTTCAGCAGGGTGATATGTTCCAGAGCGATAACAAGAAACTCGTTATCTCTATCTCAGAAGGTATTCCGGCTGAAACACAGAATATTATCAAAGACTCACTCACTGAAAAGTATCCGGACAACAATCTTATGATACTTGACTCAACAGGTGTTGCAGCATCATCAGGTACAAACTTCTTTGTAAAATGTATCGTAGCTGCAGCTTTCGCATCACTTATCCTTATCATTTACATCGCAATAAGATTTAAAAAGATCAGCGGATGGTCATCAGGTCTCTGTGCAGTTATGGCACTTCTTCACGATATCATCATTACATACGGTGCTTATGTTATTATCGGATTCGAGATCAATGCAAACTTTATCGCTGTTGTTCTTACCATCCTCGGATGCTCAATAAACAACACAATCGTTGTTTACGACCGTATCAGAGAAAACAGAAAGATCATGGGCTCAGCTTCGATCGACGAACTTGTAAACGTCAGCACAACACAGTCAATAACACGTTCGATCAGAACATCCGTTACAACTGTTTCAACCATGATCATCATTTCCATCGTTGCTAAAATGAGCGGTGTTGAAAACATCTTAAGCTTCTCAATTCCGATCAGCATCGGTATGACAGTAGGTACTTACTCGTCAATGTGCCTTGCTCCTTGTCTCTGGGTTTCAATGAACGCAAAGAAAAATGCAAAAAAAGAAGCAAAAGCTTAACTTAAAGACATAATTAAATATTATTTATCAAACCGCCTTGTTTTTCAGGGCGGTTTTGTGTTATAATAAAAAAAATCAAAAATGAAATACGCGATTATTGGGGGGCTCCTTAAAAAATGAAAGCCGGAATATCCACAGCCAGTCTTTATCCTCAGCTTCTTGAGGATGCTCTGAAAAATCTTCTGGATAGCGGAATTAAGTATACAGAACTGTTTGTCAACACACACAGTGAACTTGACACAGCATATATCAAAATGCTGAAAAACGAACTTGATTCTCATGATGCAGCATGCATATCACTGCATCCTTATACATGTCCTTCTGAACCTATGATGCTTTTCTCATCATATGAAAGACGTGTCAGTGATATGCTTGAATATTACAAATACTTTTTCGAGGCAATGAATATACTGTCTGCAGATATTTTTGTCTTTCACGGAAATATGACCAAGACAGCCGTAGATATTGAACTGTATTTCGAAAGATACCTTAAGCTCTATGAACTGGGACGATCATTCGGAATCACTGTTGCACAGGAAAATGTTGAAAGATGTCAGAGCCGAAGCCTTTCTTTTTTAAGATCAATGAAATCTGCTCTTAAAGAAAAAGCTTTTTTTGTTCTGGACGTAAAACAGGCAGTCCGTTCAGGTGAAGATCCGATCAACATAGCATCCGAACTGGGAGACAGCATTGTTCATGTTCATATGAGCGATCACAACAGCGAAAGCGACTGTATGATCCCCGGAAAAGGCAGTTTTGATATGAAAAGCTTTTTTGAAGTATTAAAAAAATACGGTTATAACGGAGCAGTCCTCCTTGAACTCTACCGACACAATTACAGCGATCTGAATGATCTTCTCGGAGGCTTCACCTATATGGAAAAAATAATAAAAAATACAGACTGAAGGGAATGATCATATGCGCTGTCCGTTTTGCGGATTTGAAGACACAAAGGTTATTGATTCAAGACCTGTCGAATCAAAAAAAAGAAGAAGACGTGAATGTACCAACTGCATGAAAAGATTTACCACCTACGAAATAGTTGAGCGTCCCATGCTTCTTGTAAACAAAAAAGACGGTTCCTTTGAACCATATGACAGAGAAAAACTCGTAGCAGGAATTTGCACGGCAATCAAAAAGCGTCCTGTAAAAGCCGATGATGTCACAAAAATAGCCGATATAATTGAAAACACGCTTGCAAATGATCTTAATAATCAGATATCTTCAGCCGAAATCGGCAATATAGTTCTTGAAGAATTAAAAAAGCTCGATGAAATATCATATATCAGATTTGCATCTGTATATAAAGATTTCACAGATCTCGAAAGTTTTGTCAGAATAATTTCAGAACTCGATAATAAGTAAAATTACTGCACAAATTAGTTATTCAATATTTGTCTTTTTTTACAAACTTGATATTTAATATTTTTTTAATGTGATTTTTATAGATTTTTTTAATCGTATGTGTTATTATATTGATATAAATTAATGGAAATTGAGTATTTTCCACTTATCAAGGAGGTAACAATTATGGCATTTGATTCTAATGCATTATTTAAACTTGAAGACATAACAGATCAGTTTGATCCGGACGACATGAAAGCAAATCAGGGAGAAGCAATTGCTACAGCAATTATTTTCTTTATTCCTGCAATTACAAAGAAGGGTTCACCATATCTCAACTTTATGGCAAATCAGTCATTTGCAATATTCCTGCTTGGTTTTGTTGTAGGAATCGTCAAAGGTATTCTTTCTTTTATTCCGTTTATAGGCGGTATACTTGGTTATCTGCTTTTAATTGGTGTATCGGCTTTGTCTATAGCAAATATCGTTTTTGCAGTAATCGGAAAAGCTAAAAAGCTTCCTGTTGTCGGAGCATTAAACCTTGAAGTATTCAAGTAATTCAGACATTGTTTATTAAGCATTTTTAAATAAATGGTCGTCTTTCGGCCATTTATTTTTTTGCGCATTTTCTTTCTGATCCAGTGACACTTTTAAAGTGAGGTAATACGATATGAACAGTACAAAAATAACAGATTTTAACGGAACACATTGTGTTGAACTTAATGCCGGCGGATATACGGCACTCATTGCATACGAAATCGGATGCAACGTCATCCGTCTCAGAAACACAAACAACTCTGTTGAATTTTTCAGATTTAATGAAAGCAATAAAGCGGAAGTTATCAAAAACTCTCCTGAAGTCTGGGGAATGCCGACACTTTTCTTTCCGAACAGACTTGCTGACGGTATTCTTAAAACATCAGATACAGAGTATCATTTTCCGATAAATGAAAAGAATCATTACAACAACCATATCCATGGTTTTGTTCATAAAAGAACTTTCGAAGTAGTTGAACACAGCTCTGACAGCAGTTCGGCATGGGTAAAAACAAAATTTGAATATACTGAAAAAGATGAATTCTTCAAATACTTCCCGTTAAAATTCACAGTTGAATATACATTTACACTGTCAGACAAAGGTTTAGTCCAGGACATTTGCTACACCAACAATTCTGACAAAATGTTCCCTCTTTCGATCGGTTCACACACAGCAATGAAAGCACCTTTTGCAGACGGTGCCGATCCTGCAGATATAAGACTTCTTGTTCCGGCAGTAAAAAGATGTGAACTCAATCAGAGATGCCTTCCGACAGAAAACCTTCTTGAACTATCCGAATGGGACAAAAAATACACTGACAATTCCATGCAGGCAGTTCTTCAGAACCTCGACAACGACATGTACACTGCAGGAAAACTCACAGTAAACGGTCAGCCCTTCAACGGGATCATAGCCGAAGACATCAAAACCGGCAAAAAGATCTTCTACGAAGTATCTGAAGGCTACAATTTCTGGATCATCTGGAACGACCAGGGTTCAAACGGCTATTTCTGCCCCGAACCAATGACAGCCATGATAAACGCCCCGAACCTCTCCCTCCCCGCAGACGTTTCCGGCTACAAAGAAATCGCCCCCAACGAATCCTTCACCCTCTTCCAGCACTTCTACACCAACGCATAAAATTATTCATTCCCCAAAGAAACGACAGCCCCCCTGTCGTTTCTTTTTTTCACTGCATAACTTCAGCAAAGGTACAAAGCGACCTCAATTCCCTGCTCTTACTCACAAATTTCATCCCGAACCTCCAAATTGCGAAGGTGCAGGGCGACCGCAAAGCCCTGCTTTAACTCAACGAATTACCCAAATCCTCCAAATTGCGAAGGTGCAGGGCGACCGCAAAGCCCTGCTTTAACTCAACGAATTACCCAAATCCTCCAAATCGCGAAGGTGCAGGGCGACCGCAAAGCCCTGCAATCCCTCCCACCCAAAACCTCACAATTTAACAATTCGTCAAATAAAAATTTGTAATTAAAATAATTCCCCAAAGACTTGAAAACATCCGCAAAATATGGTATAATCGACTTAATCGTTTGTAATCAAACTACGTACGAACTGGAAAATATTATGTAAGGAGTAAAAATATGAAATTCGGTTTTTTCGATGACAAAAACAAAGAATACGTAATCAATTCCCCGAGAACACCTTATCCATGGATCAACTACCTTGGTACACAGGGCTTCTTCTCACTGATTTCAAATACTGCAGGCGGATACAGCTTCTATAAGGATGCACGTCTCAGAAGAATAACAAGATACCGTTACAACAATGTACCGATCGATATGGGCGGACGTTATTTCTATATCAACGACAACGGTACAGTATGGAACCCGGGCTGGTCACCGGTCAAGACAGAACTCGATTCCTACGAATGCCGTCACGGTATGGGATATACAGTTATCACAGGTAAGAAGAACGGACTTAAAGCTGAAGCTACTTTCTTTGTTCCGCAGAACTATGACGGAGAAGTTCAGCAGGTTATTCTCACAAATGAAGGAACTGCAGCAAAATCATTCAAATTCTTCTCATTTGCTGAATGGTGCTTATGGGATGCCCAGGATGACTGCACAAACTTCCAGAGAAACTTCTCAACAGGTCGTGTAGAAGTTGACGGCTCAACAATTTACCACAAGACAGAATACAGAGACAGACGTGATCATTATGCATTCTACTCTGTAAATGATTCTATCGACGGTTACGATACAGACCGTGATTCATTCATCGGTCTCTACAACGGATTCAACAATCCTGAAGCAGTTCTTGCAGGCAAAGCAACAAATTCATTTGCTGACGGCTGGTCACCAATTGCTTCTCACTATAAAGAGATCACTCTCGCTCCGGGCGAAAGCAAAACTCTCATCTTTATCCTCGGCTACGTTGAAATGCCTGTTGCAGAAAAATTTGAAGCAGACGGCAAAACGATCAACAAAGTAAAAGCAAAAGCTATGATGGAAAAATTCAACACTCCTGAAAAAGTAGCTGCAGGTCTTGCTGAACTCAAGGATACATGGGACAAGCTCCTCGGAATCCTTAACGTTAATACACCTGAAGACAAGGTCAACAGAATGGTTAACATCTGGAACCAGTATCAGTGTATGGTGACATTCAACCTTTCACGTTCTGCTTCATACTTCGAATCAGGAATCGGTCGTGGAATGGGCTTCAGAGACTCCAACCAGGATATCCTCGGATTCGTTCATCAGATCCCTGAACGTGCAAGAGAAAGAATTATTGACATCGCTTCAACACAGTTCCCTGACGGAGGCTGCTACCATCAGTACCAGCCGCTCACCAAAAAAGGCAATGCCGACATCGGCGGTGATTTCTCAGACGATCCGCTCTGGCTCATCCTTTCAGTTTCCGCATATAACAAGGAAACAGGTGACTGGACAATTCTTGATGAAATGGTTCCTTACGACAACGACATGTCAATAGCTCAGACAATGCTTGAACACCTCAAGGTTTCATTCTATCACATTGTAAACAATCTCGGACCTCACGGACTTCCGCTTGCAATGAGAGCTGACTGGAATGACTGTATCAACCTTTCATGCTTCTCAGACAAGCCGGGCGAAAGCTTCCAGACATATACAAATCCTAAGTTTGCTGCTGAAGGCGGCTACTCAAAGGTTGCTGAATCTGCATTCGTTGCAGCACTCTTCACATACGCAGGACCTAATTACGTTTCCATCCTTAAGCATTTAGGCAAGGATGACGAAGCTGCAAAGGCTCAGGCTGAAATTGACAAGATGAAGAAGAACATGATGGATTCTGCATGGGACGGCAACTGGTTCCTCCGTGCTTATGATGCAAACGGCAAGAAGATGGGTTCAAAGGAATGTGAAGAAGGACAGATCTTCATCGAACCACAGGGCTTTGCAATCATGTCAGGTCTTGATAAAGATGTTACAGCTAAAACACTCAAGTCAATCGATGAGAGACTTAATACACAGCACGGTCTTGTACTTAACAACCCTGCATTTACCAAGTACTATGTAGAATACGGTGAAATTTCAACATATCCGGGCGGATACAAAGAAAATGCCGGAATCTTCACACATAACAACGCATGGATCATCTGCGCTGCAGCTTACGCAGGCGAAGGCGATCAGGCATTCAAATACTACTCAGAAATAGCTCCTGCTTACACAGAAGAAACTTCTGACTTACACAAGACAGAACCTTATGTATACGGTCAGATGATCGGCGGTAAGGATGCAGGTGCTGATATCGGAAGACCCGGCAAAAACTTCGGTCAGGGCAAGAACTCATGGCTCACAGGTACTGCTGCATGGAACATGGTAGCAATTTCACAGTACATTCTCGGTGTTCAGCCTGACTTTGATGGACTTAAAGTTGATCCTTCCATCCCTCACGAATGGGACGGCTTCACAGCTTCAAGAAAATACCGTGGTGCTACTTATGATATCAATATCAAAAACCCTGATCACGTATGCAAGGGTATAAAGAGCGTTACTGTTGACGGAAATGCAGTTGAAGGCAACGTTCTCCCTGTATTTGAAAACGGCACACATAAAGTTGAAATTGTAATGGGTTAATCGAAAAATTTCACATATAACAAAATCCCCGGATCACATCATCCGGGGATTTTTAGTTTTCAACATACAAAAATGTGGAAATGTTGAAAAAATGTTAATAACAGTATCCATCCATACAGCCATTTAAACGCGCCTTTTTGCCATGATAGTTTCAATGTGCTAATTTCACTAATGTCAATACATACAGTTTAAAAAACGCCGTGTGCTTCGTCTGAGAGGCACGCGGCGTTTTGTTTTTATTTGTGATAGCTTTTCCCTGATGAAATCATAAAAGCTCTGTATATCTGTTCAAGAAGCATGATCCTTGCAAGCTGATGTGGAAAAGTCATTTCTGACATTGACATCTTAAAATCTGCCATGGATTTGATCTTATCTGACAAACCATATGAACTGCCTATTATAAAGCTTATCTCACTGGAACCTGTCACGGCAATATTGCTTATTTTTTCGGAAAAATCACTGCTCTTCATCTGCTTTCCTTCAATACACATAGGTATTATATACCCTGATGCATGCTTCATAATTGTCTTCGCTTCATTTTCCAGGGCATTTTCGATTTCCTTCTGACTTGGTTTATCAGAAAGGCGGCATTCATCCACTTCAATTATCTTCAGACTGCAGAACGCCTGCAGACGTTTGCTGTATTCCAAAGATGCAGCTCTCAGATATTCCTCTTTTAATTTACCGACTGCGATCAGCTTTATACTGTACATCTTTGAATCACCACCATATCTCCTGTCGTTTCCGGCTGAGCTATTTTAAGAAAATAATCTTTGTCCCTCTCAAAATCAGAAAGCTTTTTTAATGCCGCATGCTCGGCTATCACCGGTGCATTATTTTCCTGACTGAGATGACCGAGGATAATATTCTTTGTACCTGTCTCAACCAGTACTCTGACCTGCTCAGCACTCGCTCTGTTTGAAAGATGCCCATGATCAGAACATATACGCTGTTTTACATGATACGGATAAGGACCGGTCTCAATAAGCGTTTCATCATAATTTGACTCAAGGAGCACTGTATTGACCCCTTTAAGAGCCTCACTGACAGTTGCTGTAACATGCCCGAGATCAGTACAGACCGCACATGAACTTCCGTCATCAAAATTCACTCTGTATCCGCAGCTCTGTTCTGTATCATGCGGTGTTTCAAATGCAGTTATCAGCATGTCCTCTATCCTGACAGGACCGGAAATATAATTCGCCCTCGAAGGTGCATTGATCATATTTTCATCCACAAGCCTGCCTATTGTTTTTGGAAGGCCGAAAATATCAACAGAATATTTTTTCGTAAAAACAGACAGCCCTTTTACATGATCTGAATGTTCATGAGTAATAAAGACTGCCTTAACAGCAGAAAGGGAAAGACCGCATCTTTCCATAGCACTGCCCAGGCGTTTCAGTGACGCACCGGCATCTATCAGGATACCTCTTTCCTCATTTCCGATATATATTGAATTACCTTTACTTGAACTAAAAAGCGGATATACTCCGTTCATTTCAAATCCCCCGATCAGCCGATCTTTGCAACAGATTCTCCCGGATAATATCTTTTTTCTATATCAGCACCGATGCCTCTGAGCTTCTTATCCATCTCCTCATATCCGCGTTCGATGTGATAAATATCTTCGATCTCTGTAACACCGCTGGCAGCAAGTCCCGCAATAATAAGTGCAGCACCTGCTCTGAGATCACAGGCTTTAACTGGTGCACCCTTTAACTTTCCTGTACCTTCGATAACAGCAACTTTGCCTTCAACAGAAATATCAGCGCCCATTCTTCTGAGCTCTTCAACATATCTGAATCTGTTATCCCAGATGCCTTCAGTTACTATGCTGGTTCCCTTCGCCAATGTCAGAAGAGTAGCTATCTGAGGCTGCATATCTGTAGGAAATCCCGGATGCGGCATTGTCTTGACGCTGGTCTTTACAAGCGGCTTGTCAGGTGATGTCCATACACGTACAGAATCGTCAAATTCTTCAACATTTACACCGATCTTTCTGAGCTTTGCTGTAATTGATTCAAGATGCTTCGGTATAACATCATGGATCATTACATCACCGTTTGTCGCAGCAGCCGCAACCATATATGTTCCTGCTTCGATCTGGTCAGGAATTATGGAATAAGTAGTACCGCGCAGATAACCTACTCCGCGAACCTTAATAACATCTGTTCCTGCACCCATAATATCTGCACCCATTGAGTTAAGGAAGTTTGCAAGGTCAACAATATGAGGCTCTTTAGCCGCATTTTCAATGATCGTCAGACCTTCTGCCTTTACTGAAGCTAAGATCGCATTTATGGTTGCACCAACAGATACTACTTCGAGATATATCTGATTTCCTATAAGTTCATCACTTTCAACATTGATTATTCCATTGTCCAGTTCGCATCTTGCACCAAGTGCAGTAAATGCTTTCAGATGCTGGTCAATAGGTCTGCTGCCCAGAGGACATCCGCCCGGCATTGAAACCATTGCTTTTCTGAACTTACCGATGCAGGCACCAAGAAAATAATATGATGCTCTCATCTTTCTTGCCATTTCATACGGAACAGTATAATTTCTGAGTCCGCTTGCATCGATCCTGAAAGTTGTTTTGTCGATCATATCGACAGATGCTCCCATTTCCTTAAGTATCTTAAGGCTTATGGACACATCACTTATCATAGGTACATTTTCAAGAACACATGGCTCATCTGATAAAATTACAGCCGGAATAATAGCTACAGCTGCATTTTTTGCCCCGCTTACGAAAATATCCCCAGATAATCTGTTTCCGCCTCTTACTACAAACTTATCCAAAAAATTTTCTCCCCTTAAACGTATGAGAATAATACGTTCGATTCATATTTTGCTTTCATATATTTCCTGTACGATAAATTTTCAAAATAATCTGTACACACAGCAATTTTCTGATTCAGTAAATGAATCAGAAAGCCGGAAAATTATTTGTATTTTTCAATTGTGACTTTTTCAATAATAACGTCTGAAACCGGTCTGCTGTCCTCATCTGTTTCTGTATTGTCACAGACATCCTTAACAATATCCAGTCCTTCGATAACCTGTCCGAAAACTGTATATCTTCCGTCATCAAGCCACGGAGCACCGCCATTTTCAGCATAAGCTTCTTCTGCTTTTTTTGAAAATTCAATATTTTCATTTGATGTACTGAATTGATTCAGCTGTTCTTTTGTATATTTCTTTCCTGTAACAATATAGAACTGACTGTTGTCTGATGAAGTTCCGCCGGAGTTTGCATATGCAAGCGCTCCTGATACATTTAAAAGATACTTTGAATAACCGCCGTCAAATTCAGAACCCCAGACCGAATCTCCGCCCTTTCCTGAAGCAGTCGGATCACCGCCCTGGATCATAAACTCACTGATTACTCTGTGAAATGAAAGTCCGTCATAATAACCGCTTTTTACAAGTCCTGCAAAATTTGCACAGGCTCTTGGCAAAAGCTCAGGAAAAAGTCTTATCTTAACTTCTCCCTTGTCTTTGATAGTCATAACAACGATCTCATCGCCTTTTTTAGGCTTTTCATAATTTGCAATGTCTTTATACTTGCTTTTATCATCACAGCACAGTTCATAATCTGACATTTCCTTATCTGAGCTGTAAAATGATGATGCTAAAATGTCACTGCTGTTATTTTTTTCTTTTTTATCACAGCCCGTAAACAAAGAAAGGCTGAGAGAAACACATAAAATATATGCAGGAATTTTTTTCATCACATCTGAAAAATTCATCTTCAGTAACTCCTTTAGTTCTTAAACTGTACTTATAATACAATCTGTTTTCCCATTATGCATATAACCCTTATATTATACTACAGAAATATTTGTTTGTAAAGCTATTTTTCTTCAGTCTTTTTTTCAAGTGATTCTTTATATGTACAGATCTCGATATTTTCTATCTTTGCGTCCTCTTCAGGATTAAAATTTTCATCGAGTTCAACACTGAATATTTTATCCATTACGTCAAATCCCCTGTACATCTGAGCAAATACTGTCAGCTGCTGTGATGCATCAGGAATTCCTCCGTATTCGATAAAAGCATCCTCTATGCGTGTATCCTGATCTTCTTTTCCTTCATACATCATTTCCTTGAAGTTTTCTTCTCCCTCAAAGTCAAGTGTATCAGCGATCAGAAATCTGCTTCCGCCAAATTGTCTTTTTACTTCACCGAATACATTTTTTGTATATCCGCCCATTGACATAAAAGCACCCTTAAAAGGCCAGAGATCTTTGTCAAGTTCGAGTTCAAGTTTTTCCTTAGCCTCTTCTTCCTTGCTGAGTTTATCCCAGGATCCGTCCTTATGGTTGCTTCCGCCTGATATATATACGCCTTTACGAATATCATAAAAATAAGAACCGTTATAGTATCCTGAGCTTACAAGCTCTTTAAAGTTTGCAACTGTGTTCGGAGCATACTGAGGATAAAGTTCTGCTCTTATTTCTCCGTAACTGGTATCTATTATGGCAACTTCCGCGTCATCTGCTATATTTTCTTTCAGTGTATCGATCTGAACAAGATTGACCTCTTCAGGGTTGATAGGTTCAGAACCTCTGCTGCTTGCAACAATATTTATTACTGTAACTAAAACTGAGATTCCTGTAACTACTACAAGTGACGTAAATATGAGATTCAGAGCAGTTTTTTTCTGGAATTTTCCGGATTTCATTAAAATCACCTCTAATTTTTTTTGCAGTAATTATTTTTTCTTTATTTTTGTTCCCTGTCTTGTTTCTTCAATAATATATCCCATATCAGCTATTTTATTTCTGAGTTCGTCTGCAAGAGCAAAATTCTTTTCTTTTCTTGCTGCCTGTCTCTGCTCTGCAAGCTCAAGTATCTCAGCCGGGATCTCCTCTTCCTTGTTTCTGTTGTACATAAGTCCGAGAATATCTGTAAGTTCATCAAAAAGTGATGCACCGGCTTCAAGCTGTTCCTTTGAAACAGATTTGTCAGATGACATTGTGTTCAGATCTCTTACAAGTTCAAATACTGCAGATATTGCATCAGCTGTATTGAGATCATCATCCATCGCATCTGTAAACTGCTTTCTTCTGCTTTCAAAAAGTTCTTCTGCTTCTTTTGAAACACTTCCGCTCTTTGCATTTTCGATCGCGCTGTCCAGTGTGTTTCTGCAGTTATACAGTCTTTCGAGAGATGCTTTGCATGATTCAAGAAGTTCAACACAGTAGTTGATAGGACTTCTGTAATGAGCCTGAACCATCATATATCTTACAACTTCATATCCATACTTTTCTGCAACTTCTCTTGCTGTAAAGAAGTTTCCAAGTGATTTGGACATTTTCTGGTTGTCAACGTTTATATATCCGTTGTGAACCCAGTAGTTTGCAAGTGTACAGCCGGTTGCAGCTTCAGACTGGGCTATTTCATTTTCATGGTGAGGGAAAATAAGATCCTGACCACCGCAGTGAATATCAATGGTATTTCCGATATGATATCTTGACATGGCAGAACATTCAATATGCCATCCCGGTCTGCCCTTGCCCCACGGTGAATCCCAGTAAGGCTCACCCGGCTTTGCTGCCTTCCAGACTGCAAAATCAAGCGGATCTTCCTTCTGTTCGCTGACATTTATTCTGGCACCTGCTTTAAGATCCTCGATAGGCATCTTTGAGAGCTTTCCGTAATCCTTGAACTTAGTGGTTCTGAAATAAACATCGCCGTTTGATTCATATGCAAATCCCTTGTCAACAAGAGTTTTTACAATATCAATGATTATATCCATACTCTCTGTAACTTTCGGATGAACATCAGCATCCATAACATTCAGACCATGAGCATCTTTTTTGTATTCGGCAATGTATTTTTCAGAAATTTCAGCAGAAGGAACTCCTTCTTCATTTGCCTTTTTAATTATTTTATCATCAACATCAGTAAAATTCTGAACATATTTTACTTTATAGCCTTTATATTTAAGATATCTTCTCAGAACATCGAACGAGCATATCGGTCTTGCATTTCCGATATGAATGTAATTGTACACTGTCGGACCGCAGGCATAAATATTTACGGTACCTTCCTTGATCGGTACAAATTCCTCTTTTTTTCTTGTCATGGTATTATAAATAAGCATATCCAAAAACTCTCCTGTCATTTTTTATATTGATTTTCATATTTTTCAAGTTCTTTCTGAAGAACGCCGATCTGTTCCCTGAGACGTTCCATTTCCTGTTTTACAGGATCAGGAATATGGATCTGGTCAAGATCGTCAACCGGTGTTACATCAGGTTCATTTGCACGGTTGATAATTCTTGCCGGAACACCGACAGCGGTGCAGTTTGGCGGAATCTCAGCAAGCACTACTGCATTTGCTGCTATTTTTACATTATCACCGACTTTAAAAGGTCCAAGAACCTTTGCACCGGAACCCACCATTACATTGTTTCCAAGTGTCGGATGTCTTTTTCCCTTATCTTTTCCGGTTCCTCCGAGAGTAACGCCCTGATAGATAAGACAATTATCTCCTATCTCTGCTGTTTCTCCGATTACAACTCCCATACCATGGTCTATAAAAAGACCTTTTCCGATAGTTGCTCCCGGATGTATCTCAATTCCTGTACGTGAACGTGAGATCTGTGAAATCACTCTCGCTACTGTAAACAGTTTCTTTTTATAAAACCAGTGTGCAACCCTGTATGAACGTACTGCATGAAGTCCTGAATAAGTAAGCCATATTTCAAATGAACTCCTTGCTGCAGGATCGCGCTCCTTGACAAGAGCAATATCTTCTTTTAATTGTCTGAACATCCAAACACCACCCATAAAAAAAGCCCCTTTGCAGCTAAATATACTGCAAAGAGGCGAATATTCGCGGTTCCACTCCGTTTTATAACTTAAAATGTCTTTAACGCAGACATACGCAGACAGATACTGAAAAAATTGTTCCCTGTCCGAGCCGGCAGCCGCACTTCACGAAAACGAACAATAAACTGCTTTCACCTTCCCAGTTCTCTCTGACAATGTCCGTGCATCCGCTACTCTTGCTGTTATGCTTTTACAACTATTCACAACTGTTATCCATTATACACTAAAAATAATTATTTTACAATAGACATTTTTAATGAATATATTTTTTTATTTGAAAAAATATTGTTTACTGATATTATTAACTGACATGTTTTCATGTTTTATTCTATACAAATAGTTTTTTATAAATTCTTATTTTTTATGTAACCTTTACTGTCTCTGACTTGTATTATTGTTATAAGGGCCTTTATAATGATCGTAAATCATTATTTTATCACTTTTCAGAATAATAAAGGAGGGTGTATACAACCCGGACAACTGATTTGTTTTACTATAGTTCCCGGCATATTATTATTAAAATTACATTATTGAATTCATAATTCAAACCGCTGCTTTCAGCGACTCCGGAAAAAGCATAAATATTTCCTGCTTTCAAAAAGCAACGCCAACATTATACAGATAAAAAAATAAGTATTCTATAAGTTTCATATTTTTTAAGCAAAAGCAATTTCTTTTTGTAAATTTTCATAATAAAAAATATTCCGGAACCGAATCAACCGGTCTCGGAATATTTTTTATTATGTATAATCATTCAGTTTTTTAAACTGATTTATTTCATAAAAACTTTTCCGGGTAAGAAGCGTTATTATCTCTGCAAACTATAATTTTCTGACATTGTCAGATATCTGTCATTTTTTCGGAACATATTTATTCAAAGCTCTGCTTTTAACAAGCAGAGGCGATTCGTAGAATCGCTGACCAAACAGTCGGAGATTGTACTCCGACTGTTTGGTCAGATAGAACCCGCCGACTGCAGAGGCGGGGGATATCCTCTGTGTTGTTATATTGTTATAAAAGAGTAGCATTTCACCGAGTTTCATGTTATAATGTTCATGGACTATTTTGTTCCCGACATTTTACAGTGAAAGGAGGATCAGTCATGTCTGCTGATTTTGAACAGCTGAAAATAGATTTTAACAATATTCTGAAAAAATATGGCGACACAATTTATTACATTGCTCTCATGCATACAAAAAACGAAATGGACGCTCAGGATATAGTTCAGGATGTTTTTCTGAAATATGCACAGCGTCAGGAAGTCTTCGAATCAGAAGAACACAGAAAAGCCTGGCTGATCAGAGTTACTGTAAATATGTGTATTAATCTTAACAAATCTGCCTGGGCAACTAAAAATACAGAATTAAAAGAAGAAATATTGCCTTCAGTAAAATCACCCGAGGACAACAATTACATACAGGAAGCTGTATTCAAGCTGCCTGAAAAATACAGAATGGTTGTTCATCTGTTTTATTTTGAAGGATACAGTATCAAAGAAATCAGCAGCATTACCGGTCAGAAGGAAAATGCTGTTAAAACCCAGTTATCACGAGCTCGTAATCAGCTAAAAGATATTTTAAGGGGGGAATATGAATATGAATTTTGATGACGAATATAAAAAGATATTTTCAGATAAAAAATTAAGTGATGATTTTATTTCTTCACTTTCAGAAAAAATGGCAAAAGAAGCAGTTTCATGCCAGAACAGCGTCAATAAAACAGAAAACGAAGCTGATATCGAAACGCCTGTCATCAAAAAACGTTCAGATAATATTTTTGTTATTTTCAAAAAAGTATCTGTTGCAGCTGTTTTTGCAGGAGCAATACTTGGGATTTCTGTATTTACGGCTATGAACATAAACAACATTTCCACAAGCAAAAAAGGCAATATTATATTCCACGACAGCAAAGGTTCTTCAGCAGAGATCACAACCATATCAGAGCCGAACGATGCTGAAAGCACAACTGATTCTTCTGTTTCACAAAACAGTGAAATTCCTGTAAATGATTCCGTACCCGAAGGTTCTTCCGTTCCGGACGCTGTCAGGGATCCGGGCAATGAATCATCAAAAGCCAGCTCAGAATCTTCCGTCATTGTTTCAACTTCTTCAGAAACAGCAGCAACAACTGCAGATGACGGAATCGTAAGATGGCCAAAGAAAAGCGAAAGACAGGCAGACAGCCTTGTTGAATTCAGCTTCAGCAACGAAAAATTCGATATGACAAGCTCAGACAGAACAGTGGAAGTTGATATGAACATCGGAAAAAATACCGGTTTTACTACTTTCGTTTTCTGTATCCAGTATGACAAATCTGTTCTTGATCTGAAGAAAATAATTTCTAAATTTCCGGTTTCTCCATCTGACAAAACTGCAAAAGGTCAGGCACTGGAACATACAAAGATCACCAACAAGAGCTATGATACAATTTGTTTCTTCAATCCGGAATCCGCAGTCTTTCATCCGGTCACAAAAGAGAATTTTACATGCTGCAAACTGGTTTTCGAAGTTAAACCAAATGCAAAACCCGGAAAATATATAATCAACAGACTGGCACCGGACAAAACAGAAACAGAACTTATCAATGTACTTGATGAAAGTCATATTGTTGTAAAGCCTGATTTTTCTTTTAAATCAGGAAGCATTACAGTTTACAAAAATGATTCTGAATCACAGAACGTCACTGAAAAAGTTGAAAAAAAGAGTGAAAAATAATTTTTCACTCTTTTTTATTTTATTATGTAACCTTTCGGAAACCTTACTTGTATTATTAGTATAGAGGAACTTATGGTAAGCTAAAACATCAGCAAAAATTCTCTCAAGCAACTCTATATTGTATTTTGTTTTCATAATAAAAAACATTCCGGAATCATTTTCCTTCTGATTTCCGGAATGTTTTTTTATTTTCACTGATTATTTATCTGTATTGATATATTTCCAGTATCCTTTAAGATATACAAGTCCTGAAATTATTGTCAGAACAGTTGATATCCATATCAGGATCTGAGTAAGAATATTTAGCTTTGCAGTCAATGAGAACGAACAGAAAACCAGTACCAGAACAATTGTGACCATTGTAAACGCAGTCTTAAGCTTTCCCCAGATACCTGCAGCAACTACAACTCCTTCGCCGGCAGTAACAAGTCTGAGTCCTGATACCATAAATTCTCTGGCAATTATTATTATCAGAGGCACAGCTGATATAAGACCTTTCTCTACAAAGCAGCACAAAGCGGCCGTTACAAGTACTTTGTCAGCCAGAGGATCAAGAAATTTTCCGAAATTGGTGATAAGATTATTTTTTCTCGCAATATGTCCGTCAAGTGCATCTGTAACAGATGCAGCTGCAAAAATCAAAAGTGCTATAAGAAAATTTATATTTCCCGGCATACACTCAAGATAGAAAAACAATATAAAAAACGGAACAAGAATTACTCTTAAAAGAGTCAGTTTATTCGGCAGATTCATCTATTACCTCTCCCATCAGATCATAGTCTACAGATTCGTCAACACGAACCTTTACATACTGTCCTACAGACAGTTTCTCAGCTGAGTCGAAAAATATTTTTCCGTCAATATCAGGGGCATCATTTGCCGTTCTTCCGAAATAGCATTCTCCCC
Organism: Oscillospiraceae bacterium; assembly: GCA_045628605.1. Lineage (GTDB taxonomy): Bacteria > Bacillota > Clostridia > Oscillospirales > Ruminococcaceae > HUN007. Next base: position 20,672 of record JAZQPR010000233.1, read on the forward strand.
ACTTGTCATAGCCTTCAACAACAGCCTCAACAACACTTCCGATCATTTTACTGTTATTTGCTTCATAAATGTTCTGCTGCTGCTGCATAATAACGTCTGCACGATGCTGTCTTATCTCCTCATCAAGCATACCCGGCATCGATGCAGCCTTTGTTCCTTCTTCTTCTGAATAAGGAAAACAGCCAAGTCTGTCAAATCTGATCTCTTTTGTAAATTCAGCAAGAGCTTCAAACTGTTTTTCTGTTTCTCCGGGGAAACCGGTGATCAGAGTGGTTCTCAGTATAATTCCTTTTATTCTCTCTCTGAGTTTATTGAACAATGAACGAAGTGATTCCTCATCTCCGAAACGTCCCATATCCTCAAGGATCTTTTTATCACAGTGCTGGATCGGAATATCAAGATATTTTACTATCTTTGGTTCACGTGCAATAACATCAATAAGTTCATCAGTGATTCTTTCAGGATAGCAGTAAAGAACCCTTATCCATTTGATGCCGTCAATTTTACAAAGTTCTGAAAGAAGCTCTGCAAGCTTTGGTTCACCATACAGATCCTCGCCATATCTTGTCGAATCCTGTGCAACTACAATAAGTTCCGTAACGCCGTTTTCAGCAAGCCACTTTGCTTCTTCTATAACATCTTCCTTCGGAACGCTTCTGAATTTGCCCCTTATCATCGGAATCGCACAGTAGGAACAGCAGTTGCTGCATCCTTCTGCTATCTTCAGATACGCAAAAAAAGGAAGTGTGGAAATAATTCTTTTTCCTGTCAGTTTCAGATCAAGCTTGCTTTTAAATTCGACTACACGTTCATCTGCAAGAACTCTGTCTATTATGTCAATAATATCATCATCACTGCCGATACCTATTACAGCATCAGCTTCCTTTTCAAATTCTGAAGCAAGTTCTTCCCTGTATCTTTCAGAAAGACAGCCTGTTATTATTATTTTTTTGATAGTACCCTCTTCTTTGAGCTTTCCAAGTTCAAGAATAGTTTCTATCGCCTCTTCCTTTGCTGTCTGGATAAATCCGCAGGTGTTTATAACAACTACGTCAGCTTTGGCAGGATCAGTAACAAGCTTATATCCTTTTTCCTTTATCTTATAAAGCATTCTCTCACTGTCAACCAGATTTTTAGAGCATCCGAGTGACACCATACCAATATTAATCGGCATCAGAAATAACCACCTTTAATTATTCATATTCATCAGGATCAGAAATTTCAAATCTTCTGACCGCTCTGTTTATTTCGTCATATCCGTAGCCCTGACGAACAAGTGCATTTTTCATTTTTCTGATTTTATCAGGATCCTGAAAACAAGCAGAATATCTTCTTGAAATATATTCGAAAAGAATATCTTCCGTTTTTCCGTCATATTTTTCAAGAGCTTCACTGATAATTTCATCTGTAAGACCTTTTTTTCTCATTTCCGCTTTAGCTCTGAAAAATCCGTATTTTTTAACTTCAATATATTTTTCAGCAAGGCTTGACGCATAACGCCTGTCATTGATAAGTCCAAGCTCGCAAAGCCTGTTTAAAACATAAAAACACGTATCTTCATCATAGCTGTCAGAAAGCTTTTTAAACATTTCCTTAAATGAATAAGGACGATAATCAAGAAGATACATCACTCTCTGCAAAGCCTTTCTCCTGTCAGAGGCCTTTACTATCTCAGAAAACTGTTCTTCGGAAATTACCATTCCGGATCTTAATCCGTTGTCTGCAACGATCTCTCTGTTAAAATAGAAATTTTGTCCGTCTGCAACTACTTCCCACGTTTCGCCCTTGTATTTACTTACAGAGCTTATCGTCATTCATCATCACCGGCAGGTGCAAATTCATCAAAATCGTCATCTGCACTTATCATTACATCATCCTTGTCCTTTGACGCAGCTGCTGCCGCATTTGCTGCTGCATTCAGTTTGGATTCCTTTTTGTCATTTTTGGAAGCCATGGTCAGTTTACTCATATTTTCCTTTATCTTTTCTTCAATTTCAGCCAGAAGCTTAGGGTCATTTTTCAGAAGCTCCTTGACATTGTCTCTTCCCTGTCCGAGTTTGGAATCATTGTAACTGAACCAGGCGCCGCCTTTTTTGATAACTTCAAGCTCAACAGCCATATCAAGTACTTCACCGACTCTGGAAATACCCTGACCGTACATGATATCAAACTCACATTCTTTAAACGGAGGTGCAACTTTATTTTTTACGACCTTGCAGCGGGTACGGGCACCGATAACTTCTGTTCCGTTCTTTATGGCTTCACCTTTTCTTACTTCAATACGAACTGATGAGTAAAATTTAAGAGCACGTCCGCCCGGTGTGGTTTCCGGATTTCCGTACATTACACCGATCTTTTCACGAACCTGGTTAATAAATACTGCAACACAGTTTGATTTTGAAATAACAGATGTAAGCTTTCTCATAGCCTGTGACATAAGTCTTGCAAGCTGTCCGACATGAAGATCGCCCATTTCACCGTCTATTTCAGCTTTGGTTACCATAGCTGCAACAGAGTCAAGTACTATTACGTCAATTGCACCTGAACGGACAAGTGCTTCTGCTATTTCAAGAGCCTGTTCACCGCTGTCCGGCTGCGATACAAGAAGGTCATCTATATTTACGCCAAGAGCACCTGCATAAACAGGATCAAGCGCATGCTCAACATCGATGAAAGCAGCGTTTCCGCCCAGTTTCTGTGCTTCAGCAACTATATGAAGCGCAACAGTTGTCTTACCTGAACTTTCAGGTCCGTAAACTTCAACGATACGGCCTCTCGGAACACCGCCGATTCCAAGTGCCATGTCAAGATTCATTGAACCGGTCGGTATTGCTTCAACATCAAGGCTGGTTGTCTGTCCGAGTTTCATAACAGCACCTGCACCGTATGTCTTTTCTATCTGTGCAATTGCCATCTCAAGAGCCTTCTGTTTTTCATCTGAACCAACAGGTGTCTGTAAAGTCTTTTTCTTTATTTCCTTTGCCATAAGTTCCTCCAAAAAAATATCATTATTACACTAAAACAGGGCAGAAAAAATCTGCCCTGTCCACAAAAATATCATAACCGTACGATATCAGTTTGATGAAGCTTCTTCATTTTCTTCATCTTCTTCGCTTACATCTGCTACAAGACTGTCTATATCTCTGTCATCTTCGAAATCATCGATATCACATTCGTCTTCACATGTAAAGCCGTCAAAATCGTCGTCATCAAAGTCACAGTCGCAGTCACAGTCGCATCCGCAGTCGAAATCATCAAATTCATCGTCAAAATCGTCGAAACTCTTTTTCTTTTCATTGTGCTTCTTTACCGCAAACACGGTAACTACCGCTGCTGATACAGCAACTGCTGCTGCTATAATTCCAATTAATGAAGATTTCATAACTTTTTCTCCGTTCTCTGCAGAAAAAATAGCTCTCAGTCAACATTCTGCAGTATGTCGCCTGTCTTTCTCTTTAAAGATTTCCGGTAAGAAACATTGTTATTGAGATAGCTGCCAGTGGTGCCGTTTCACACCTTAAGATTCTTTCCCCAAGCCAGATCCTTTTGATTCCGGCTGCATCAGCCTGTGCCGCTTCATTTTCATCAAAACCGCCCTCACTTCCGATAAGAAGTGAAACCGTTTTAACTTTTTCAAAATCAACTTCCGAAAACCTTACCCCTCCCTGTTCATAAAGCATCAAAGAACAATCGGAGTTTTTCATTTCTTCCAACGCAACAGAATAACTGATCATCGGCGCAACCTCAGGAACAATACCTCTGCCTGACTGCTTTGCAGCAGCTAAAGCTATTTTCTGATATCGCGGCAGTTTCTTCAGAAAATCTTTTTCTGTGGGACGTGATATACAACGTCTGGTGAGTACAGGCACTACTCTGCATGCACCCAGCTCAACTGCTTTCTGTATGATCATTTCAAGCTTGTCCAGTTTCGGAACAGCCTGATAAAGAGTAAGATCTATTCCGGGTTCCGATTTGCATTTGTCAAAAAAAAGTACTTCAACATCAACACAATCATCCGATATACTTTTTATGATGCATGAATAATCAATTCCGTCACATGTTACCGTAACAGCATCATCAATTTTCATTCTTAATGATCTGCTGATATGCCATGCATCTTCACCGGTTATCCGTGCAGTTTTTTTATCGGCAATTTTTTCTACAAAAAATCGGGGCATAAACCAAATCTCCATCCTGTCGCAGCAAACTTTTTCAAAGCTGCCCATATAGATATTATAACGCAGTAATAACAAATTTGCAATAGTTTTTCAACTGTTTTTCTGTCAGAATTACAATCTCAGAAAAAACTACATCATACAAAGATCGATTATCTCTCCGTTCTTACATGTTCCTGCAGCACTGAATCTGTCGAGAGAATATATTTCCAGAATATTCTGAGTATTGTTTGCATAAACATATAAATAAATATCAACTGTCTGATCTTCATTATCAACAACATATATCTGCAGATTGCTTGAATTTCTTGAAGAATATGTACTGAAATATGAAAGTGCCATACTCTGAAGTTCTTCATCAGTAAAAAACTGAAAACGTTCAAAAGTATCATTCGAACAGTATTTCATTTTTCTGACTGTTTTGTCTGCCTCTGTCAGCTCTGCAGTGTCTTCACCTGTAATATTGAGCACAAAACTGCTTGAACCGGTTGAAGTATAATATTTGTATTCATGGCTTTCTGCTGAAATACATTCGTATTGAAAAACAGTTGACAAAGCATCTGCAACATCAACCTTTCTTGCAGTCCTTCCATCAGGTGAAATAAAGTAATAGCTGCTGTTTTTATCATTATATGCATACCACACACCCGGCTTAAGCATACATGTTTCAGATACTTCCATATCAACAGGCTGTGCTGTGTTTTCTGATTCTTCAGAAATTTCTGTTACAGCAGGAGCAGATGTTTCTTCTGTAAAAGAAAATATTTCTTCTGTTGATTCTGCCGTTTCCGTAACCTCTGTAAATTCTGTTTCAGCTGCTTTTCCCGGATCTGACTGAACCGGTTCTTTTCTGCATGATACTGTCAGTAAAAATAAAACAGCTGTAAAAAAACAAACAAACGATTTTTTCATGTTAGCATCCCGCCTGATTTCTGATTTAGGTTAAATGTCCTGATTTAAATGTCCTGATTTCAAAAAAAAATGCAGGACAAACGGTGCCCTGCAAAAAAATAGATAAAAAGAGATAAATAAATATGTGTAGAACAAAAGAAAGGAGACAACAAAACGAGTGTTAATTTTAATAAACAAATATTAACTTAACACTGTCATTATTATAGCCCATAAATCATAGAAAGTCAATACCTTTTGGAGTATTTATATTTTTTTGTTTAATATCACTACGAACGTCCAAGTTTGCCAAACGGCTTTTTTATATTATCGCAAATTCATAACAATATTTGTGTTTGAAATGTGATGAATTGTGAATGTAATCTCAAAATCATGTTTTTATTTAACGTTTTTTCTAATAATATAGTATACTGCATTTCTGAATAATTATTTCGCAATAATTCGCAATATTTAAAAGAATATTTTCCGGTCATTCATTTGGCAGCAGCATAAAATCCTATAAAATATTTTCTTATTCAAACATTTTGCCATATTGGTCTTTACAAATTCTTTTCTATATGTTAATATTATAGTTGACGTTTATGTAACAATCATATAACGCTTAAGCTGTTTCATAAACAAATATTTTATTATTTCTTTATGAACTTAATAAAAACAGGAGGATGAAATTTTAAAATGGCTAGAAAAATGAAAACCATGGACGGTAATAACGCTGCTGCTTGGGCATCATACCCATTTACAGATTTAGCTGCTATTTACCCAATCACACCTTCTTCAGTCATGGCTGAAGTAACAGATCAGTGGTCTGCTAAGGGACAGAAAAATATCTACGGACAGTCAGTAAAGGTTGTTGAAATGCAGTCTGAAGCAGGTGCTTCAGGTACAGTTCACGGCTCACTGACAGCAGGTGCTTTCACAACAACATACACTGCTTCACAGGGTCTTCTTCATATGATCCCTAACATGTACAAGATCGCAGGTGAACTTCTTCCTTGCGTAATCCATGTATCTGCAAGATGTATTGCTTCACACGCACTTAACATCTTCGGCGACCACTCAGACGTAATGGCTTGCCGTCAGACAGGTTTTGCTATGCTTTGTTCTTCAAACCCACAGGAAGTTATGGACCTCGGTGCTATAGCTCATCTCTCAACAATCAAGGGAAGAGTACCATTCCTTCACTTCTTTGATGGTTCCCGTACATCACACGAAATTCAGAAAATCGAAACATGGGATCCTGAAACACTCAAGAACTGGGTTGACTGGGATTCAGTAAAGGCATTCAGAGAAAGAGCTGTAACACCTGAACATCCAACACTTAAGGGTACTGCTCAGAACCCTGATATCTTCTTCCAGGCTCGTGAAGCATGTAACTCATACTACGACAATATTCCAGAAGTTGTAGAAGAATACATGAACAAGGTAAATGCCGAAATCGGTACAAACTACAAACTCTTCAACTACTACGGTGCTCCTGATGCTGAACATGTTCTCATCGCTATGGGTTCAGTAAACGACACTATCGAAGAAACAATCGACTTCTTAAATGCTCAGGGCTGCAAATACGGTCTTGTTAAGGTTAGACTTTACAGACCTTTCCGTGCTGACAAGCTCATCGAAGCAATCCCTGCAACAGCTAAGCAGATCACAGTTCTCGACAGAACAAAGGAACCTGGTTCAATCGGCGAACCTCTCTTCCTCGATGTATGCACAGCTCTCAAGGATTCAAAATTCAGCACAGCTAAGATCTTCAGCTGCAGATTTGGTCTTGGTTCAAAGGATACAACTCCGGCTTGCATCAAAGCTATCTATGAAAACACAACAAAGGGAAGATTTACAGTTGGTATCAACGATGACGTTACAAATCTTTCTATCGAAGTCGGCGAAGCTCTTGACTCAGCTCCTGCAGGCACAACAGCTTGTAAGTTCTGGGGTCTTGGTTCAGACGGTACAGTAGGTGCCAACAAGAACTCAATCAAGATCATCGGTGACCATACAGACATGTATGCTCAGGCATACTTTGCATATGACTCAAAGAAATCAGGCGGTATCACAGTATCTCACCTGAGATTCGGTAAAACACCTATCAAGTCAACATACCTCGTAAACAGAGCTGACTTCGTAGCTTGTCACAACCAGTCATACATCAACAAATATGATATCGTTTCTGACATCAAGCCAAACGGTACATTCCTCCTCAACTGTCAGTGGGATATGGAAGGTCTTGAAAAGCACCTCCCGGGACAGGTAAAGAGATATCTTGCAAAGAACAACATCAACTTCTACACAATCGACGGTGTTAAGCTCGGTATTGAAACAGGCATGGGCTCAAGAATCAACACAATTCTCCAGTCTGCATTCTTCAAACTCGCTGACATCATTCCTTTCGAAGACGCTCTCAAGTACATGAAGGACGCTGCTACAGCTTCTTACATGAAGAAGGGTGAAGATGTTGTTAAGAAGAACCATGACGCTATCGATGCTGGTTACAAGAGCATCGTTAAGATAGACATCCCTGCTGCATGGGCAAATGCTGAAGATTCAAAGATCGGCATGGACAAGGCAGAGGGAAGCAACAAGAAGCTTATCGACTTCGTAAACAACATCCAGCAGCCATGTAACGCTCAGCAGGGTGACAAGCTTCCTGTTTCAACATTTGTTGACATGGCAGACGGTACATTCCCACAGGGTTCTGCAGCTTTCGAAAAGAGAGGTATTGCAGTAACAGTTCCTTCATGGGATGCTGCTAAGTGTATTCAGTGTAACCAGTGTTCATATGTTTGTCCTCACGCTGCTATCCGTCCTGTTGCTATGACAGCAGACGAAGCTGCTAAGTGCGGCGCTAAGACAGCTGATTTCAAACCTGCTGTAGGCGATCTTAAGTTCGCTATGACAGTTTCAGTTCTTGACTGTACAGGATGCGGCTCATGTGCTAACGTTTGTCCTGCAAAGGAAAAAGCTCTCACAATGATGCCTCTTGATACACAGGAAAAAGAACAGGCTGTATTTGATTATGCAGTAACACTCGATGAAAAGCCGGAAGTTGCTGACAAGTTCAAGGCTTCAACAGTTAAGGGCTCACAGTTCAAACAGCCTCTCCTCGAATTCTCAGGCGCTTGCGCAGGCTGTGGTGAAACACCTTATGCTAAGCTCATCACTCAGCTCTTCGGTGACAGAATGTACATCGCAAATGCTACAGGATGTTCATCAATCTGGGGTGGTTCTGCTCCTTCAACTCCATATACAACAAACAAAGAAGGCAAGGGTCCTGCTTGGGCTAACTCACTCTTCGAAGACAATGCTGAATTTGGTTACGGTATGTTCCTCGCTCAGAAGACTCTCCGTGAAAGAGCAATTGAAAAGGTTAAGAACCTCGTTGAAGCTTCTGACAAGGCTGACGTTAAGGAAGCTGCTCAGAACTACCTCGACACTGTAAACTCCAGCGAAGCAAATGCTGCTGCTACAAAGGTTCTCGTTGAGAAGCTCGAAGCTTGCGGATGCGATGCTGCCAAGGATATTCTTGCATACAAGGATTACCTCAGCAAGAAGTCAATGTGGGTATTCGGCGGCGACGGCTGGGCTTACGATATCGGTTTCAGCGGACTTGACCATGTTATCGCTTCAGGCGAAAATGTAAATATCTTCGTATTCGATACAGAAGTTTACTCAAATACAGGCGGACAGTCTTCAAAATCAACTCCTACAGGTGCTATAGCTCAGTTTGCTGCAGCAGGTAAGGAAGTTAAGAAGAAGGATCTCGCAGGTATTGCAATGAGCTATGGTTACGTATACGTAGCACACATCGCTATGGGTGCTGACTACAACCAGTGTATCAAGGCCATCCAGGAAGCTGAAGCTTATGACGGTCCATCACTTATCATCGGTTATGCTCCATGTATCAACCATGGTATCAAGACAGGTATGTCAACAGCTCAGACAGAAGAAAAGAAGGCTGTTCAGGCTGGTTACTGGCACCTCTTCAGATATAATCCGGCTCTTAAGGCTGAAGGCAAGAACCCATTCACAATGGATTCAAAGGCTCCTCATATCGATGAAGAATACAGAAACTTCATCATGGGCGAAGTTCGTTACAACTCACTCGCTCGTTCAAATCCTGAAAGAGCTGATATCCTCTTCAACAAGGCTATCAACAACGCTAAGGACAGATATGATTATCTTATCAAACTTTCTGAACTTTACAAATAATTAAGAAGCTTAAGCGTATATCTTTGATTACAGCCGCCGGGATCTTATGATCCCGTGCGGCTGTAATTGTTATAGCATCCACTAATAATATAAAAAAAGCATATCAAAGTATCATGAATCGACCAGTACTTTGGTATGCTTTTTTCAAAGCTCTGCTTTTAACAAGCAGAGGCGATTCGTAGAATCGCTTCCGTTCAGTCGGAGATTGTACTCCGACTGAGCGGAAAGATAGAACCCGCCGCCTGCAGAGGCGGGGGATATCCTCTGTGTTGTTATATCATGTTGTTTATTATCAGATATTTAATAAAAATTAATACATCTGAGCCTATTCTGTTTCATTAAGATACAGATTATATATATCTATCAAAAATGATTAAATCTCTTTGTTGTTCAAAGCACTGTATTGTCAAAATCATCAATTTTTTTTAATACAAATAAACCGACAAATACAAACGCCACTATCCCAAGTAATATCATTACTATTCCTGCAAGTACATTCAACTCTGCTTTTTCTATGTCTACAATCTCAATAAAATAATTTTCTTCAACTTCAGGGTGATCTTCGCCCAATTTCCATTTTGAAGTATCCAGCAGTTTGATTTTTTTATCTGCTTTCAGATATCTGCCATGAAATACAATTCCATCAGCCGAAATGAAAGAATCATGATTCGTTGACATTTCGCCGTTTTTCAATGCACTTTCAGTGTCTTTATATAATCTCTCAAACTCCTCTTTATACGGATACGGTGCAGAAAAACTTACCAGTTTTCCGCCAAATTCCGCAATGTAATTTTCTCTGACAGATTTCTGACTTGCAATACTGCTCTGATCATAAACCTGATAAACTATTCCGCTTATCACATCACCATCCTGACATGATCCGATATCTTCAACACTGACTGCTTTACTGAAGAAATACTGCTCTTTTATTCCTAAACCTAATACTACACAACCAATTGCTGCAAAAATAACGGATAATATCATTGTAAACTGCAGTATCCAGTCACATCTGCTTATTGCTGAAGAAAAACGAACTATCTTGTCTTCCATAATTTCATCATATTCGTTTTTTACAGAACATGCAAGCCTGTCGTCTTTTTCAAACGCATTATCAACATAAAACGGCACAAACTTTGGATATCCATACAGTGTCTTCATTTTTTCATCAGTATAACAGCTTTCTATTCTAAGCAAATGTATCAGAAACGAAATCATCGCTCCAATCGAAAAGCAGTCAAAAATCACCATAAAAAGGAAAAAGTAAAGTGTATCAAGCACTAATTCTACAATATTAGCAAACTTATCACGTCTTATTATGTGAAGTATTATACTTACCAACGTAATCAGTGAACAAAATATCACTTTTCCTCCGCTTAATCTCAATTCCCAGAAATTCTCATACAGAACAAAAGCCCATGCTCCAAACTGAAGAATATCAAGTATTTGCTTTCTTTTAACCATTCGTCTGAAACCGCTGATCCTTACTAAAAGATAATCTTTCATTTCTCTTTTCATAAATATTGCTCCTTTTAACAACCTGCAAAAAAACAAGAAAGCTGAAACAATAATGACAAGCTGATCATATATAACTGAAGCTAATCCAACTCACGCCTGCTATATCCGTTCAAAAGAATCAGATAACAACTGACAGCAGTTTTTGTTATTGAAACGGTATAAAAAATCAAATTAAACATATTTTTATTTAAGGAAACGCTGATTTAATATCGTATTTCCTGCCTAAAATGAATTTTTGGAATTTTCTTGAATTTTCAAGTTACAATTAAGCAGATAATCCCCTAAAAAAGTCAATTTTCTTATGGGTTTCATGCTGATTTTGTGGTCATTATCCGCAAAAGGGTGGCTCTTCCATTAAATTAAGAAACTCTTCTCTCTTGGTTGTACGCTTTCTGTTTGAATATTCTATATCACTGAAGTTCATCTGTTTATTCATTGTAAATCCACCTTACATTATATAGTTTATATTTACATTATATCATAAATGGTAGATTTTATCAATAGATATTCGATTAAATCAGTGATTCCCTAATATTGTTCAATTAACAAGGCTATCTACCTATATTTATTCAACTCAAATATAACAACACAGAGGATATCCCCCGCCTCTATAGGCGGCGGGGGCTATTCTCTCGTTCAGTAGGAGTTCAATCTCCTACTGAACGAAAGCAATTCTTCGAATTGCCTCTGCTTGTTAAAAGCAGAGCTTTGAATCTAATCTATTCAACAGTATATTTCTGTATCCTTAATATCA
>JAZQPR010000234.1:0-9380 GCA_045628605.1 Oscillospiraceae bacterium
GTATTCCTTCTCCGACTCCGCACCATAACAGTGCAACGGCTACTACAACTATTACTACCGTCACTATCAGCTTCCAGTGTTCCTTACACCATTCTCCTACTGATTCAAGTCCGTCAAGCAGCTTTTCCCCAAATGATTTCTCACTTTCAGGTTTCAGATAACTGTACTTTGTATAAAACTCTTCTTTTTGCTTGTTTATTTCATCCTTTGCACTTTTATCGCGATCCGACGCTGTTTCTATAAAATCGCTCAGTTTCTGATTAAGCTTCTTAAGATCATCAACCTTTTCCTCTTCACTTTTCGATGATGATCTTATACTTTCCACAGTATCGTTCAGATCACATGTACTGCTTTCCACTCCTTCAAGTGTGTTTTTCAGTGTATCCAGCTGTACGTCGATATTATCTATTGATTTGATAATATCATCTATCAGTCCTCCTACTCCGTTTACCTTATCTTTGTATAACGTTATAGTCGCCATATGCATTTTCTCCTCCTCTTTTTTTATCAAAATCCTTCCAGAATCTTTTCCTTCTTTTTCTTTCTTTTCTTCATTATCAGTACTGCACCCGCCGCGGCACCAATTGCTGCTGCTCCGCCTGCCATTATCCAGATCCAGAAGTTTCCTACACATATATTTTCCGCTTCCTGAATATCGTATGCATTTCCTGCCACGTCCTCAAGATGTATTCCTATGTTGTGCCATCCCTCTGAAAGACTGAACTTCAAAGTTTTGGTTTCTTCCGAATATTCAAACGGAATTTCCCTGTTATTGTCATATACCCTGCAGTTCTCTCCTTCAAGTACTTCACTTATCGATGAGATCACTACTTCTCTGGTTTCCTTTCCCGGATACCAGTGCCATGACTTTAATTCATCAGGTACTGATGCTTCCGGGGCTATACTGTCTATATGTATCCTTCCGAGATCTGTTCTTCCGTCATCTGTTTTAACTGTCAGATACAGCTCTTTATCCACGTCATTCTGATAGTTTTCAGTGAAAAACGATCCCGGGAGTGTATACTCAAGTACTTCTACTCCGTAAATATCACTTTCACCTTTTGTTTTTTCTTTCGGCTCTATGTTTGTATTTTTTTCCTCTCCGTTTGTGTCCCTGAGCACTATCTGCGGTTTTTCACCTTTTTTGCTCATCACTACAATATTTATATCATCAAAATCATCCGGTCTTTTGCTTACAGGTTTTCCGTTTTTATATTCAAACGAATACAGTCCTGATTTTTCTTCTATGCTGCTGTCCGGCAGATATGCAAGAACCTCGGTATCCATCATTCTGACATATGTGTTCTTATTTAGCTTACTTATATTTCCTGCCTTATCCTCTGCTGTTATATTTACAGAATATACTCCGTCCGTATCAAATCCTGCCAGCTCGTAGATCTTCGACCTTACCTCTTCATTTGTTACGGTTTCTTCTATTTTTCCGAGCTCTTTTCCGTTCTGATACTTCGGATCATATTTTGTCAGCGTTACATTCAGCTTTTCAAAGTTTGTATCATCAAATTCCACTGTCGGAGCTGATGCATCCTTCCTGTTCTCATCATAAATATCAAGGAATTCCACATCTGTATCTTTTACACTTTCTCCGTTTTTCCTTACTACTTCCGGTGCTGTTTTGTCGATCTCAAAGATCTCGGTTTCTGAAAGTGAATTTCCAAATGAAGGGGCATTTCCGGCCTTGTCATATGTCATTATCCTGATCTTAAATACTGATTCATCCTTTATCGGAAATTTGAGTTCATACAGATCCCTGTCTCCTGCGCTCTGCTTCCAGTCAGATGGTTTCACATAACTGTATGAAGCATCATAAAGATCGGCCTCTGTATGTTCACTTCCGGCTCCTTTTTTATAAATTACCAGACCGGAATTGTACGGATCAAAATTATGATCTCTTACCGATATCACTGCTTCTTTATCTGTGTTGAAATAATTTCCGTTTCCTTTGGAGAATTTATCAAAATTCGTTGTTACAACAGGTGAAGTCTCATCAACTGAAAATCTGAACTGTCCTTCATACGGTGCTTTTATTTCTGCCTCATGTCCTGCAAGATCTGTACCCTGTACACTGAATACAAAGTCGCCCTCCGGGAATGTCAGTGTTGCTTTGTGTATCTGCCTGTCTGTCGGATCATCGGAAAATGACACTGCCGGAATATTTGAATTAAACGAATTTTCTATTTCTGTTCTGATAAGAGCTTCATCAAAGTTTCTCTCAGTTACTTTTATATCTATTACTGCTCTGTTTGTGCTGTTATAAAAATCTGTTCCGTTATATCCTTCTGTTTTGCTGATTTCTATTACAGGTGCTGTTTTATCGATCGTAAAGACTTTTGATTCTTTTACTCCGCTGTTAAGACAGTTGTCTTCACTTTCAATAATTATTTTGATATCATTGTCATCCGCATCAAATCTGAATGTCTTTGATACTGCTGTTACAAGATTTTCATCTGTTTCTGTACAGCTCCAGCCGTCCTTCAGATCATTTGTACTGATCTCTGTTACTATTCCGTCAGGATGTTTTTCAGAGATAACAGTACATACTATTTTTTTGATACCGGATTCCTTATCGGTTACATTTACTGTGACCTCAACATCCTCTGTATACATTTCATTCTGTGACGCATCCTTCTTTGATGCTTCTGATGAAAAAATATACTCTGTATCAGGTGCCGTATCTTCTATTACTATGCCTTCGGTATTTTTAAATTCTGATTCGTTGTTTACGTTATCAGATACCTTTGCTGTCAGATATCCTTTAAATCCTTTCTGAACCGCTATTTCATATCTGCCGTCTGTTTCACTGCTTGTTTCTGAATAATTAACAGTTTCATCTGCTTCATTTGTATTCGGGATCAGTGCATATTCAAGCTTCTGCAGTCCTGACGATGCTCCGCTGTCCTTAGTGTTTACTGTAATTTTTGAATCTGATTTTGCAAAATATCTGTAACTCAGCTTTCTTTCTTCAGAACCTTCAGCTGTTTCTTCCGGTTTTAATGTTTTTACTGTTTCAGCGTTTTCTTCATCTGCTGCAACAAATGAAAATCCTTCGATCTCAGGACTGATGCTGTCAATATAGAAATTATATGCTCCCGCACTTTCATTTCCGGAATTGTCTGTAACAACTGCTGCAAACTCATGCCTGCCGTCCTTCAGCGCTGAATCCTTAAGCTTATAGTTTTTTGAAAATACTCTTTTGTCATCAGCTTCAGATGCAGGATCATTCTCATCATATGAGACCTCAAACAGCATTTTGTCTTCTGTAAGTTTTTCAAAATATTTATCATCATCCAAAATGCTTTCTTTGTCATAAAGGTCATATACCTTTATATTCTGTATTCCGGAATGAATGTCAAAAATATCAAATGATATATACTTATCATCAAACAGGTTGAACCATTTTTTGTCTCCGTTTGTGTAAACCGGAGCAAATTTCGAATTTTCAGCTTCAAGATCATTTTTATGTTCTTCACTTACAAATTTACTGAGTACAGAATCTGCTGTCAGTTCATCTTCCGAACCTTTTTCCGGTCTGATCCTGCTTTCCTTTCCGTTGATAAATATCTCGGACGGAATACTTTCCATCACTATTCTGAGATGCTCACTGTCAACAGGATCTGATTCGATCTTTTGTATCTTATAGGTTTTATCTTCTATTTTCAGTTCACACAGCCTGCATGTTTCATGACCTACCTTATCTGTCACCTTGAAACAGAGTATTTTACTGTACGATCCGGATTTATCAAGATGAAGTGACAGGGTATATTTTCCGTTATTCTCCTTGAGAGGAATATATTCAGCACTTTTAGTATCAACACTGTTATCGCCGTACGGATCAAAATCTACTTCAAAATATGAAACTTCACTTATTCCGGACTGATTTTCAAAATTAACGTTATCCGATACATCGATCAGAATGTCTGTGTCTCTGTTTGAATAGAGAATGCTGTTTCTGTAGTGTGGCTTCTCCGATCTTGCATTTATCTCATTAAAAACAGGTGCCCAGTTGTCACAGCTGATTTCCTTAGTATAGGTCATTGGATTTCCAGCGATGTCATATGCTTCGATTTTTATAGAGTAGGTAAGATCATCAGGGATATTTTCACCATCATAAAAATCAGCTGATGATATGTCTACTGTACAATCATTTTTGTCTTCGGATATTTTTATGTTATCACTGCTTATTTTTACTGATTTATTCTGACCTTTGGTTTTAAAGAATACGGATGCTTTTACAGTATTCTCATCTATTCCGGATACTGCATCATTTATCTTAAACTGAAGTTCAAGTTTCTCATCTTCACGGAACCATTTATTTTCGTAAAGACCTTTGCTATATGACATTTCACAGCCCGGCTCAACTTTGTCCACACCAAAATTCAGAGTCTTTTCTTCCATTGAGTTGGATGCGTTATCTGATGCATTAAATGTGTAGCTGTACTTTCCGTCAGACATATCTTCTGAATTAAAAACTATATCCTGAGATGAGATCCTGCTGTCAGTTTCTGAATAATTTACTGAATATGATTTTTCTGATATATCTGAAGATGCTTTTGAATCGGCTTTAATTATCGGATATTTTACCAAATCACCGGATTTTCCTACCTGTCCTGATATTTTGATTTCTCCGATACCGCTGTATATATCTTCCTTGCTGTCGTTATATATTTTATCATTTATGTTTACTGTGAGCTTTGTTTTTTCATTTTTATTCAGCCATATTGTTTCTTTATCAGTTATTTCATTATTTGAATGATCGAATACTTTATATTTCGGTGCACTGTTCTCTATGACAAATGTGTTGCTTGTCATTTTTTCTATGACATCTTCGTATGCTTCGTTTGATGATTTAAATGTTTTTAACAGGTCTTTTAAACTCTTCTTATTTGTCTGTCCGCCTTTATCTGAAACTTCTATTTGTAGGTCGGTGTATTTGGTATTGTTTTTAAAACCTTCAGAACCAATATTCTCATCATTAATATTTGAACTGATAATTGTATCCCCATCTAAGAATTTAAAAATTTTAAGTCCGGATAAATATTCTGTTTCCGACTTATCAATTGCCTCAACATCAATTCCAAAAGTGTCATTAAAATAATTGCCGTGTTTTAATACATTTACACATGTTTCGTCTGCAATTGATAACTGACAATTGATAAAATCAGGAGCCTGCTGGTCATAACCATTACTATTACTGTCTGTATACTTTGCCGGAGATAATTCAATAGGATTTCCCACTTTATCAGTAAATCGAAACTCTACTGTATGATAGCCATTCTCATCACCATTACATATCGTACTTAAATATGGAACTATAATTTGAAACTTTTCTGTTTTACCACCTTTATATTTTTCATAATTTGTATCGTTATACTTTGTACATGCTTCTGATTCATAATATATTTCATTATTACTCTTGTTTCGATCTGCATGATTAATCATATTATCTGTATTTTTCTTATCTGATGAAAAATATGGACCTAAATATTCTGAATAATCATTATTGTAATTATGTTCTGCAGGATCTATTCGATACTCTATTTTTGATATACCACTTTCACTGTCTTTAACAGTTCCTTCAATCAGAAAGAATCCACTTCGTTTATTAAGAGCACTAAAATACTTTCTTTCATTTATATAGGAAATATGTATTTCGGATTTTTTTACTTCTGGCGGATTTTTATCAATTACTATTTTATCAGTTTTATTTTCAAATTTGACATTTTCATATTTTTTAGATTCAGATAATGAATTAACTGTAACATCAAAAGAATGAACACATTCATTTTCTATTTCAAATTTCGCATTATAATAATAAAAACCATCCTCTTTCTTTTCAAATGTCATTTCTATTTCTTTTTGCTCGTCTGTATTTTTTACTCTATCAGTAAGTATAATTTCGGGCTCTGTCATTTCAAGATTTGAATCACATGCAAATGCTATGTTTACTTCAGCATTACCGTCTTTGACATAAATAGTACTGTCTTCAATGTACAATTCATTTGATCCAAAAGATATCTTTGATTTATCTTCTTTTAACTTAAAATAAGGAATATTGAATTCTCTTTCAGCAAAATAAAGATTCTCATCATCTATATTTTTAAAATAATACTTTACTTTAATTTTTCCATCTACCAGTTCAGCCTCAGTTTCTAATGTATCTAAAAATGTTGCTTTATCTGTATCTGATGATACTTTTATTCCTTCTTTTGCTGATACAGAAACAATAAAATATTCTCTTTTTTCAGAATCAATAGTTTTTCTCAGCAATCTGATCTCCGAATCATCTTCACCTTTTTCTATTGTCTCTGCTGCCTTACTCTGTTTATCATTATTTTTTTCCGCAGTCTCTGTTCCACTCTCTGAATCATCAACATGATTTTCTGAACTGTCACTGACTGTTTTAAACATATCTTCATTAACTGCAAATGTCAGTGATGAATTTGAAGACAGTATCAATGCTGTTGTAAATGCAAGTATTTCTCTGATTTTTTTCATTTTATTGTTCCTCTTTCTTTCTTTTTATTATTCTTATTAATAAAGTAACCGTCACTGCCGCCAATATTAAAATTGAAGAAACGATCACAGATATTATATTTTTCTTTTTGTCATTATTTTTTTCATTTTCATCTAAAATTACTTCATTTTTAGTACTTTCATTTGATTCTTTTGTCGAAGCAAAAGATAATTCCGATTCTTTTTTTTCTGAAGTAAACACTTTGGTTGTAGTATCAGTTACTGACTCTGATGCTGTTGTATCATTTGTAGTTATTACAGTTTCAGATACCGGCTGCGATAACTCTGACTGAGTATTTTCACTCACAGTAGAATTTGAATCATTGTTTTGTATTTCAGCCTGAGGTTCAACTTCTGCAGGCTGCTGTGGCTGAACATGCTGTTCTTCTATTTGCGGATTTCCTTCTAAAGGGGTATAATTTAAACTAGGTTCTACTACTCTTATTCCACCATTAATATATTCTGTAATATTTTCATAATTGTAAAATGTTCCATCAATTTCAAATCCTATATCATAATCATGGTCAATTGGTTCTGTTATAAATTCGACAGGACAAAAATCACCAATTTGGACTTTATCAGGATCTATATATACGGTTATATAACAAATATCTCCATTAGTACAAAATTTTTCTGTACTTTTCCTGTCACGATTAAATATATCATTTCTATATGTTTGGAACGGATCATGGAAAAAAAATGTTGTTACAGTCCACGTTGGATATTCACCTTTTGTTGTCATAACACTGTATGGTTCATCTTTGATTCTATCATCTGTTCTATAACTAAACAATAACTCATCCACACCGGGATTGTTTTTTATTTTTACCAGTAAACTTACTCCGTCACCTTCCTGTATCCAGTTGATCGGCATCTCCGCAGTCTCTATTTCCAGCCCGACGTTATATACCGCTTCTGCTTTAACTGAAATACTTTCGACATTGAATATACTTAATGCTAACAATACTGATAAAAGTACATTACATATTTTACTATACATTTGTCTCGTTTTCTCCTTTTATTGAATAATCATGTTAAAATAGCTCACTTTATATTATATCAATAACAACTTTGTTATTCAACATCACTTTTATTTTTGTCAAATAGACATAGAATTATACTCATTAAGTGAAAAAAATGTAAAAAAACAGCAAGAGATTTCTCCTTGCTGTTAATAAACGTTTTTGTTATAGTTCTGTACTTAATTTAATGATGTTATAACCTCAAGCTTTGTAATACTTATCTTATCACTACAACGTTCATGCCATCATAGAACATCTACCTCTATATTAAATTCCCTGAACAGCTCAGCTGTTTTTTCAGAGTGTATTGACATTATCGTGATTTTTCTGAGATTTGGAAAACATTTAAGCTCTTCACGGGATATTTCCTTCCTTTGAGTAACACATTACCTGATAATTGCAAAAATCAGTCAAAAAATTAAATCTGGAAAACAATCCGCAAGGCTGTTCGTTTTTTATCGTAGGCGTGGTTAAACGTATCGCTTACCATGCTTCAATAAGCATTTCAATAATTCACCAAAGACAGCCTGACCGGAATTTCTTTCCAGTAATCTTCAATATTTATTCCGCTCTCTCTGTCTTTTACTCTGTCATTTATAAAAATCATAATATCATCAAGCGATGAACAAAGATTATTCTCATTCAGGTAAACATTATTCATTTTCATTCTGCTTTCAACTTCATTATATTCTGTTTTTAAATATGAATAAAACACCGTACCATAGCAATCATAACCTAACTCTTTTTTTATTAAAACATCAGCATCGGAAATAAAAACATTAACAGGAGACTCAACTAAAACTATATTTACATCAAAACCGATTTTTCTGCAATAATCTGTATACCTTTTTACATAATCATAATCGGGTGAAATATACGATAAATTATTCTCATTTTCCCAGTTCTCATATAATATAAAACATCCATCTTCTCTGTAGTATTCATTTTCTTTTAATTCTATTTTGTATGGCTTATACTTCATTAACATATCAAGAGCCGGTCTGAATTCATTTTTCTCACTATCATCTTTCCATACTCTGTCAAACCATACGATTCCTTCTTTTACAATTCTCTCAGATTCTTCAGTTTCATTTATCGGCCATGGAACTCCAAGATAGTCATTTTCTTTCTTCTCATATACTATAAAACCATTTTTATATAAATTCATTAATATACACTCCTTTATCGACCTGTATATATAGATAGATTTTGTGGATCATTTATTTCAACATGAGAATTAGATCCCTTAACAGGAACGTGTAAATGATACTTTCCTGAAACTCCATCCATCAATTTTGTATTGTCCATTCTCGAATAATGAGGTGGATCTATTCTTGCAACTTCGTAAGGAATATCGTTTTGCCTACATCTATCAATATAATCCTCAGCTTCAGCTGCTGATATATTATTTCTATTTGATATTTTTTTTCCTTCTTGACGTAATTGTTCCTGCGTTTCCGTATATGGATATTTATAATCTCCATTATGAACTAAACAATATGTTCTTCCAACATAATAAGTATGATAATCCTCAACCTGAAAATTATATACCTTTACACTGTCATCCTGAACCTTTTCCCTGTATATCTCCTCAACAACAATTTCTTTCTCATCAGAATTTATAAGCCTGGTTCCTATACTGTTACTGAGCACACTGTGTGCCCCGATTTTTCGAAATTTCAATCAAATTAAATAAAGGACCAGGTGCAAACAATTTGACTGTCTTGAGTAGGATAAACGCATCAATTTATTGTAAGTCTCCTTTTTAGGCAGATAACGCAATGCTTTAGTTCAGAAAAATTGAATAAAAAGCGAAGGTCGGTTATG
>JAZQPR010000235.1:0-2507 GCA_045628605.1 Oscillospiraceae bacterium
TTACGCGCGGCCCTCTTCCCCTTATCAGGGGACGTAAAATTATGTTGCTTTTATTAGATTATTGTTACTTATATAATTAAGCGACAAATTTGACTTCCTTTAAGTTGATGACATTGCCTCTGCAGGCGGCGGGTTCTATCTTTCCGCTCAGTCGGAGTACAATCTCCGACTGAACGGATGCGATTCTACGAATCGCCTCTGCTTGTTAAAAGCAGAGCTTTGAACAAGCACAAAAATATAAAGCAAGGCAAGAGCATTATTCTAAGAACTTGGATAATGCTCTTTTCATTTTGATAAAATTAGAATATGATTTTCAGAATGTGTATTTATTATGACTAGATTAAACCTGAATTATTCACCATGACTCACAAAAGATATTCGTAGCCACATAATTGCGTAATTTAAAAAGTTTTCTATTTAAAGCTGAACCAGTACATTGAGAAATTACTGTTTCAAGACACAAATAAACCGTATGATAATACCCACGCTGCTTCCTTGCCCTCTCATTCTATGAATTAAAACAGGTCTTCCGATAAAATCAGAAGACCTGTTTGTTTTGATATTAATATTCTTTACGCAGTACTTTCCTCACCTTCCGGGAGCTTTGCATTTTCAGCATTGATTTAAGATTTGTACAGATTATAATAATAATAGTTATCATCATCTTCAAATTTGATCGCAACTACCCCTTTCGGCTCGAAACCTGTTACTCTGTATGCTTTGGCTTTGCAGCGGTACTTTTCTTCCTTGGGCGGATCACCCCTACCTGTCATCGAAGCATCCGAAAGATACTCTCCTATAAGAGAAGCATCGATCAGATAACCATAATATTTATATATTGAAGCCGGCTCATCCGGTTTTGCTGTATTGTATTTCTGAGCTGTATTTCTTTCATCCCACGGAAGTACGGTTTCTGAATTTCCTGATGTGTCCGGAACGATCAATAGTTTGGCGTTTGTATATGATGATGATATATTGCCGCCTGTTGCTCCGTAATCGACTGAACCATCTTTTTTTGAAGATTCAGGAATGTTATCATTTTTTTCTTCAGAATCGTTTTCATCATTACCCTTCGGAACACTTTCCTTTGTAATATCATTTTCTGAAGTCTCAGATATGGACGAGGATTCATAGGAAGAAGATTCATGTTTAACAGCAGAAGTAACAGATTCAGATCCCTGCTCTTTACTTTCTGCAGGCTGCGTTGTTATTTCTTCAGCAGCCGTTAAAGTGACAGTTTCTTTTTCAGACACCGTATTATTTATTGTACTCAGTACCGTTTCTTTGACAGTATCCGATTCTTTTAAAGAGCTTTCCGAAACAGTAACTGTGGTAACCGCTGCCGGCGATGTCTGCAGAAGATCCTTCACAGTTACTTCGGTTTCCTTCGTTATTTGATTTTGAGATGTCACGGGGGTCACAGCTTCACTGTTCGAAGTTACTATTTCGACAAGCTTACGTTCTTCCGTACTCTTTTTCGCTTCCGGAATGATATCAGCTTTTTTCAGTGAATAAACTGCAACAAAAACTGTCAGGCATGCAGCAGGAACTGCAGCCATGCATTTTTTAACAGCGATCAGTCTTTTTCGTTTCTTTTCTTCATACTCATCGCGTGCTTTTAAAATATTATAAGTCATGTCCTTATAATCTCTATATTTCTTCATACGCAACGCCTTCACTTTCCAGTTCTGATCTCAGCATTTTTTTTGCATTAAAAAGAAGATTGTCTATCTGTTTTCTGGATTTTTTCATTACTTCTGCTGCTTCATTATAACTAAATCCTTCAAAAACAGTAAGATATATAGCCTGTTGATATTCAGTCTTCATTTTTCGCATAATTCTGCGAATTGTGATTTTCTGTTCCTCTTTCAGATAATCTTTTTCAAGATCACTTTCAGCAGCTAATTTTTCGCATTCATCTATCAGCTCGTAATTATTTTTCTTATTTTTTCTCAAATAATATAAAGCCATATTTCTTCCTATTTTATACAGCCAGGTCTTGAATGTACTATCTCCTCTGAATGCAGGTTTTTTGGTAACCAGCCTGATAAATGTATCCTGAACACAGTCTTCTGCTGCGCTGAAATCATTTAAAATGCTGTTCAGATATAAAACAAGACCATCCTTATAATCACGAACAAGTTCTTCTATACCAAAATCATCGCCCTCAAGAAAACGGCGGTAGCTACTTGCACCGTTATCCATCCAATCCCCCTTTGCCTAAAAGATGCTTTGTTCTGTTATCTTATTGTTTTATCACTTATTAGATGCTTTTTTTGATCGGAAATCCTAAGTAAAAATAAGAATTTTTTCTTAAATAAAAATAAAATTTTTTTCTCATTTCTTAAATAAAAATTTTTTTCGTTAAGAATATATACAAAAATAATGATCAATATCTGATATATAAATATTAATCGTCATTTTATTTTTGTTATCTACTCAAACTTCGCATATAACAACACAGAGGATATCCCCCGCCTCTGCAGGCAATGTCATCAACTTAAGAA
>JAZQPR010000236.1:0-8945 GCA_045628605.1 Oscillospiraceae bacterium
ACCTCCGGATAATGATGTTTGTTGTAAAAATTATAGCATAGTTTGGAGGAAAGGTCAAATGTACTAAAACAAAAACAAGCAGATACCTCGAAAAGAAGTATCTGCCTGTTCTGTTTTATAGCCTGCTGTATGGGTCATTCATATGAGCTTTTGTGAAACTTCTATATGAGTACCTGCCATACAGGCGGCGGGTTCTATTCTTTCGCTGAAGTCGGAGTACAATCTCCGACTTCAGCGAAAGCGATTCTTCGAATCGCCTCTGCTTGTTAAAAGCAGAGCTTTGAAAAAAACACAGCTGCAGCAAAAATACTTGCTGCAGCTGTAAACTATATTTTTAATACACATTAATTTCGGACTCGCCAATCTCTGTTCCGCACCACTCAATCACAGAGAAACCATGACATGTAAACGGTTCAAGCTTCTGTTCAGGAACCTCCTCATATTTT
Organism: Oscillospiraceae bacterium; assembly: GCA_045628605.1. Taxonomy (GTDB): domain Bacteria; phylum Bacillota; class Clostridia; order Oscillospirales; family Ruminococcaceae; genus HUN007. The sequence continues at coordinate 447 of JAZQPR010000236.1, forward strand.
TCAAGAGGCTTTAGTCTGAATACTGATCTTCTGAAATAAATACTTTTCTGAAATCAAGAGACATATATGGTATGTCTTTGGTTGAGATGTTTCTGTTACAGGATCATCTTTTTTTGTGATGATCAAAAAATATTCCACACCCTAAGCCTGTCTTTGAGCAGCAACTCTGTATATCACGCAAAATTTACTATTTCTATTGCTAATGTCTGGAAAATTGTTGCTTCAAGTTCTTCAGTTTTTTTCTTTCTCTTCTTCAACAAATCATTTAATTCTCAATTTCGAAAGAACACTCTGATCCTTGCAGACATACTGCTTAAAATATGCAAGGTCTGCGATGTCAACTTCACCGCTTCCGTCTATATCAGCAGCTTCGGTCTGTACAGCATCAAATTTACGTGCTTTCATAAGGTAAAGTGAAAGAAGTGTAAGATCAGTAAGGTCAACTGCTCCATCGTTGTCAAGATCACCGTATTTGATATTTTCAAACTGTTCCGATAACATATTTACGAGCTTAAGTCTGTTATTTGATAAGGTGTTATTATTGTCAAACTTCACTGTCGGATCCTTGTCTTTAACAAGTTCATTGTCACTTTCATACATTGCAAGACAAATAACTGCGTCTGAGCTCAGGTCGCCGTCATATTCAAATAAAAATGTCTGTTCTGTATCATCGTGGAAGGTTCCCTTTTCAATTTTTACAGGTTCTCCGAACATACCGATTTTATTGCCTTCACGATCAGTTATCTCAGCACAGAGATCAATATTGAAAAATGCAGGTGCAAGTCCTGTGTTTTTAATTTTCACAAGAAGTTTATTTCCGTTTCTCTTTGCAGATGTCACTGTAAAATTGTAACCGAGACGGTTTACCATCTCATCTAAAAGGTCTTTGTTGTCAAGATAGATCTGATAGCCGAATGTGCTGTCCATATCAAGTGAAAACATGGTCAGATGCGGTATCTCGATACATTCACGGTAATGCTCAGGAGTCCATTTTAAGTATTCTGTACTTTCAAGTTTGAGCATATACTCATAGGAATGATGAAAATCAGCCATCGTCGGATAGTTTGCCCTGTATGCTGGAACGAGATCCCATTCTTCATTAGGAGTCATGATCAGTCCGTTGTTTCTCTTGGTAACACCAACTGAAAGAGCATAATCATAAACTTCGCCCTTTACATCTGACAGTGCCACAACAGTAGTATTTTTAAATACTTTTGCAAAATAAGCGATCATATCCTTCTGAATTTCGACTGAAGGCATCTCATTGCCGTCAAATGTCGAAGTGTGCCACTCGCCCCAGTTTCCGAAAGCTCTGAGCTCAATGTATTCGAGACGGGGATCTCCGTCGTATCTTTCAGCTATGGCTGAGATAAACTTTTTATAGGATTCAATGTAGATCTCATCCGACCAGTGCGGTACTTTTATCTTTACAGACTGATCTGAAAATCTGTATGTTGCGATATCCTGCTTTGCACCTTTTTCATATACCCAGTCAGGAACAAAATCGTGTTCCTCACCGTAATTATCATCAGAACCTGATGCAGAAGAATACGGAAGGATACGAAGTCCGTAAGTCATATTATGTTTCTCGCATGCATCAAGCATATCATCAATCTGCTTCCAGTCGTATTTGTCTTCTTCAGGGTTGAGGTCTTCCCAGAACAGTACGCCGGAACAGACTGAAACTATATCCCAGGCATGGTTATCCTTTGAACCGCCAATTCCGAGATAATAGCCTGATTCGAACTGATCAGGTCTGTACACATTCATAACATAGCCTTTATGAGGATTTACAACAGGGGTACCTGAAACTTCTGTCTGATAAACTACAGCTGATGAATCGTCAAAGACTATTTTCGTTTCGTCTGAATTATCATCTGCTTCTGTCTCAGGGAAAAGCTGTTTTGAAACCATCTGGGCAAGTATATCGGCACCTTTTGCGTTTGGATGAAGATCGTTTGAATAATAGTCGCCTATTGATACATAGGTCTTCTCCAGGGTAAACTCCAGCCATGGTCTGAACAGATCAACAACACCGACATTTTCAGCTTCTGCTATTTTATCTATCTCTTCACTGAACCACTTTTCTGTAAGCAGAGGATATGTTTTCCAGTCTTTCTTTTCTCCCTGCTGCTTTACAAGATAGACCTTCATTCCTTTTTCTTTGGAACGTCTGACCAGATTTGTCATATATGTTACGTATTCTGTAGGATCAATTGAATCCGGATGCTTTTTGTACTCACGAGTATAATCATTTATTCCGACAGATAAAAGAATTATATCCCCACTCTTTCCAAATTTCTCTACAGTCGGATAGCAGGACCTTGACAGTTCAGGTGCTCCTATTCCGCTTATGGATATGTTTCTGACATCATATTTGTCTGTATCCACGTATTTGTAAAGATACTGTCCCCAACCTCGGGCAGCATCATCTGAAACGTTATAGTAACTTGCAACTGTGGAATCGCCGCCGATCCAGATGGTCGGCTTTGATATAGTCTGTTCGATCTCTATGGAGCTTATTGAATATTCTCCGCCTACGCCGGAGCCTGCATGAATATCAAGCTGACCGTCAGTAACAGGTATCGTAAATGAGTCAACTGCATTTGATCCTGTCAGAAAGAAAAGCTGTGACACGCCTTCGGCTGTTATAGTTGTTGACTGTACATCACCTGTTGTTACTGTGATCTTGTAAACACCGTTCGGCAGTGCGACTTTGAACAAATGATTCGGAACATTCGGATCAAATCTGACAGCATCAGCCAGAGCACCTGTTCCGCTCGCTTTTACATTTTCTACAGCCGCTGTGTTTGCAAAACCATATCCTTTTGATGAATCGTATACATCAGAAGCCGAAACGCCAATATATCCGTCCGCTGCTCCCAGTCCTCCTAAATCAAATTTTTTGATTATAACCGAACTGTCATTATCAGCCTTGACAGATTCTGTACAGCTCTGGAGCGGCAAACTGATCACAGCTGTTGCAAGTGCTGTTAAAAATGCAATCAATCGTTTCATTATATCAACCCCATTATATGTTTTTGAATTTTATATAACATAATAAAAAAACTTTATCTATAAATATTATATCAAAAACATATTTTCCGTACAACTTTATTTAACTAAGATACGTTTTTCTGTATATAAGTTACATAGGAATATCCAAATCTACTACCCATTCGTATCCCTCGTTCAAGTGGAGGAGTGCTTCGTTTATTGCACCCTGTGTACTTCTGTTGGGTCTAAATCCATAGCTGTGCTCACTGAAGTTCTCTCTTCTTTCCCGAAGGGAATTGCTTCCCCACCTTCCCCTGATTTACCATTTGGGCTTTACGTTTACCTTTTGGATTTGACTTGTATTGCAGTCTCTTCCACTCTGCTGGCCTTATATCAGATTTCTGTTCGTGGTCGTGAAAGAATCGCTACACCACTTCCTCCGTCCCAGCCTCGCGGCTTTCGACTTGTGGTTCACTACACTTGGCGGTAAATACCTGTGGCCGGACTTTCACCGACTGGCTGTGTGTCATGCCCGACACACATAAAAAAATACTGCATTTTCTTTGTGAGATGCAGTATTTTTTATTACGATGAAGAATACGGAACATTAAATTTAATAAATCACAAATTTTCACTTTCTACTTTTTCCAAATTACTTTTTTTTAAGCATTGGTCTTGCAAGATGAACATTGAAAAATTCGATAAGAGGGCCCATGAAAAATGCCGTAATGATCGTACCTATTCCGGCAATGGCATGAATACTCTTAAACTCACCGCCTGCTGCAAGGAACATTATGACACCGAGAATAACGCAGCACAAGTCAGTAATAATTCTGATAAACTTGAACTTTCCTATCTTCCATTTTTCCGACATAATAAGTGCAACCGCATCATATGTGGAAACACCAAGATCAGCTGTCATATACAGTGCCGAACCTATACATATAATTACTATCCCGGCTATCAGGAAAATTACTCTTAAAATCATTGACGGCTCCGGAATAAGCATACTAAACAGCTTGTACGAAAACTCTGTAACATACCCAAGCAGGAACAGATTGATAAATGTTGCTATCCCGATGTAGTGTCGTTCAAATACAAGACTGAAAATCAGAAGCACTGCATTTACTATTACATACAGGGTTCCGAAACCGACCGGAACAAGCGTGTCAATACCACTCATAAAAGACTGGAACGGATCAACACCAAAAGCCGCCATCTTGAATATTGCAACACTTACTGCGCCCGTAAGTACACCAAGAACAGACATAATAATTCTTCGTTTTTTCATAAAAAATATCCTTTCAAAAGATCAGTAAGATCAATAAATATCGGTTTATCTGCATGTATTTTTTGAATTAACAGACATTGTAAAATAAATCATTTCCACAATTTACGCAGATTTTCATATATACACCACCGTTTCAAACGATTAATAACATATCAGATTATATCACAAAAACAGACCTGTTTCAATTCTTTTCTTGGGAAGGACCTGTCTGTCTTTTAATAAGAACAACAATAAATAATCCCTTAATCAAACGGGTTCAAATACCTCATTGATTAAGGGATGTTAGTTTTTATTCTTCAGGTGCGTAAACAGTTTCGCCCTTCTTTACTTTGCATGACTTTCCGTAAAATGCTATTCCGTAATTTATTACTTTCTCATAGCAGTCATCCGTTAGCTGTTCTGCATACTTTTTCGATTTTATCTGTGTAAGTGCTGTATCACACATTGTGTCCATTTTTTTAAATGTATCTGCTATCTTTAATTCGATTATCACTGCAATTTCCCGTGTCTGATACTTGCAGATCGTTATGTCTGTTCTGCCTTTTCCGTTTTCACGGTTTGACTTTATTTCGTATTCATCATTTCCGGTCAATGCCCCTAATAGAAATCCGTGATAAAAATTTTCAAGATAATCATGGAAACTTATGCTCTTTCTCAGCCAGCGGTTTATTTCCTTCTGTGCTTCTTCAGGTTTTTCATCGAGAAAATATCCGAGCAGCTCAGGAGTGCTTCCATTTTTAATTATGTCCTCAAACCACCTCTGTATGGTCTGCTTATATACAGTTCTCACTTCAAAATTTGGTATTACCATCTCTGAAATAATTCCGTCCTCAGTATATTCTGCACTTATCTGTTTTAAATATCCTGTGAACAGCAGAAAGCTCCATATTGCATCGTTATTTACGTCAAGGTCTGAATATACTGAATTTTGATTAATCACAGTCTTTACGCTTCCGCCTGCTATCAGTGTTTCTATCTTCTGCTTTGTATTTTCGTCTGATTTTTCTATCAGCTGACGAATTATGCTGTTCGAGCTGGTATTTATCCAGTAAGCTTCACATGATATAGCGTTACCACAGATTGCTGAACTGATATAGTTGATTATACTCCATGGGTTGTATATTTCCGTTTTTCCGAAAAGATATCCGTCATACCATTTTTTCATCTCTTCAAGTTTATTTTCAAGATGATAATATTTTGCCAGTTCTTCAACTTCACTTTGTGTAAAACCATAATATTCTGAAAGACCTTGTTCTGTTACAGGATATACTTTCAGATTGTTCATCCCTGTAAATATACTTTCCTTTGATATTCTTAAGCATCCGGTCAGTACTGCAAATTCAAGTGACGGATTTGTTTTCAGCACGCTTTCAAATACGCTTCGGATGAGGTCGACCATCTTGTCATAAAATCCGTTAAAATGTGCATTTTCAAGCGGAACATCGTACTCGTCGATAAGAACGATTACTTTTTTATTAAAATGCTTTTCAAGACAAGAAGAAAGAAAATGCAATGATGATATCAATGGTTCTCCATCTACTTTTTTGTTTTTTAACTGTTTGAATTCTTCCTTTTCTTCTTCATCCAGATATTGCGAATCTTTTAAATATCTATGCCTGTCAAATTCTTCAGAAATAATTCTTCTAAACTTTGCATATGACAATTGATAATCCGGCTGTTTCATATCCTTAAGCGTTATTGTTATTACCGGATACTGTCCCTGATGTTTCAGGTATTCTTCTCCGGCTTCGCTTATTTTTAACCCTTCAAACAGATATGCATTGCTCTCATCCGTTTTCTCAAAGAATCGATGAATCATGCTCATGTTCAATGTCTTTCCGAATCGTCTTGGTCTTGTGATAAGACTTACCGCCGCAGCTGCATCAAGTAAATCCTTTATAAGCAGTGTCTTGTCCACAAAACAGTATTTCTTGTCAACAAGCACCTTAAAATCTTCCGTTCCAACCGGTATCGGCTTTCTGTCCGGCATCTCCTCATCTCCTTTTTAAGCTTTTTCATTACTTATATCTTACCATATCCCTGATGTTTAAGTCAATATAAAACTCTGCATATCCGGCATAAACGCAACTGCAGGATTACACTTCACAGGTTAGCTGATTCCTTTTGAAAGCGTAAAAATACATTTCTTCAGCATTTTCAGTCTGACCGGTGAAATGATGCCTTCGCTGCCCGCTTTTTTTATGACTTACCCTCTTGTTGCTTCAACAGTTCAAGATACGAAATGCCCTTGCCCTTCGGGTCGATGAGCGATAGCCCGTGTTCCTTGCAAATCTCATCCGATATTTCACGCAATTCTGCCGTGATTATGCTCGGTGTTAAAAATCACAGATCAGCAGACGGTGTGAGGTGTTTCAGACAAACAGATTTATGAAATATTTAATTTTTGTAAAAAAAATCGATAAATATAGTATAAAATTTTAAACAAGGAGATGTTTTGATATGTCACTGGAAATACAAAACAATATTGTCGGACTGAGTGCCGGTAATACACTAAACAGAAACACAAATACTCTTAAAACTAATCAGGTACCTGCATCGGGTCTTGGAACATCCGAAAAAACGAGTGATCTGATCGCCGGATCCGGTTTACCTAAGACGATCACTGATACTCTTTCAATTAAAAGTAGAATTCTTGATGCGAAACACAACAGTCTGGTGATAACCCTTGCTTCTCTGGATATAACATCAAATACTATTCCTGATTCGGATAGTATCATAGATATTCCGGATGATTGTGTTTCATTTACAAGAGACTCCATTCTTGCCCAGGCCGCTCAGGCTATGCTTTCACATGCTCAGCTGAATTCACAGGATGTTATTAAACTTATAAATGATTAATGCAAAGAGGATATTTCCCGCACCAAAATAAAGGCTATGGGTCATATCCTCTTATTACGGTTTCTGAAAAAATATGCTATAATTATCCTAAAATATTTTTAAAGACCCCCAAAATATATATCATCTAAAATACAAAAGGAGCCAGAAAATGAAATGAAAACAATATATAAACAGATCGAAGAAAAAATTCAAAATGCGTTAAAAGATACTTTACCTGATCTTTCACCATCTGATCTTGAAGAAAACGGCAGGATCTACTATATGAACGGAAAGAACGGAACTGAGTTTGACTGGTTTGTAAATGAACATTTACCATCGTTTATGGTGTTTTACAGCGATAAGGATAATCTGGGGGCAGCAAAAGCAACCGTTTATGATGACGGTGGAATGATAGTATATATTTATGATGATCACGGTCAGAATATGAAGAATGAGATAAAAACCTTTATTGATGTTTCAAAAGAAGATATGCTGACTTTTGCTGTATGTCTCAGAACAAATACCGATGACAAAAAAATATGGGACCTCTCTCTTGAAAATATCGAAAGCTTTCCGGTACCCGATGAAGCGACTGTTTCGGAATTTTTGAAAAACAAGAAGTTATATGAACCTTCTATACGCCGAAAGGAAATAATCGGAAAGACATGTATCGTGTCAAAGAAAATTACAGGAGACGGCTGGAAACCCGGTCTGATGTTAAGAGAGGAACCAACAGATGAACGTGACAGCGGCTGGGAGTTCCTCACCGGTGACGAGACAGATGAATATGTAAACAGTCCCGATAATTTTGATCTCTGTCTGATAAATTCCATGGCCGGTATTGATCCGGTAATTATGAAATATATTGATAATCCTGAAGGAGCTTGTTTTGTCCGCATGTCTTCGGATGAATTTGAAGAATATCATGGTCAGAAGCCGTATCCGGAAAAATGGAAATAAAGTAACGATGCAGAAATGGATCATCATCAGATACATGGCTGATGATGATCCATTTACAACTCCTGATGGAAAGTGGATTAAATTAAGTTTTGAAAACAATGAATTCAAAGAGAAAATGTCAGTGTCACATAGTATACTTTATCAAGTATTTGCGTATAAATTTAGTTTTCTTGAGGCTTTGACGGATTATACTCCCAACGCAAATCGCAACCAAATCCTTGATACAATTCCTTTAAAAGTAATTCGCAACTATAGCTATTAAATCTAAAACAAATTATTATTAGTCATGACAAGCTGATATTTCCGGATCCATCATTTTCTTTGAAAAGCCACTGGTTATCATTTTTAAAATCTTCTGAATTAGGTTCTTCACGCAGGGAGTGGGAAAGTGAAGTATAGCGCAGAGTGGAAAC
>JAZQPR010000237.1:0-7961 GCA_045628605.1 Oscillospiraceae bacterium
CCATTCAATATGTTCCCAGAGGTAGACCCTGTACTCGGACCTGAAATGCGTTCAACAGGTGAAGTTCTTGGTATTTCAGAATCATTCGGTGTTGCATACTACAAGGCTCAGGAAGCAACACAGGTTAAACTTCCTTCAGAGGGAACAGTTCTCCTGAGCGTATGTGATAGAGACAAGCCGGAACTTATCGAGATCGCAAAAGCATTTGCAGATCTTGGATTCCATATTCTTGCTACAGGACGTTCCTACGAGATAATCAAGGAAGCCGGAATCGAAGCTGAACATATCAACAAGCTTTACGAAGGCCGTCCTAATATAACAGACAAGATCACAAACGGAGAAATTCAGCTTATCGTAAATACACCTGCCGGAAAGACAAGTGTTCATAACGACAGCTATATCCGTAAAGCAGCTATCAAGCACAGAATTCCTTACATCACAACAATGGCAGCTGCCAAAGCAAGCGCTGAAGGTATCAAGGCTTACAAGAACAACACTCATATCGGTGTTAAATCATTACAGAATTTCCATTCAGAAATAATGTAATTAAAATTTTGATAAGTATCATTCTGCAGGGTATACAAAATACTCTGCAGAATTTTTTATTAATTCCGGAAAAGAAAAAAATCCGCATGACGTTTAAAATCATGCGGATTTTTTATTGCCTTAAAAAAACAGGCAATAAAATAAAAGGAAAATAAATATGATAAAATTATCGGAATATTAAAGGTTTTTATAGAATTTTTTAAATTCTGACGGTGTACAGTGCTTAACTTCCTTGAAAACTCTGTTAAATGAAGTAATGCTTGAAAATCCTGATGACATAGCAACATCAGTAATAGAGTTGTCAGGATTCATAAGAAGCTTCTGAGCAACGTTTGTTCTTACTTTGTTGATATAGTTTATATATGACATTCCGCTGTACTGCTTGAAAATACGTGAGAAATGATATTTGCTGTATCCTGCAATATCAGCAAGCTTGTCGAGTGAAATGTCAAACATATAGTTCTTTTCTATGTACTTCAATACGGTACTGAATTTTTCATTGTATTCAGTCAGTTTCTCAGGAGTACATTTGAGAAGATTTTTCTGAATGGACAGCTGACTTTCTCTTATCTTTACAAACAGAGAAAGAAGCTTGAGATAAATCTTTATTTCGGAAAGTTCAGAATTATTAAAATATTCTTCATAAATATCCAGTACAACCTTTTTTGCAAATGTTCTGAGGTTTTCATCAGAGTTTGAATTTATAAATGTTGTTTCAGAAAATATTGCGGAAATAGAGCTTAAAGCCTGAATATCATTAAGAACAGAACTGTCACACTGGAAAATGATACGCTGTCCTTCGATAGGAGATTTCATTGAGTGAAGGTCTCCCGGGGGAATAATAATAATATCTCTTTCCTTCATTGAATAGGTTCTGTTGTTTGTATATACGGTAAAATCATTTCTTAAAGGCATAATGATCTCAACGGCATTGTGCCAGTGAAGCGGATAGTCTTCATGGACATTGTTGTCATATAATAACGTGAAATGATTATCCGAATATTCAACGGTTTCAAAATCACCATTAAGATTTTTTATCATGTCGATTCCTCCAGACGTTAAATATGGTGAAAGTATGTAATCAAAAATTGCGTAGAAATCTACCATCTTTAATGCACAACTTTTACACTTGTGTACGATACAACCATATAACTACGTTGCTATTTGATTTTATTATACCATATTATATATTAAAAAAGCAACGTCTAATCAAAAATAAGCAAAATTTGAAATAATGATAGCAACATCTGATAAGTTTTTTCAGCTAAAATAATATATAATGATAGCATAAGATTGATTGATTACTGAAAATGAGGCGATTTGGCATGTCATTAAAAACTGAACAGATAGTTTATAAAAACTTCGGAAAATGTCTCTCTGTTGTGAACAACGGAGTAAAATTAATGGCTACTCTTGATTTCGGTCCAAGAATTATTTATTTCGGACTTGAAAATGAAGAAAATCTTCTTCTCGAAGATATCGACAGAAATTTTTTCATGGACGTTGAAGGATACGGCAGATGGTATACATACGGAGGACACCGCGTATGGCGTTCACCGGAAGTTTCTCCTGAAACATATGTACCGGACAACGATCCTGTTGAATGGTCCCTTGAAGAAAATGTTCTTTCTCTTTCACAGAAGGAAACGCCTTTTGGTAAACAGTTCAGTCTGATATGTACGTTTAATGATGACGGAAGCGTCAAAGTTGAAAACAGGATCAGAAACTGCAGCGACAAGCCTCAGCGTTTTGCTCCGTGGGCAATAACAGGACTTTGTCAGGGCGGAACAGAATACATAAAACTCAACACCGCTGATACCGGATTTCTTGCTAACAGAACAATGGCACTCTGGCCATACGCAGATATTAAGGATGTCAGATTCACATTAACAAATGATGAAGTGATCCTCAGACAGGATCCTAACATCAGAAAAAGATTCAAAGCCGGATTTAACATTACAAGCGGTGAAGTAAAATATGTTTCAGGCAAACAGTATTTCCTGAAAAAATTTGAAAATTACAATGAAAATTACAATTACCCGGATTTCGGATGTAATTTTGAAACATATACAAATGAGCATTTTATTGAATGTGAGCTTATCGGCGATGAAAGAGATTATATGCCCGGTGAAACTGCTTCAATAACAGAATTATGGTTTGCAGGCAGGACGGAGGAATAATCAGATGGATTTTCTTGAAATCGCTGAAAAAGTCACTGATCTGATGACTACCGAAGAACAGGCAGAACAGCTGAAATATGATGCTCCTGCAAATGAAAAAGCAGGACTTAAAGCTTACAACTGGTGGAGCGAAGGTCTTCACGGTGCTGCCAGAGCAGGAACAGCTACAATGTTTCCGCAGGCTATCGGTATGGCAGCTGCATTTGATGAAGAGCTGATAAAAAAAGCTGCTGATATTATTGCAACTGAAGCAAGAGCAAAATACAACAGTTTTTCTAAACATGGTGACAGGGATATTTACAAAGGACTTACTCTCTGGTCACCGAACATAAATATCTTCCGTGATCCGAGATGGGGAAGAGGACAGGAAACATTTGGCGAAGATCCTTTCCTTACATCAAGACTTGGTGTTGCTTTTACAGAAGGACTCCAGGGAGACGGTGAATTTCTCAAAACTGCAGCATGTGCAAAACATTTTGCAGTACACAGCGGACCTGAGGCTGTAAGACACAAATTTGATGCCAGATGCAGCATGAAGGATATGGAAGAAACTTATCTTCCGGCTTTCAAAGCACTTGTTACCGAAGCAAAGGTTGAAGGTGTCATGGGAGCATACAACCGTGTAAACGGTGAAGGTTCATGTGCAAGTACATTTCTTATGAACAAACTTAAGGAATGGCATTTTGACGGATATTTCGTTTCTGACTGCTGGGCAATCAGAGATTTTCATACAAATCACGGGCTGACAAAAACTGCAGAGGAATCTGCTGCACTTGCACTTAAAGCAGGCTGTGATGTAAACTGTGGTAATACATATATTCACATGCTTTCATCACTTGAGCAGGGACTTGTTGAGCCAAATGATATCAGAACCGCCTGCGTTCATCTCATGAGGACGCGTGCAAGACTTGGAATGTTTGAAGAGTCAACAGAATTTGACAAAATACCATATTCTGTGATATCATGTAAAGAGCATAAAAAAGCTGCTCTTGAATCATCTGAAAAATGTATGGTTCTTCTTGAAAACAACGGAATACTTCCTCTTGATAGAAACAAGATAAAATCAATAGCAGTAATCGGTCCAAATGCTGACAGTCAGGGCGCCCTTGAAGGCAACTACTGCTGTAAGGCCGACGAATATGTTACATATATTGAAGGAATAAGAAAATCTTTTGACGGTGATATCTTCTATTCAGAAGGATGTCATCTATTCAAAGACAGGGTTATGGATCTGGCAGTTGCTGATGACAGACTTTCAGAGGCAGTCTGCTGTGCCGAAAACGCTGATGTCGTTGTTCTGTGTCTCGGACTTGATGCAACGATCGAAGGCGAGGAAGGCGACACAGGAAACCAGTTCTGTTCAGGTGACAAAGTTGATCTCAGACTTCCTGAATCTCAGAGAAAGCTTCTTGCAGCTGTAAAACAGACAGGAAAACCTGTTATTGTAGTTAATTCTGTCGGCAGTGCAATAAATATTGAAACAGAATGTGATGCTCTTATTCATGCATGGTATCCCGGACAGTTCGGAGGAACTGCACTGGCAGAAATACTTTTTGGCGAAATATCTCCATCAGGAAAGCTGCCTGTTACGTTCTATAAAAATTCTGATATGCTTCCGGACTTTGAAGACTACAGCATGAAGAACAGAACATACAGATATCTTGAAAACAGTGAAAATGTCCTTTATCCGTTCGGATACGGACTTACATATTCAAAAGTAAACCTGAGCGATCTCAGATATGATAATCAGACAGTTTCGGTAAACATTGAAAACACCGGAAAATATGATACATATGAAACAGTTCAGTTCTATATAAAAGACAATGCAAAGGACGCAGTTTTAAATTACAGCCTTTGCGGATTCAAAAAAGTATTTCTTAAAACAAATGAAAAGAAAACAGTATCAGTAAATATTTCTGATATATCTTTTGAAGTTGTTCATGAAGACGGAACAAGATCTGTTGACAGCAAAGAGTTTACTTTGTATGCAGGAATTTCTCAGCCTGATAAAATAAGCGAAAAGCTTACAGGCATGAAGTGCCTTGAACTAAAAATAGTTAAATAATATCATTAACCATTTCTTAATTTTTCTTTATTCATCTTCTGTATGCAGTATATCAAAGACGGTGTACTGCATATCGGAAAATGAAACAGAAAGAGTCCGGAATGATTGGTTGGAGATATTTAATATATTTAATACAAACTGATCAAATTATTTACAAAGGAGTAAATTTATTATGAGCGAATTTTTTAAAGGTATTGGCAAAATCCAGTATGAAGGCAAAAACAGCACAAACCCACTTGCATTTAAGTATTACAATCCTGATGAAGTTGTAAACGGAAAGAAAATGCGTGAACACCTCAAATTTGCCCTTTCATGGTGGCATACAATGGGCGGCGACGGTACAGATATGTTCGGCGTTGGCACAACAGATAAAAAATGGGGCAAAAATGACCCGATGGATATAGCTAAGGCTAAGGTTGATGCAGCTCTTGAAATCATGGACAAGCTTTCAGTTGATTACTTCTGTTTCCATGACAGAGACGTTGCTCCTGAAGGTGCAACTCTTGAAGAATCAAACAAGAGACTCGACGAGATCACAGATTACCTCAAAGCTAACATGGGCGACAAGAAGTGTCTCTGGGGTACAGCTAACTGCTTCAACAACCCAAGATACATGCATGGTGCAGGTACAGCTCCTTCAGCTGACGTTTATGCTTTTGCAGGCGCTCAGATCAAGAAAGCTATCGAACTCACAGTAAAACTCGGCGGTAACGGTTATGTATTCTGGGGCGGCCGTGAAGGTTATGAAACACTTCTTAACACAAACATGGCTATGGAACAGGAAAACATGGCTCGTCTTATGAGAATGGCTGTTGACTATGCTCGTTCAATCGGCTACAAGGGCGACTTCTATATCGAACCAAAGCCAAAGGAACCAACAAAGCATCAGTATGATTTCGATACAGCTACAGTTATCGGTTTCTTAAGAAAATTCGGTCTTGACAAGGATTTCAAGATGAACATAGAAGCAAACCATGCTACACTTGCTCAGCATACATTCCAGCATGAACTTCGTGTTGCAAGAGACAACGGTGTATTTGGTTCAATCGACGCTAACCAGGGCGATCCGCTTCTCGGATGGGATACAGACCAGTTCCCGACAAACATTTATGATGCTACATTCTGTATGTATGAAGTTATCAAGGCAGGCGGCTTCACAAACGGCGGTCTTAACTTTGACTCAAAGGCTAGAAGAGGATCATTCACTCTTGAAGATATCTTCAACTCATACATTGCAGGTATGGATACATTTGCTCTCGGATTCAAGGCTGCTAACAAGATCATCGAAGACGGCAGAATCGACAAATTCGTTGCTGACCGTTATGCTTCATGGAACACAGGCATCGGTGCTGATATCAGAGCAGGCAAAACAACTCTTGCAGATCTTGAAAAATATGTTCTTGCTAAGGGCGATGTTATGGATTCACTTACAAGCGGCAGCCAGGAAAAACTCGAAGCTATCGTAAACAACGTACTTTTCAGCCTTTAATCCTTAGTTCACTCGGAGGTTAAACATGAAATACGCTATAGGTGTTGATATCGGAACAAGCGGTACAAAATCTGTTATGTTCGATGAAAAGGGTACAGTTATTGCTTCAGCAGCAATTGAATATCCTCTTTATCAGGAAAAGAACGGTTATGCAGAACAGGAACCGTCCGATTGGTATAACGCTTCTGTTAATACTATAAAGAAAATTGTTTCAGACAGCAAGGTTGATCCTGCTGACATTACAGGTATAGGTATCTCAGGACAGATGCACGGTCTTGTAATGCTTGATGAAAACAATGAAGTAATTAGAAAATCAATCATCTGGTGTGATCAGCGTACTGCTAAGGAGTGCGCTGAGATCACAGAAAAAGTCGGTGCAAAACGACTTATAGAGATCACTGCAAACCCTGCTCTTACAGGTTTTACAGCATCAAAAATTCTCTGGGTAAGAAACAATGAACCTGAGAACTACAAAAAATGCCGTCATATTCTCCTTCCAAAGGATTATGTAAGATTCATGCTTACAGGTGAATATGCAACAGAAGTTTCAGACGCATCAGGAATGCAGCTTCTTGATGTTCCAAACAGATGCTGGTCTGATGAAGTTCTCGAGAAACTTGATATTGACAAGTCTCTCCTTGCAAAGGTTTATGAATCACCTGAGATCACAGGAAAAATTACCGCAGAAGCAGCAGCTCTTACCGGTCTTAAAGAAGGTACACCTGTTGTCGGCGGTGCCGGAGACAATGCTGCAGCTGCAGTAGGTACAGGTATCGTCAGTGACGGTAAAGCATTTACAACCATTGGTACAAGTGGTGTTGTATTTGCTCATACTTCCAAAGTTCAGATAGATCCTAAAGGCAGAGTTCACACATTCTGCTGCGCAGTTCCGGGATGCTGGCATATCATGGGCGTTACACAGGCTGCATGTCTCTCACTCAAGTGGTTCAGAGACAACTTCTGTGAAGCTGAAATGAATGAAGCTAAGGAAAAGAACGTAAGCGAATACTATCTGATGGACAAAGAAGCAGAAAATATTCCGATAGGTTCAGACAAACTTCTTTATCTCCCTTATCTTATGGGTGAAAGAACACCTCACCTCGATCCTGATGTAAGAGGTATGTTCTTTGGTCTGTCTGCTATGCATACAAAGGCTCACTTTATCCGTGCCGTTCTCGAAGGAGTTGCATACTCACTTCGTGACTGCAAGAATATAATCAGTGAGATGGGCACAGAGATTTCTGATATGATGGCCTGCGGCGGCGGCGGTACTTCACCATTATGGCGCAGCATGCTTGCAGATCTCTACAATTGTCCTGTTAAAACTGTTGCCTGCAAGGAAGGTCCGGCACTTGGTGTTGCAATTCTTGCTTTCGTAGGAACAGGTGTTTACAAGACAGTTGAAGAAGCTTGTGCAGCTATGATCAAAACTGACAAGACTCAGAATCCTGACGCAAAAGCATCAGCAGAATATGAGAAGTACTACAACCTTTATACCAAGCTCTATGGTTCGATCAAGGACAACTGCAAAGAGCTTGCTAATATCTGACATCTTCTTCATTAAATATATTCAATCAAATCATTTTAAGGAAAACGCCTCAGTATTTACTGAGGCGTTTTTCTTGAAATGAGAAGGTAAAAAAATTAACAGAAATTAAAATTATATTAAAAAAAATTTATA
>JAZQPR010000238.1:0-2794 GCA_045628605.1 Oscillospiraceae bacterium
AACAACGTAAATTCGCCGATTTTAAATCGTTTCGAAATTACTTTCCTTCGCTGATAGCAGCCTGTGCAGCAGACAGTAAATAACGTAAAAACAGAATACCAGCAATTCGATTTTTGAAGTATATTTGGAAATGTATTTCTAACTATTGATTTTTTTGAATGATAATGGTATAATAATTCCACGAAATCATATGCTGTATTGCAGAAGGAGCTGAATATTATGATAGATCGCCCTGAATATCTGAAATTTTTAAACGAATGGAAAGATAAACAGATAATAAAAGTTATTACCGGAATCAGAAGATGCGGAAAATCCACGCTGTTTGAACTTTTCCGGGAACAGCTCAGAAAACAGAATGTCAGTGATGATCAGATAATATCTGTTAATTTTGAAGAAGCGGAGAATGAAGAACTATGTGACTGGCGTAAAATGTACAGCTATATAACGTCGCGTATGCTTCCTGGCAAAACAAATTATATATTTCTTGATGAGATACAGTGTGTGACCGATTATCAGAGAGCAGTTGACAGTCTGTTCGTAAAAAAAAATACAGACGTTTATATAACCGGTTCAAATGCTTATTTTATGTCAGGTGAGCTTGCAACGCTGTTATCAGGCAGATATGTAGAACTGAAAATGCTTCCTTTGTCGTTCAGAGAGTACGCAAGTGCGTTTGATGGAATAAGCAAAGAGGAACTATACAGGAATTATGTATATAACAGTTCCTTCCCTTATACAACTGAACTTCATGACAGGAGAAATATAAGAACATATCTTGATGGGTTATATAATACTGTCGTTTTGAACGATATTGTCACCAGAAAGAAAATACAGGATTCGCTTATGCTGAAAAGTGTTATAAAATACCTGTTTGATAATATTGGAAATCTCTGCTCTTCAAAGAAGATAGCTGATTCAATGACAAGTTCCGGCAGAAAAATATCCAATCATACTGTAGAAAACTATCTTGAAGGTCTGACTGATAGTCTCCTTATGTATCGCGTTGGAAGATATGATATAAAGGGGAAAGAATATCTAAAACTGCTTGATAAGTATTATGCTGTTGATATCGGACTCAGATATTATCTGCTTGGAACGAATAACACAGATAACGGACATATCCTTGAAAATGTAGTATATCTGGAGCTTTTGCGAAGAGGGAACGAAGTATATACAGGTAAAAACGGCAATGCTGAAGTCGATTTCGTAGCTGTTGACTACGACGGAAATATCGGGTACTATCAGGTCTCATGGACTGTCCGTGATGAACAGACTCTTGAAAGAGAACTCTCGCCGCTGCAAAACATCAAAGATCATAATCCAAAGATCCTTCTTACTATGGACAATGATCCCCCTGTATCATATAACGGAATCAAACAGAAGTATGTTCTGGACTGGTTACTTGATTTGGACAATTAGCCAGGTTATGATTGGCTGTGTTGATTTTTCTAAATTCGCTAAAGGAAATTCTAATCAGATGTTGGATTCATTTAGATTGATGTGGGAAAATGATGAATATATTTCTTATCCTTCTTTTATGTTAAAATGAGACAACCACCTCATTTTATTACAAGGTGGTTTTGTCATTTTTCGAGGCTGTTTTTTAACAGCCCCTTTCGTCAGGACATAAAAAAAGCAGCTAAGATTTTACTCTTAACTGCTTTTCGTCATAAATTAAAATCAAGATAAAAATGTTATTGCCTAAATTTAAAAATCTACTTCACCTGCAACTATTCCTTCACCAACTTTTACACGATCATCAAAAATGATAAATTTAATATTTGTTTTTTTTATATCATATTTAACGTTTGATGATGGTAAAAAAGAAAAGGTACATTCATATTCATCGTGACTATTTTTTTTTGAATTTTCAATGAGAATGCAAACATCATTTGAAACAGGTATATCGTTATCGTCAATAAAACATACTGGAACAATATTATAGTATGATAGTATTTTTCGAGGATTTATTTTGACGTTATCATACATTGTGATTACTGATACATATTTTTTTATCATAAATTTATTTGTATCATCAATTCGTTCATATGGAATGAATAAGTAACAAATCACGTAAAAAAGCAAAAAAAGCACTACAATAAAAGGTAAATAATCAAATGGTACAATGAACATACATAATATCAATAGTGCGAACGATAACTTTTGTACTTTACTTGCTTTGCTATCGCTACAATAGGTGTAATAATGTCCGCAATTGTCACATTTGTCCTTTGTTGAGCTATATATACTCAACATAAACACATCATTTCCGCACCAAGGACATTTGTGTTTTTTTATCTTGAAAAAATTTTTCATGTTTATCCTCCGAATGAATAATAAACTATCTCTCCGTACCTATATAAATATTCTGCTACAGTAGTATAAGATGGGAAATGGAAATTCCTACTATTGAATTCACATTTCCATCCTCGATTTATATATACATATTTATCGCCTATTTGAGGTATATTTACCACGATATTCTCTTTTTGAACGAATTTTTTCGATTTCAACAAAGAATATAGAATTATTATAAAATTTTTCAGCATCAGCAATAGATACATCGCCTTTTTCAGTATAGTCAATAAACTCTTTGTTAAATTCGTTATACTGCGTGAATAATGCTCAGTCTGTTCTTTATATTTAATCTTTTGTTCTACAGGTTCTATAATCTCTGCGTTCGTTCCGAACTGGAACAGCCAGCCGAAGAACGGAGGCTCCGGTTTAACTTTTACTCTTACAGTAAAGTGATCTTCGCCGTCCTGATGCATGGTTACTTCTTTTCCGAATCGGT
>JAZQPR010000239.1:0-29103 GCA_045628605.1 Oscillospiraceae bacterium
AACTCTGCAGGGATTGCGGATTTACGCACAATGAACACTTTATGCAGTATCATCCGCAATAATCCAAACCGGCAGTGCTTATGATGATTACTGCCACCCTGATTCGGGAACATTTACCGGAGATGCATTACCATATTCTCATTTTAATTACTTGTCTGAAAATCAAAACTACCCGTAAAACAGGTAGTTTGTGCTATATTTTTTAGAACCACCGGCATAGCCGGTGGTTTTTGTTTACCACTAAAAAACGTCCGTCGAAATTCATCAGCGGACGTTTAATATAAAATTTATAATTCTTATGACTTCTTCTTTTTCTTCAAAACAACTGTCACTACTCCTGCGGCTGCAAGTACAGCTGCGGCTGCAAGTGTGATCTTGAACCATGTTTTATGGAAGAGGATCTGTGCTGTACTTGTTGAAACGAAGATATCAGATATCTGAGCCTGTGCAGGATCAAGTGCGTTTCCGGCCTTGTCACATGCCATGACTTCAATTTTCTGATTGAAATTCTGATTTAACAGACTGAATGAACAGATATTTTTCTCTGCATCAAATGTGACTTCAGATTTGTCAAGCTCCTTACCGTTTACCAGAACGCTTATAGAATCAGGATCTATTCCGAGGTTGTCTGTCAGAGCTGCTGATACCAGCTTGCTTTCGCCCTTGTAAACGCCCTTGCTTTCAACGTTAAGATAATAGATCTCCGGACTTGTCTTGTCTACCTTGAAGCTCAGAAGCGATTCACTGTAGTTCTTGTTCTCTGCTTTGTCCTCGGTGTAGATCATTATCTCATAAACACCGTCGTTTTCAAAATTACCAGCCTTGATGGTGTAAATATAATCATACCATCCTGTCTTTGAATCACTTGAAAGCTCGATGTCAAGACCTGCATCAGTATCATCAAGAACCTTGTTTGAACCATCCTTTATTACTCTGACTGAAGGTTTGAAGCCGTCAGGATGCTTATCAGGATTTATTTCATGAATAACGATATCATTTACTTCTTTTACAGACTGATCTTTTATTGTCTTTGTATACTCATCAAGTTCAAATGTCGAACCAAATCTGTTTACAGAAACCTTTATGTTCTTCACAGAAGGATTTCCTGATTTGTCGTTTGCATCTACGCTGATAGTGTAGATATCATCATTTTCCTTTTCATGAGCAATATCATTTGCAGTAAATACATACTTTGAATCAGTCTTTTCAACAGTTCCTTCGAGTTTTACCCTGTCGTTGTTTTTGCTTCCAGTCATAGAGATCTGTACACTGTCAAAATCAATGTTTCGGTCATTTATCTCGATAACAGGTCTGAATTCATCGTTGTATGCGTGATTGTCCTCAATTCCGGATATGTTTATCTCAGGCGAAGCCTTGTCTATATGGAATGATGTGTGATACGGCTGTGCAGCATTTCCTGCTTTATCCTGAGCAGTTACATTGAACTCATAATAACCGTCTTCTCTGATCGGTACGCTGGTTCTCCAGACATTTCCTCCGATGTTCAGCCATGACAGCTGAGTATCTCCGACCTTACCGTTCTGAACAGGGAAAGCTTCTGCCTTTGAATCTCTGGTTCCTGTTACTGAAACTCTTGAAGGTTCAAAGTTTACATCAGTAACTTCAATATATGCTGTTCTTTCCTTGTTATAATAGTTTGAGTTTTCTGAACTGTTGTTGTCAAATGAAACGCTTATAACAGGAGCTGTCATGTCTATAATAAACTCACCTGAATTGAAAGGAGCTGCAGCGTTGTCAGCCATATCACTGCATTCCACGTTCAGAGTATAGACACCGTCAGAACCAAAGCTTACTGTATTCTGATATTCAGAGCCCTCAATTCCTTTTTCTCCTCTGACAAGTGCCCAGTCACCTGAAAAGCCCTGTGAGCTTGTTACTTTCGAAATATCGAAGTTTCTTTCCTTTATGGTAACTGTAGCCTGACGCGGTGCTTTGTAGTAATTTGTAAACTGACCGTCAGCTGAATTGTTGTCAAAGGAAACAGCGATCTCAGGATTTGTATTATCAAAGCTGAACAGAACAGGCTGTGTTTCAAACGGATTTCCTGCGTTGTCGACCGCATTTAATACGATCTCATTTCCGTTTTTGTTTGTACTTTCATCAAGTACCTGTTTTAAGTTTCTGCTTATCTTGACCTGAAGATTCTGATCGGGTTCCTCATAATTCCAGCCTTCCATGTTTAATGCAGGATCATCAAGAGAAGTATTAAGTGAAACATCTTCACCGTTGCCCGGAGAATCGATCTCTGCAGAACGGATTCCTGAGAATGTATCTCTGATGTTTACTGTTGCTTCAAAGTTCTCCTTGTACAGTTTGTTTCCGAAAATATCAGTATATGCTGTATCAGGAATATCAATGCTGTAAGGAGTGTCCTCTTCCCTGTGCTTTTCTTCAGTTTCGTTTATGTATCCCTCTGACTGTGCCCATAACTCAGATTCATTTCCAACATTGTCACAAGCCTTTGCATACATTGTGCCTTTAAAATCTTTCGGGATCTCAAATTCAGCGTATGCGCCTTTAGCAGGATCAATAACTACGTCTTTTTCTTCTTCAGCAAAACCTGTTCTTTTAAGTTTAATTGATTTTATGCCGGAACTTGCACCACTGTCCTCAGCGTATACCCTGACTGTGATCTTATCACTCGTATTGCTGAAATGGCGGTAATTTGCAAGACTTAAAACGTTATCCAGCATATCATGGATATTGTTTTCAGTGCTGTCAGACTCTGTGGAAAACTCAAAGCGAGTGATCTGAGGTGCTGTGATATCCTTATATGCTTTAAACGTTTCTTTATTGCTTTCATTTCCTGAATTATCGAAAGCTTTTACAATAAATTCAAAACATCCGTCAGTAAACTTTTCATTCTTCGTTGACAATATATATGACTCAGATCTGGTAATTTCCTTACTGCTGCTGAAATCTTCCGTATTTTTAAATATATTTTCGGATGTATGTCTTTCGGAAATATGATTTATCTCTCTTGATACCTTTGCAATTCCTGAATTATCGTCATTTATATCGAACTTAAGATTTACATCTCCGTTAAACCAGATCTTATCAGGTTCATTTGGATTACTGCTCTTTTCAATATATTTTTTAAGATCAAAATCAGGATTTTCTGCTGTTATCAGAGCTTCGTCAAATTCCACTTTCGGAGGAATTCTTTCGATGATCAGAGAACCTGAATTTCCGTAAGACAGAGCTGTCGTCGCACTTCTGTTTCCGACATTATCTGTGCCTTCGATGGAAAGATTTCCGTCAAATACAGTATTTCCAATATCCTTTCCCGGAACTGTAAATACACATATCCACTGATCTGTTGTTCCATCATCTTTCTCAAGGGCATCAGCAGTATATGTCGCATCGCCGTGATGAAGAACAACATTTTTCCTGTCTATTCCAGATCCGCCAAAATCTTCGAACATGCTTACACGTATTGTAACAGCATCTTTGGAGAATGTACCGAAAGGTGTATTTGATACGTTTTCATTGATCTCAAACTTAGTGCCAAAAACAGGAGCTGTTTTATCAACGTTGAAAGTGATCTCAGCTTTATTTTTGCTGTCAGATCTGTTTCCTGCATAATCTGCTGCAGCCGCGCTTACTGCAAAGCTGTTGTCTGAAGGGAACTTCAGCGATTCTCCTTCAAAAAGCGGGATCTCTGAACCGCCGTTGTAAAGATATACTTTAAATAACGTTTTTTCAGTGTCTGCAGGATCAAATATCAGTTTATACGAATTTCCGGTAAGTGTATCTGCAGGGATAATGTCAGTAAATGTATTCTTATTTTCTCCCGTACCTGCAGTCAAATTGATTTCAAGAGATGATACGCCGGAAATGCTGTAGCCTTCTTCTGATTTTACATCTGAAAAATCAACAAAAATATCAGTCGGAAAATCCTTGTACCAGTTTCCGCCGAAATCAGCAGCTGTTTTATTTGTAAGGCTGCAGTTTGGCGATGTGCTGTCATAGATGACCTGAGATGCGCTGCTTTCTGCAGTTACCAGGTTAGCTGACTGAGAATAGTATTTGACTGAAGAGTTTCCTGCTTTATCATATACAGTAACTTTTATGACACCTGAGGTATTTTTTATTTTATCGTTAAGACTCAGACTGAACGTATCTGCTGAATTTCCACCGGATGAAAACTTTTCTGAATTTTTGCCGTAAATATATTCAACAGTGATCTCCTTCATTCCGGAACCTGCAACATTTTCAGACTGTCCGTCAATCGGAGTGATCATATGTGACATATCGAGATAATCAACTGATGAATCAATGATCTCACTCAGGGAATTAACGATCTCAACTGTACTGTCATCATCAGATATTTCTTCAGTCTCTTCAGAAACAGTTTCTGTTTTATCAGAATTCTGTGCTGAAGCAAAAGATAATCTGCATGCTGTTTCATCCAGCTTGTCATATATTATTTCTACCGGAGTCTTAAGCTGAACATCATCTGCTGTGACCTTGGAAACAAGTTCATACAGATCATTATTTCCCTTTAATACAACATCTTTTCCTTCTCTGTTTTTTACAAGTCCTGATAATGATATCTCTGAAGCATCCGGAGCAATTCCGTCATATCTGACATTCATCTCGATCGTCCTGCTGTTGTTGTTGATATCATATACAGTTATATACATCTTCTTGTTAATATTTGATTTTTTATTAAGCGGAGTGATCTTAAAGGAAAAAGTATAGCCGTTATTCTCAGTATCTGCAGCAGGACTGTATGTATTTGTACTGCTGTCAGCATATGAAAAATCAATATTCATAACATGCTGTGAATGCTGACCTTTGACCCATGAACCGTTTTTGTTTTTAGAAAATTCAAAAAACTCATTTGTTCTGGATAATTTACCGTTTTCGGAAGGAACGGCATCGCTTATAACAATAGACGAGATCTCCGATGCATTTCCTGATATTGTATCAAGTTTTGTTCTGATATCATTGTCAGATATTCCGTTGGATTTATCAGATACATAAACATCAAGATTTATTGCTTGATTATACCATTTTTCCTCTTCACTTTCTTTTCCTGAAGTATTGATAATGTATTCTTTTTCTGAATCATACTGATACATCACGGTTTTCTGAGCATTGAATTCAGGAGAAGTTTTATCAAAATAAATAAGTCTGTCAGAAGGATTGAGTTCTATCTGAGTTACTTCATCACCGTTTTTTTTCAGAACTGATTCAATGACCATATAATCTGATGTCATTGAACGTGAAAGGAGTACAAATTTCATAGCTGAATGATTATCTACTAATGCAAACTGATCTCTTATTACTTCCTTACCATATAAAGAATATATTATGTGATACTCTTCATTTGGATCTATAGGAGTAATTGAAAAGATATTATAGTCAACTGATTTTGTATTTACTGTCCTGCTCTGTGCATTTCTGAGTGAACAATCAAAACTTATATTTGCCTCTCCGATATTGACTTTTTTATAATGAAGAGATTTTATATGATCAGATTCGTTGTCATAAGGACATATGTACAAAAATTTATTAGTATCACTGGAATCCAGCACTTCTGACAAGCTCTTCAATTTACTGTCACCGGTATATTTATCATCATACTCAATGTAATCAAGAAAATACGTTTCATTGCTATTCGTTTCAAAATATGGAATATTAACATATTTTTTTTCGTTTTCTTTATATACTTCATAGGAACCCTGTGAATCTTTCTTTTCTTCATCAAGGTAAACATCATATTTTCTTTGCTTGATATATACGTCTATATACAGACTGATCTGACTGCTGTACATATTTCCTTCAGCCGTAAGCATATCAGAGTGTTCAAATATTTTTTCGTAATACTCTGACGACTTACTTTTATCGATCTGTTCTTTATCTGTTATATTGCCGGCAGAGTCTTTTTTTACGACAAAAAGATCAAAATCATAGTCTTTTTTAACTTTAACATGTAAAGCTCTTTCCTGATCTTCATACCATGAAAGAGTATGTTTATTACGATAATCAGTGTTGTTTATTTCCAGATCGCATCCATCCGGCGCATTACATTCTATTTTAAGAAGAGGCTTTTCAAACCTCTGACTAAAAACATCCGCTACTTTATTGGTGGTGTTATTGTTATTATTTCTGAGCTCCATCAAAACATCATAATTCTTGCCGGTTTCAGAAATCTTACAGTAAAGATAATTGTTTTTGTCAGTATATTTACCGCTGGCCGGTATATCTGCCTGTCCGAATAAAGGTGTGTAACCTTTCCTTGCACTAAATGAGAGAGAGAGTCCTTTTTCTGCAAAAATCGTTCCGTCTCGCATGAATATTTTGCCGGTTAAATTTAATTCGTCATTATTTACCCAAAAATTTCCGTCATTCTGAGATGTGAATTTTTTAGAATCACTATCCAGAATTAAATAGTAGCAAGCATAAAAATTTACTGTCGTTCCGTCTTTGGATACAGATTTTGAAAAATACTGAAGCTTGTCACCGCTGCCTGTTCTGAAATATTTTGTTGTATTAATGGTTTCCAAAGCACCTGATTTATCCAAAGCGTCTGACAAGTTGAACGAATCGTTTTCTGAAGTGAAAGAACATTCATATCTGGAATTTCCTTTATCACTGACATTAACACTATCTGTACCGCTGATTTTTTTTGCTAATCTGCTTACAGCGTTATACTCAATATCGTTATCAAAAATCAGAGTGTAATTATATGAATAAGTCGGCACAGTTGTTTCAGTCGTTGTTTCTTCTGTTGTCACCGTGGCTGCTGTCGTAGTTTCTTCTGTCTGCGGAACAGCAGTTTCTGAAGAAGATGCCGGCGTTGTGACAGAAGCTGTGGTTGCTTCTGCTGCTTCTGATGAGGCAGATACTGTCGTTACTGCAGGCTCTGTCACAGCTGAAGTATCTGCTGTAGTTTCAGGAACAGTCGTCTCATTTACTGTGTTCGGAGTTGTCTGAGAGGCTTGCGGTTCATTCTGACCGGTAACCGTAGTTGTTTCGGCCCCTTTTACAAGGACGCCGTCTGTCTGTGCGATCACTGTGGCATAGACAAGTGACAATGCTGATATAAAAGCAGTCGTTCTTCTAAGTAGTTCTTTATTCTTCATAAGCGTTTCTCCTTGCATTTATGATTTTTTCTTTTCCTTGTTTATAATGAAAATCACAGTCCCCGCTATAACTGCGGCACCGGCAATGATAAGTATGTATACTAAATAACTTTTGTTATTGTTTTCCTTGTGATCAGGTTCTTCCGGAATAAACGATTCTGTTTCGCCATAATACTCCGTTATTGATAATTCATCGGTCGTAACTGATTTTTTTACAGTATCTGAAGATGTGACTGTGGATACTGATACTGATGACCCGATTTCCGATACTGTTGATGTAATTTCGGGCGTTTCAGTATTCTCTGTCTGCTGTTCAGTCTGTGACGGATTTGCCGGCGGATTTTCAGATGCCGGAGGTGCTTCAGGCTGCTGAACGTTCTGCACAGGCTCATCATTTTGAACCTGTGGCGGTTCAGGTGCCTGTGTATCACCTGTTATTCTTATTCCTCCTGAAGTCAGCCTTCCAAATGATTCAAACCCATAATGCCATCCTGTCTCTAAATTTCCATAACAAATCTGACAACTTTTTACAATTTCATTTGTAAATCCAACTTCATAATAATCTCCCGGAACACAATTATCCGGAAGGTAAAAACACAGTTCTGCAACATTTCCACTGTTGTCACAGTTATCTGTCAGAAACACATCAATTGATTCAACGTGAGGATCAGTACTGTAATCTCCAAAAGATACATTGTATTTATCTGACCTGCATAACTCTCCAAAACGAGTTATCAATCGCGAATCTGCCTGTATTAACAGCCCTAACCGATCAGCATCAGGATCATTGTCAAGATTTATGGCTAAATATACTTTTCTGTCGGCAGGAATATCATTTATATTGATTTCTTTTGTTTCAATACTCAGATCAACCGTTCCTTCAGCATGCGTAACAGTAAGAACGGATAATAAACAAATAAATGCCGCTCCTGTTAATACTGCAAGTGCTTTCCTGATTTTTTTGACAAATTGCTTTTTCATTATTAATTTTTTCTCCTTGGATATCAAATATGCTGCGTCAGACATTATCTATACAGCTGATCTCATCATCAGCACATGTCATAAACGTTTCACTTCTTATTATAACAAATTTCATACTGTTGCCTGTATTATTTCTCTTTGCTGCAGCCACAGTATACTGCATCGGATCAGACGATGATTCCGGTGCTCCTTTTTTTAAGGCTACCGTTTTCATTACCGGCTGATTTTCACTGCCGACAGCAACTGTTTTTCTGATATTTTCAGATGAACTGACAGCCTGCTTTATCATCGTTGATTTTTTGATATTTTCACTCACCTTAGGTGAAGATGTAATTTTATCAGGTGATTTTTCCTTCACCTCGTTATAAGGATCCGGTATATTCTTTTTGATTTTTTTCTGTTTCATATCATACAGAACCGATGATATGACCTTATGCTTAACTGAATAGTATACAAACGCAAGTATAAAAACACCTGCTGCTATAAAAAATATGATCGCAAGTCTTTTCCACAATAACGGATCCATATGTTTATTCACCTCTGCTGTAATCAGGAAAAACTTCCAAATGTAATTGCTATTGAATCAAGACACTGTATACAGCTTTCATCTATTTCTTCCTTCATGATAATAAGCTGAGTAAGACTTTCATCAGGCTCACATTTGTCAATGTTTTCTTTTATGAGATCGTAAAATGCCATCTGTTCATCAAACCCGATCCCGCACATATTAAAATAATACGAATAGCTGCCCAGCGCATCTATAGATGTTCTAAAGGTTTCAAGCTTGATAAGATCGTTCTTCGATTCACTGCTTTCAACCACATAATCTGTCATATTGTGAAGATCATTCCAGAAATTCAAATACAGCTCTGTGTTGTTTTTGCTTTCGCTGTCAGTATTTATAATACTGTTGTAAAAGTTACCGATATTATAATAAGTCTGAGCCATGTCTCGGTTTGCATCTGAAAGTGTCGAACCGCCTGCAATTGTAATTGCTTCATTAAAATACGGTGCAGCATCTCTCATTCTTGTGATCCTGTTGTCATCATTCTGACCGAGTCCGTATTCTTCATGATACCAGATAAGCTTTCCGTATTCGAAAATAATTTTTTCATAAATATTTTCTCTTATCAGAAGGTCTTTGTTTTCTGACAGAACACGCATCAGATGAGCTTTTTCCACTGACGAGAACATGCTCTCACTGTCATTGTCGCCGTTTTTGGAATAACAGCATGCATCGATAAGCTTCAGATATGCTTCCTGCTGCTTCGGATCAGTCTGGATCGCCTTTTCAAAAAAATCTATTTTATCCATCGGATCATTTGATTTGTTGCCGTTATCAAAATAATAGTCGTATTTCTGAAGGCTTGCCTTTTGAGCC
The DNA here is from genome assembly GCA_045628605.1 of Oscillospiraceae bacterium. Lineage (GTDB taxonomy): Bacteria > Bacillota > Clostridia > Oscillospirales > Ruminococcaceae > HUN007. Next base: position 9,478 of record JAZQPR010000239.1, read on the forward strand.
TGTATCGTTGAAAATGTGCCTGATATAAGAAGCAGGAACGCTGTACTGAACAGAAGTGCAGCTCTTTTTACTGCTTTGTTTTCGCTAAGGTCTTCAAGTGCCTTATACAGTTCATTTGTAGAAGAGTATCTTTTTTCAGGATCATCGTTCAGACATTTCTGAAGGATCATTTTTAATCCCGGACTTATTTCCTTGCTGTTCTGAAGATCAAATCTTTCCAATGAACTTCTGAGATCATCCTGAGTATTTCCCTCATTTTTGTAAACCGGCAGCGGCTTAGTTCCCGATGCAAGGTAATATACAGCCGCACCAAGATTAAAAATATCTGTTTTTTCATCAGGATAAATATCTTCAAACCTGCTTTTAAACTGTTCCGGTGAAGCAAATTCCGGTGAAAAGGAACCTGTTTTTTCACCAAACGGCTTTGCATGATAAAAATCTATAAATTTAAGATTTACAAGTCTCTTTGACTTACTGCCGTGTGACGACGAATCATCGCCTCTTATAACAAGAATATTGTCCGGATCCATCGTTCCGGTGGTATATTTCTGTTCATGCATAAAGGAGATAAAAGTACACATGTCCTTTGCATATTCTATCGTTTTTTTATTTGAAATACTTTTTTTCTTTGCCAGTTCTCCGAGATTTTCTCCCTGAACATATTCCATGACAATATACAGATCATTATCTTCATCTATCTGCTGAATTACATTTGGTATAAAATTGTACTTTGTATTTTTGGCAAAAAGGCTGCCCATCAAAGTATAGGCATTTCTTGCCTCATCCGTTTTGCCCGTATCACCTGATATCTGCCTGACAGCTCGTACAACACGGTCAGCGCCGAGATCATAAGCACGATATACTGTCGCAGACTCTGAACTGCTTATTATTTTGTCCAGCTGATAACGACCGGAAAGTGTTCTGTTAATTTCTGTCATAGCATCGTTCCTTTCCTGAGGATTTTTGACTGTCAGGTACATCACACGATCAGCACAGCTCCAGTATATCTGAAACAAGTGTCTGATCAGCTGATGGAATACGGACAGCATTTATTGAAGATGCAATGCTTCTGATCTGCGATATAAGCGATGATTTTGAATCCGGAGTCAGATCATCAGGAGTGTTCATGGAATCATCAAGAAGATCAAGAACCATGTAAAGGATCTCCAGACGAACGTAGTCACATTCGTTTTCAGATGCTGCTTCATCAACCAGGAACTGAAGATCTGCGATTGAAACCGGTTCGTTTACCTCGCCGTCCTCTATTCGCTTCTGATAATTGCAGTAAAAATCCGCTATGTGATAATATATCCCTGCAAATTTCTTTTCATCCGGCGTCAGAAGCTTGTCATTTTGCGAATTCATTACATCATCAAAATATACCATGGATGATTTAAGTCTCGATTTTTCCAGTTCCTTAAAACCTCTGACGTCACTGTTTTCCATACCGTAAAACAGCACAAGTTTTCCGGTATCATACTGGATTTTTGAATATGTCCCTTTTTTTATAAGCAAATTCTGATTAAGAGCAATGACATTTCGAAGCTTGCTTCCTTCATAATTTGTATAGAGCATGTCATCTGTTCCGTCATTATCCATTTCATCAAATGAACAGGAGCCTATCAGCTTCAGATATCCTTCCTCATTTTCAGGCTTTATATTTACTGCTTCAAGGTAGTAATCAAATTTTTCTTCTGCTATAACCGAATTATCACCTTTTGAGATAAAATCAGAATATTTTGCATCAAGAGCTTTGTGATAATTTGAAAAAGAAAATATTCCTGCTGCCGCCATCACTGCAGATGCTGCAATAAGAACAGAACTTATCAGATTATGCTTTCGCTCTGAAAGCTTTTCAAGTGCTCTGAATACTTCGCTGCATGAAGAATATCTCTCTCCGGGATCATCCTTTACACATTTCTGAATAATTTTTATTAAACCCTTGTCTATGTTCATATCAGGATCAAAATGAAACCTGTCATAAGAAGGTCTTAGATCCGTGATAAGATTATTTCGCTGATAAAACACATTTTCACCCGGTTTTCCGGTTATCATGTGAAAAAGTGTCGCACCGATATTAAAAATATCAGTTCTTTCATCGGGATAAATTCCCTCAAAGTGTCCTATGTACTGCTCAGGAGCCGCATAAGCCGGTGAATAGGCTATCGTCTGCTCACCGAAGTCAATGGTTGCACCAAAATCGATAAATTTCAGACTGCTGAAGTGATCGGATGAACCTGCAGCTGTCTTTTTTTCTCTCAGGACCATAATGTTTTCAGGCTTCATATCACTGTAAAGTCTGTGTCGTTCATGCAGAAATTTCATAAAAGAACAGATATCTTTTCCGTATTCAACCGTCTTTTCAAACGATATCGGTATTTTGTCCTTTATTATCTCTGACATGTTCACTCCGTCAATATAGTCCATGACTATAAAAAATTCTCCGCCTGATTCCTGTCTGAAAATAATATTCGGAATGAAATTATACTTTCCCTTGCTCTCATAAAGCTCTGCCATAAGAGATGACTCAGCAATTATGTCCTGAATGCTCTCTTCATCGCCGTAAATTTCCTTAACGGCTCTCAAAGCTTTATTTGACTGGAGATCAAACGCTTTAAAAACAGTCGAAGTTCCGCCGGCACCTATTTCTTCATCGATCAGAAACTGATCAAATAATATATCACCCTTTTTCAGCAACCGGAATCACTCCTTTTATCAAAATATTTTTAGAAGCAGAGAAGTAATATTGTCATTTTCTTTTCTCTCAATACATGTATCTGTGAGCTTTTTTAGTACAGCCTGCGCATGAGCTTCGTCAGAAATGGCTGATGGTTTAAGGGCTTCGTGAAGTTCCTTTATCGATATTTCTTTTCTGAAACCGTCAGAACAGAGCATATAGCAGCAGTCCTCGGCATCAGATATCAGATAATCATATGAAATATCCTCAAACTCAGCACCTATGCACTTTACAAGCTGATTTTGTCTGGAATCCTTATTGGCCTTTTCCTCGGTAAGCGTTCCTTCAAGTACCTCTTCACCAACTACCGAATGGTCATGAGTCAGTACTTCAATGTCGGAATCAGTGATCTTGTATGCTCTCGTATCACCGACATGCGCTGTCAGCATTCTTTTTTCATTTCCAAAAATCAGAAATGCGGTCATCGTTGTTCCTATGGATATTCCTTTTCCTGCCGAATAACCGTTGATCCTGTCATTGAGGATATGGAGATATTCGTCAAGATTTTTTCTGATATCGAGCATTCCTTTTTTCTGTTTTATAAGTGCGGAAAAATATCCGGAAAACCATTCTGTAAGTTTTTTTATTATATATGAGCTCGCCTTTTCTCCCTCAGAGAGACCACCCATTCCGTCACAGACAGCTGCAAAAAGATATGTATTCCCGTCGTATTCGGCAGCTCTGAAGCACAGAGCGTCCTGGTTTACATCACGGCATGGTCCTTTGTCTGTATAATAAGTAAACAAATATCTGATAAGATCACTTCCCTTCAAAAGCCATAATGAGCTTTATCAGTCCTTTATGTAGAACTTGAACTTTTTACCGTCAAGACTGAATGAACATCCTGAGAACAGCTGAAACTCATCTCCGACAGCAAACTGTTCGGATTCGATCGTCAGTGATTCACATGATATATTTTTAAGAACTATCCTGTTATTTTCCTTTGCTATTTCGATGCCGGGCAGCTCACTGTGCTGGCACGGATAGGACATGATATGAAAGTTTATCTTGTTCTGTACATCCTCAATATATGAAAGACATTTTCCGGTCTGCTTTCTTTCCGTAACAGCAACCGTCTTTGTCTGCGGAGGGATCGGCTTTTCCTCCTGTTGAGTATCGGACTGATCCTTAATGAAGAAAATAAACGGAATATCATATATAAAGAACTTTGATTCATTTTTCAGTTCATATCTTGTTATCTGTGCACCGTCAACATAAGTTCCGTTTGTTGAGTTGTTATCTACCAGATAATACTTTCCGTTCTCATTTACTATCTGAGCATGCTTCGAACCGACATACTTGTCATTGATAACAAGGTCAGATGAATCATCTCTTCCGAGAACGAACGGAAACCGTGTAATGGCATGCTTTATATATCCTGCATCCTCAAGGTAAACCTCTTTTTTTATTTCCTGCCTTCTCGGAGCTCCTGCCTTTACTGTTCCGGAATTTACTTTTCCGGCTCTTTCTTCAGCACCGGCTTTTAAAGTACCGTCTTTTTTTCTCTCAAAACGCAAAGGTTCACAGGTCTCGTGATGATCGTTTTCCTCTTTCGGAACCGGTTCTTCATGTTTTTTGTTTGCTTTTATCTCATGAAGGAAATTATAAAGATCGTTATAGGAAAATACTGCGTTTTTATCCTTGCGCTTTTTCTGAAGAAACATTCTTTCATCGAGAAAATGTCTGTATCTGCTCATAACATTGCTGTCACTCTCGATCACATGAGCTTTTTTTGTAAACATGTAAAGATATTTTGTAACATTTGATTTGTATGTGCCGTTCGATACAGGAGCATATATCATATGAATTTTTCCGCTTTTTATATCATAATATGAATACTTCAGACTGCAGACAAGATTATTCAGAGGCATCGAAGCTTTGGAACATCTTTCGAGGATCTGCCTTATCTGATCGGTCATCTCAAAAAATTTATCCTGAGGTATCCCTGTTTTTATATATTCCGCAAGACTTACGAGATTGCTGATATTAAATGTCAGTCTGTTTGAACCGCCTGCTTTTGTCCATGATGCATTTATCAGTGCAGAAAAATCCGAATGCTCAATTGACCGGATAAGACTTTCATTTACCATTTCCTTTTTCTTAAGTTTTAATATCAAAAATGTCTGTTCATTTTTAAAAACTGTCTTCAGATTAAAAGTATTTTTCCCAAACAAAGCTCTCACTCCACTTTCATATATACTACTTATATTATACCCTATTTTGATATATAATTTCAATATTTTGACGAAAAAATATTGAAAAAAGATTCATTTTTGTATACTTCGTCAGAGGATTTTACAGATTCTTTCAAACAAAATACAAGCCCCGCATCTTATAATAAAACGCGGGGCCTGTAGTAGAAAAATCAAGGTGTATATATTATGCGGAATATATTACTGACTCATTCTGAGGAATTGTTCTGCTGACAGAACCTGTATTGCCTGATGCCGCTCTTACAGATACTGAACATGTGAAGTAGTGTTTGCCGTCCTTAGTCTTAGCAGTGATAAGTGATGAACCTGGTGCTACACCTGTTATTGTACCGTTTGCATCAACAGTAACCTTACCAGGTGTTGATGATGTCCAGATTATATCAGATCTGCTCACGCCTGCAGGCATTGTCTTGAAACCTATTGTAAGTGAACCGCCCTGACTCAGTGTGTAATATGATCTGTCAAACTGAAGTCTTCCGACAGGAGTTGAAGGTGCGTTGGTTGTAGCTGCTGTTGTCGTTGTCGCAGTTCGTGAACATGCATCCAGGAAGCTGAACGAACCGTTCTTAAGTTCTCCGTGTCCGTTGCCTCGGCAAGGATTCTTCGAGTCATCGCCAAGCAGTGTCAGCGTCAGTTTCGGATCGTGAAGTACCTTCATGATCAGACTGTGGAATTTTAGCGACAGCGTCAGCGACAGGTAGAACGAAATGTCAAAGCATGCCATATCTGAGTAGAATGTTCCTTTTCCTTCGAGAACAGGACCAACTCTGAGTGTTAATGCGATAAGTCCTTCGTTTACAAGGTCGAAGTTGAATGAAAGCTTGAATTCAAACAGGAGTCCGACACTTGCTGATACCTTTACATCAAATACAGGATCTGTTGCTTCGTGGAATGTTGAGAAGTTTCCGTTTTCAACAAGGAATCCCTGATGATGTGAATTTGAAACTTCAACCATAATGTATCCGTTGGCTGTTACAACAAATGATACTACAAATCTTACACTGAATGCCGGTGCTACCTCATACGGAACTTCAACAACAGGAACTGTCTCTTCAAATGCTGTTCCGTTCATGGCATTTATCATATCTGCATCGCTAAGGCCCTGATATGCAGAATCAGCATCCTGTGATCCTTCTGTACCGATAGAAGCTTTAAGACTTACAGATGTCTTATAGTCAAGTGCACAGTACGCATAAACATCAGGAAGATCAAAAAGATGGAAATCGATATCAAAATCTGTTGTCAATTTGATATTGCTGATAGTTGCATTTACTGTAAGTTCCTTAGTTGTTGTAGTATCGTGATCTGTATTTACAGTAGGTGCAATTGAAGTTAGCGGAACGCTGATGTTAATAGTAGGAATATTTATTTCACCGGTCTGAACAATGGAAGCATCATCCGAAGCACATCCGAGAGCTGATGCTTCCGGAATATCTGCAGTATCGGCAGATACCTGCTCTGTTGTATTTCCTATTGTTATCTCTGCATCTTTACAAAGAGACTTGATATCCTGAAGATTCGGATCAAACTGACCGCTTACTTCAAATTTGTCATATATCTCGCCTAACTGAGGAGTATATCCGACTATTGAAGAAGTTCCGTCACCGTTTTTGATAATTGACTGAACCTTTACAGCCTGTCCTGCTCTGTGTTCTTCAGTTGGAGGAAGGATAAATATGCTTCCTGTCTTGAGCTGCTCAGCCTGAGCATCCGGCATTACTACGCCTGTAGAAGCCGCACCCTCTGTAACCTTGAACAGATCAGCAGAACAATCCTTAAAATCAATAAGATTGTCCATATACTGAATATCTTCATGCTGCTCAACATCTCTGTACATCCAGTCATGCTGTGCATTGTCAAGTGCTTCTGCTGCGCTTGACGGATCTGTAAGATCCGAATCAGGTCCTATGATTCCGTTTTCCACAGCAGCTGCAACTATTTCCTCATTTGTGGCATTCTTATCAACGATTCCTGAAGCTCTTGCCACAGTACTTGTTGCGAACATATTGCTCAGAGGGGCTGCAAGATCAACTTCTTCGTTTTCTCCGACAAAACCGTATCTTTTGGCAACATCAAGGTCTGATTCTCCGTCTTCACCCTGAGTACCAAAAGCGTCGTTGACCATTGCAAGCCACTCTTCATTGGTAACTACTCCGTCATCCATCGGATCAACCTGAATGTTTCCGACATTCGGGTCTTCAGGATTAAAAAATTCCCTCAGGCTGCATCCTGATGTTGACAATACAAACGTTGCTGCCAGAACAGCAGACGTAGTAAAGCTTATTATACGCTTTGAAATGCTCATATACAGATCTCCCTTCGCATTTTATTCAAGAAGTATTGTAATTCAAAAATCGTTGGTCATATCTGATAAATTTCAAAAAAAGAGAGTGCAGCTTTTGCATTCTCTGATTTTTTAATTTTTTTATCCCTGAGCCGCTTCCTGTTCTGCGGCTTCGGCAGCTTTTCTCGCTTCTTCTTCAAGGCGCCTTGCCTCTTCTTCGGCTCTTCGGATCTGTTCTTCATAATTTGCAACGACCTGTTCCAGAAAGCGTTTATATGATTTCATGATCTCATACATTTTTTCAAATCTGTATCTTACACTTTCAACATTTGTAAGAAATGAATTCATGTCCTCACCGATCCAGCAGGTTGTCAGTTCATTTCTGATAACATCGTACATTGCGCAGTATACTGACTGGTACTGTTCAGCTATCAGATCTATTCTTCTTATACTGTATCTGAGTTCCTCAAGATCAGCTCTTGTAACGTTCATAATAACACTTCCCTCGAATTATAATTCATTTTCAAAAACAAATCCTGTTTCTCAGAAAACAGGATTTGTTTCTATCGATCGTAATATTAACTTATCAGATTGTACGCTTGAGATTTGATGCGTTGTTCTTAAGAGCTGCGTCAAGAGCGTCTCTTGCGTCTGCTACGTTTGTGTTGAGGTGATTTACAACCTTTACGTTGTAGTTATGGAATTTTGTGAATGAAGGCTTGAGCATTTCGAAAGCTTCCTTCATTTCTTCTGAAGCTTCTGATTCCCAGTAACCTTCAACTCTTCTCATTTCGCTTTCAAACTGTCCTAAAAGTTCCATGATATCTGAATCATATTTAGAAATTTTCTGAGCACAGTTTCTGATTTCGTTGGAATTTAAAAATATTTTCTCTGTAGCCATATCTAACACCTCTCAATTATTCAAATTTGATTCCTGCAGCTGCTGATTTTAATTCCTGTTCCTGGCTGTCATATGCAGTAGCTATGTTTGTGATCTGTTCGCTGTATTCGTTCATTAATTCATGCAGCTTGTTGAATGCCGGCTTGATCTCTTCGATAGCAGCCTTGAAAGCATCAACGCCTGAGCCCTGCCATACATCCGAAAGATCACCGTTTACTAAAGTAACGATTGCCTCATAATTTTTAAAAATGTCTGTTGAAAGATTGCTGATTGTTGAAGCGGACTTTCTTAATTCATCAGTACCGCCGGTAAGATGTCTGATTGTGCCCATGGTGTATTCCTCCTAAAAATTTAAAATATTGATTCAAAACCTGTTATATTTGGTTTTGTTCTTTTCTATGGTTCTATTATAACATATTTGTTTTTTGCACTGTCAAAAAAACACCGTTCTTAATATTTTAGCTATTTTAGGATTTTTCATACGTTTCAAACATCATAAATATGTACTCTGAAAAAATTTGTGCTGTATTTCACCACCCCTCATGCTGAGGTTTTCCCCCCCTCATGCTGAGTGTGCCCACCCTTTTTTTACAGAATTTTATTTTTTATTTTCAAAGCTCTGTGTTGTTATTTATTAAATTTCCAAACATCCTGACAAATCAGAATTTAACCAACTGAATCAAAGAAAGATTTTCATCTGTTAATTTTCAAAATACAATACTATTCTATCATATTTTCATTACTGTTTCAAGACAAAAATTAAACGTATGATGATACCCATGCTGCTTCCTTGTCTTCTCAGCCTTAGAAAGTATTTCCATAAATTTAAACAGGTCTTCCGATAAAATCAGAAGACCTGTTTGTTTTGATATTAATATTCTTTACGCAGTACTTTTCTCACCTTCCGGGAGCTTTGCATTTTCAGCATTGATTTAAGATTTGTACAGATTATAATATAGTCGTCAATCAGAGATATTACGCAGCTCATATTAGCTTTGTATTTATACTTGTTCTTAGACGAATTATGAGCTTTTTCTATACAGGGGTAATACCACTTGTTGTGATTACAACCTCTGACTCAAACTCTATTACTTCCATTTCAGGTGTTGTATAAATGTTTTTCATAATTGTATATTCCTTTTATCAGATTTAAGAATTCAATTTTGCCGCAGCCTTACTCATATCGTAGAGTGCTGCACAGAGTTTTTTCAGTCCCTCATCATTGCAGTTCATAGCCTTGTAGATGTAGTTATAGACAGAGTATCCGTTCAATGTTTTTGTGTTGAACTGTGTGGGTGATACTTTCTGCTCGGTATAGAACAAATCAGGATTCAGTTCATTCTGCTCAGCATCTGAGAATGTTTCGCTATAGTACAGACGGAGTTTGGGAGTGGATTGCAGCAACAATGTTGCACCTACAAATTTCTCACCCATGTTGACATACGCATATTTTTCTTTCAGTGCATCGGAGATTATGGTAAATTCTTCCGAAGAGTATTCCTTACCGGCAGGTGCTCCGCTGATACCGAAATATGCAGCAGCCTGTGCACCGTATTCAAGGAAACTGTCCACAAAATCAGCGTAATTAGAATCGTATGCTTTTACCTCATCCGTGTATGTAACGAGATCAAATGTGACAGCATCTCCGACAGCGTTGCCTTCCTCATCATAGAACTGTGCAGTTATCTTATCGTACATATTCTTTGCAGGCATACTGATTGGGAATACACAGTATTTGTTTGAATCTATGAGTGCATCTGATGCACGGACCTGTGTGTCGTCACTGAATTTTACATAGCCGTTCTTGTAGGACTCGCTCACCAGATAGTGGAAGTTGATCGTAACATCACCGTTATAGGATACAGAATAACCCTTTGCTTCTACTGTGGATGTCTCCTGAATCTGGTCAGCATAGCCAGCCAAAACGGCCTTATATGCATCAAGACATCCGGCAGGAACATATATCACGTCCGGTTTACAGTTTTTGAACACATCGTTTCCATTGAAATCAGGAACGGAATCACCCTCAAATGTAAGAGTTGACAGAGATTCACAATTTTCAAACGCATAGTTGTTAATAGTTTTAACAGAAGCCGGAATTGTGATATCTGTAACATCACTGAGGCAACTGAAAGCGAAAGCACCAATAGTTTCAAGATTTTTGGTTTCAAACTTGATGCTCTTAATTGGCAAGCCGTAGTAATCCGGCCATTCAGAGTCGTAATTATATATTTCGGTGCCGTCACCATAAATGGTCAGTTCACCTGATGCTTCATCAAATTTATACATGAGGTTATCGCCACAGGCAGCCGAAATTGGGCACCATCTTGCATAAATAATTGTATCATCAATAATTTCATTACTGAAATCAAATGGTAAATCATACGCTGCATTATTTCCCCAGCCGCAGAATATATATTCGTCCTCATTTTGAACAGTCGGTTCTTCAATTTTATCGCCTGACTTAACAGTGATCGGAGCAACTGCTATACCATGTCCCTGCATATCAAATGTGACAGTTGCCGTTTCTTCCCACTTTGCATAAAGTGTAATATCTTCTGTCAGTGCATTTGCGAAATCAAATTCGTTACCGTCAGTGCAGTCTGCGTCTGTGTACCAGCCGCCAAAGATAAATTCGTCAGCAGTCGGATCCGTTGGCTTAGTGATTTTCGTTTCACTGTCAGTATTCAGGGTGAAATTCTCACCCTTGCCGCCAAGATTGAAGGTTGCAGTTGCCTGACCGATGACTTTCGAGCCTTCCAAAGCCTTCATGCTTCTATAAGCATCAACCTGAGATGCAGGAACATAGAAGGTCATCGTGTTCCCGTTAACATTGTTGCCTGAAAACGCCTCATCATCGATGGCTACGGAATCGGCAGCACCTAACAGGGTGATGGTTTTCAGGTTGCCCCATCCTATGAACGCATTTTTATCGATTTTTGAAACGGATGCAGGAATAATCACGTGTTCGAGGTTTGCCCAGCCAAATGCGTTTTCACCGAGTTCAGTAATGAATGAGGGGATCTCCAAATCAGTACCAAGATTAGCGCCGTTGAAAGTAAATCTGCCAATGCTTGTCTGATTCAGTGTTTCCGGGATATAAATCAAAATATCGCTGATACTGATACCCATTAATGCACCTTCACCCAGCGAGGTGAGGCCTTTTAGACTGTCTGCTAATCCGTCAAAGCTTGTAACATGGGTACAGTTGGCAAATGCCCATCCGTCGATTTTCGTAACATCCGATGCCATTGAGATCGATGTCAGCGAAGTAATCGAAGCCCAATTATTACTCTCGTCCTGTTCCATCTCCAGCAGACTGCATGGAATTTCTTTTACGCCCTTCGGGATATCCAGCGATTCCAGTTGAGCGCAGTGTTTGAATGCAGCATAACCGATTTCAGTAAGCGTATCAGGCAGAGTGATTTTCGCCAGCGGGAATTCATAGAAAGCAGCGCTGCCAAGCTTTGTCAGGTTCGGCGTATCAAATACGACCTCTGTGACTTCATCCTTTTTGTCGCACCATTCGACCGCTGCATCATTTACCCAGCATTCAGGGAATGCTTCGTCATCGCCTGTAATGGTCAGAACGCCGTCGTTGATTTCCCATGTCAGCGTGGAATTCGGAATTGTATTGCCGGCGGCAGGCTTTTCTGTTGTTGTGACAAATTTGCCGTCTTCCGCCGTAATGTAGTAAATAGTTTCTCTTTTCGCTGCACCGCAATTCGTTGCAAAAATCTGTTTTGCATTATCGGCAGTCAGTCCATCAATGAAAGTTGAAATGTCTGTATTCTCATCCCATCCGCTGTCAAGCCAAACCGTAATGCCGATGCTTGCGCTGTTTGTAAGAGGTGTGGTTTCAGAAATCTGTAATTTTGCCTGCGCTCCATTGTCAGCTTGCAAATGAATATTACTTTCCTCAATGCCGTCTGACGAATGAGTAGACAGATTTCCATTGATAATAGCAGAGCCGCCAACCGTTATATTGCCAGATGCGTTTGCAAATATGCCGCCGCCATATGCTGCAGAGCTGTTTCCTGTGATGTTTCCGCCGTTTATTGTTAATGTACCTCCGTAGTTATGGATACCGCCGCCGCGCGATTGAGCAGTGTTGTCTGAAATATTTCCGCCGTTTATTGTTAATGTACCTCCGTTTTTATTGATACCGCCGCCATGTGTTGCAGAGCTGTTTCCAGTGATGCTTCCGCCACTTATTGTTAATGTACCTTCGTAGTTATAGATACCGCCACCGGAAGAAGAAGAAGTATTTCCAGTGATGCTTCCGCCGCTTATTGTTAATGTACTTTTGTTGTAGATACCGCCGCCGGAAGAAGAAGAAGAAGTATTTCCAGTGATGCTTCCGCTATTTATTGTTAATGTACCTTCGTAGTTATAGATACCGCCGCCGTAAGAAGAAGTATTTTCAGTGATGCTTCCGCTATTTATTGTTAATGTACCTTCGTGGTTATAGATACCGCCGCCGGAAGAAGAAGAAGTATTTCCAGTGATGCTTCCGCCGCTTATTGTTAATGTACTTCTGTTGTAGATACCGCCGCCGTAAGAAGAAGTATTTCCAGTGATGCTTCCGCCGTTTATTGTTAATGTACCTCCGTAGTTATGGATACCGCCGCCGTTAGAAGAAGAAGTATTTCCAGTGATGCTTCCGCTATTTATTGTTAATGTACCTTCGTGGTTATAGATACCGCCGCCGTAAGAAGAAGTATTTCCAGTGATGCTTCCGCCGCTTATTGTTAATGTACTTTTGTTGTAGATACCACCGCCGTAAGAAGAAGTATTTCCAGTGATGCTTCCGCTATTTATTGTTAATGTACCGAGGTTATAGATACCGCCGCCGATAGTACTACAATTTCCGCCGGTAATCTTTCCTGTCTGCTTTTCACTTTCATCACATATTGTAAGAGTTCCTTTATTGCCGATAACATAACCATATTCAGTAGCTGTGCTAAGTCCTCTGTCAAGCGTATATCCGTTAAGGTCAAGAACAATAACCTTACTATTATCAATTTTGATATAACTATCAGTGTCTGACGCAGTTATATCAGCCGTTAAAGTAATCTGTGTTTCTTCTCCGTCAACTGCTTCATTGATTTTCGTCTTCAACTCGTCCCATGAGCTAACTTCTATTATCTCCGCACTTGCCATTATTGATACCTGTTTAAAAAACGAAGTATACGGTGTAAGCGGAACAGATGAAGTTACAATTGCAATTGCAAAAATTCCTGCGAGAGTTTTCTTAAAGTATTTTTTTGACATTGTATTTCCTCCTATATTATGAAAGTGAACCGGATCCGAAATTTTTGAGTCATCAAACCCACAGGTCTCTTCCAATTTCTTCTTGTTTTAGTTATATCACTACTTGATATTTATTTCAATGGAAAAAATCATAGTGATAGTCACTTACTCTATTATCGGCATTTTAATCAATCCTTTCTATGCACATTTTGAATAATATTCTTCAGGAGTCATGTATCCATTTGACGCATGAACTCTTTTTCTGTTGTAGAATATCCAAATATATTCAAACACTGCTTTTTTGCTTCATCTCTGGTTTTAAAATGCTGTTCATTCAGCCATTCCTGCTATTTTACGTCCGCACAAATCCATTACTGCGGCTAAGTACAGCCAGCCTTCACCAGTTGGTATATACGCAACGTCACTTTTTGCGATTTTTTTCTTTTCCCCCCTTCTTCCGGGTTTCCCTCCCGAATTCCTGAACCTAACTCCTTATTATTAACATAGTTGATTTCTCGCTGCTTACTATTGATTTTTCAGGATGCACAGTAATTTTTCATGTGCGAAGTATAAATAAAATATAAAAGGATATCCTCCGAACCTTACGAGTCAGAAGATATCCTTCGGTGTTTAATGCTCTGTTCAGAAATACCCTTAAATCATCATAAAAAACATCAGATGTTATCATTGAGATATAGCAGCATATAATAACAGGTTTTCTGTGAAACTGCAGTCCCTGATAAAGAGTTGAGATTTAGAAATAAGCGGATATAAAAACAGACTCTCTGCCACCTTTTGATTATCAGGTGACAGAGAGTCTGTTAAAAAAATTATGATTTTTTATGAATACCCATATATTTATTATAAAAGTATTTTGCCTGACGATATAACAAAAATACAAGGACACTAACTGATAATCATTTAATCCTTTTCAGGCTGATTCAAGCTTTCTGCGATCTGTTCCGGAGTTGCCTCTCTTGCCCCGCTGAAGCCTTCTTCTCCCTGTTCATGTTCAACTTTAGAATAATCTCCGCCATCCTGAATATTTCCATGATCATCATTATTCTTAATGCCTATTCTTATCTTTGAAGCAACAGCTGCATCTTTGCAAACATATTGTTTGAAATATGCAAGATCTGCAATATCAACCTCTCCGCTTCCGTCTATATCTGCTGCTTCGATCTGTGAATCTGTAAAATCTGCTGATTTCATAAGATAAAGTGAAAGCAATGTAAGATCTGTCAGATCTGCTGTGCCATCATCATTAAGGTCTCCATAAATAATATTCTGTGTATCAGTATTAGAAGCAGTAGCGACTAATATCTGTGGAGGACCTGCCTGAGAAATATTAACTTCATAATAAGATTCTGAAATTCCTGCTTCTGTCAGAATATTAATTACTTCTTCCTTAGTTTTTTCATCACCAACCTCAATATATTCTATACTTTTACTTGGATCATCAGGATTTGTGTATATTCCAAAACTGTACACATATCCTGTCAGTTTTTCATTAAACGCTTCTTTTACTTTCTGATGAATATCAAATATAAACTGATATGACTGCCATTCTTTTTCTGATTCTTCATCTGTCATATTTGTCCACTTTTCGATAACATCCGAATTATTTTCATTCACTGAATCTGCATTTACAACACCTGAAAATGACATACCTGTCATAGCAAGTGCAAGGACAGCTGATAATATTCTTCTCTGTTTAGTCATAATAATTCCTCCCATTATTTTAATTAATAAAATGATACAAATAATAATTTTCATCATTTTCAAATTTAATCGCTATTGCAACGTCTTGCCCAAATCCTTTAACTTTAAATGCTTTTGCATCACAATAAAACTTTTCGCATAGCGGATAATCTCCTTCTCCTGACATAGATGCATCTGAAATAAAATCTTCTATCGAAGAGATATCTAAAACCATTTCAAAATAATGATATTTTAAATGTGAATAGTTAAGTTCTGCTTTATCATATTTCTGAGCAGAATTTCTTTTTTCCCATGGAAGTATACCGTCACTGAATTGTATCATAGGTAATGTTGAAGATTCAGCTGTTACTGTTGTTATAACAGCACTTTCTGTTACAGATGACGGCAATGTTTCTTTATTTTCAGAAGATTCATTCCCATTACTTTCTGAAGTTTGTGTTGTAACTATTTCTGATGAAGAAAAAGTAACAACCACTGTTGTTTCTTTTTCAGATATCGTATTGTCTATTGTACTCACTGCCGTTTCAGCGTTATGAAAAGAAGGGCTTTCTGAAGCTTTATTTGTTTCTTTGACAGTATCTCTGACAGTGTCATTTAAAGAAGATAACGAAGCTGTTTCCGCCGCTGCTGTTGTTAATGAGGTCTGAAGAATATTTCTGTCAGTTTCTGTCGTTGCTGCAGTTTCCTTATAGACTGTTGTCACTGTTTTGGGGGATTCACTGTCCGAAGTTACTATTTCAACGAGCTGACGTTCTCCTGTACTTTTCCTGGCTTCAGGGATGATATTGGCTTTTTTCAATGAGAAAGCTCCAAGAAAAAATGTCAGGCATGCAACCGGTACAGCAACTAAAGCTTTTCTGACAACGATCATTTTTTTGCGTTTCTTTTCTTCGTACTCATCTATTCTTTTAAAAACATTGTTTGCCATTTCCTCATAATTTTTCAAAGTCAACACCCTCCTCTCCCAGTTCATTCTTAAGTGATTTTCTTGCGCGATACAGAAGGGATTCTGTACTTCTCAGACTTTTCTTCATTATCATAGCAGCTTCCTTATTACTAAGCTCCTCAAAATAAACAAGCCATAAAACCTGCTGATAATCAGGCGGAAGCTTTTGCATAGCCTTATGTACCATAAGCTGCTGTTCTTTTTTGAAATAAGCTGATTCCACATTTTCGTCCTCAATGACAAGATCAGGGTTTTCATCAAAAGAAATTTCAATATGTTTTGAATTTTTTCGAAGATAGTCTATGGCGATATTTCTTCCGATAGTATATAACCAGGTTTTAAAGGAACTTTTCCCTTTGTCCTTCGGTTTTTTTGAACCGAGCAGAAAAAAGGTGTCTTCTGCAAGCATTTCGGCTGTACTTATGTTTCCGACTATGCTTGTCAGATAAAATATCAGACCATCTTTATAGTCCCTGATTATTTCGACCAATCCGGTTTTATCACCATTGTCACGGAAACGGCGGTAGCTACTTGCACCATTGTCCATTGACATACTCCTTTCCGAAAACAAAATCATTTAACTTGCTTTCATTTATTACACGAAAATAACTCATAAAACTACGCACTTTTTTTGAAAATTTTTTTAATATATTTCAAAATAAAAGGATATCCTCCGAACCTTACGAGTCAGAAGATATCCTTCGGTGTTTAATGCTCTGTTCAGAAATACCCTTAAATCATCATAAAAAACATCAGATGTTATCATTATTTTTCTTCGGATTCTTTTCACCTGATGTCCTGTCCTTTTCAGTAAACGGATTTGTCTTTCTGTTTGACAGAATACATTCCTTGCACGGAGAAACAACGCATTTTATAAGTTTAAGATGATAAGGACATACCAAGCATTTTGCATGTATGATCATAATAAAATCCCCCCTGAATAATCAATGATTTTTATAATAGTATACTATAAATTTTTAAATTTGTCTACTTAATTCAAAACTCCGGCAAAGTTTTTACTCTGCCGGAGTTCCTTCAACCTGTTAAATTCAAAGCTCTGCTTTTAACAAGCAAAGGCGATTCGTAGAATCGCTGACCAAACAGTCGGAGATTGTACTCCGACTGAGCGGAAAGATAGAACCCGCCGCCTGCAGAGGCGGGGGATATCCTCTGTGTTGTTATATCACATGCCCTTTCAAAGATCATCTTAAAAAAAATCTGTCACAGTCATTTTTTGATGCTGACGAGCTTACTGATCAGATCCATTCCTCTTAAAGGACCGTCAGGTGTACTGTTGTTTAAAACCATTGAATCCGGTCTGTAATATAATTTAAAGGCGAATTCCGGATTTTTACCTGATTTATAAGCAAAAGGTGATTTTGTACCAATACCATACTGAACACCCTGGATCCATTCACCTGTCTGGGAATTGAAATACAGACAGCTTACTGCATCGTATTTTTCCCAGTTTACATCATAAAGAAGGATCCTTGCGTCCATTCCTTCCCACTGCTTGTTTGTGTTCTTATCCTTTGCATTTTCCTTAAATTCCATACCGAGACAAACTATTGCATGACCGCCGATATTTGAATTTTCTGCATAGCTGAAAGCAGCCACATCTGCACCATATGTGATAAACTCAATATATGTAAGCATTTCATCATCCTTGTCAGTGAACGCTGCAGATCCGCCGTCATTTGAAAGGCTGTAGTCAGGTTTGTTTGTGTAGTCTGCCCATACTGTATTTACAATGGATTTTGTATAATCAGAACAATCTGATTTTAAATCAGAGATCGCGCTGTATCCCGGTGCAAGCTGGTCTATGCTTAAATATCCATTATAAACAAGCGCGCTCACAGCAGCCATTCCGTAGCATGAACCGGTCTGTCCGCTGTCAAGACATGATTTGTCCACATAAGGCTTGTGTCCGTCAATATACAAATGAGTATTTACTTTTACACCGTCTTCAAACTCTGCGAACATCTTAGGAACGTTGCCGCTCGACCACATGTACGGCTTAAAGTTTTCTATTGCTTCATTCGGAGCATCCTTTGTGTCTTTGTATGTAAATTTATAATAATTTGCATAGCTCTTTACTTTTCCGCCGCCGTTTGTGCTCCATAAGGTGAAGTTTGTCTTTCTTCCCGTATAATTTCGCATTGAATCATATCCGAGAGCCTGCGGTTCGATCGTTACATTCGGGTTTTTGCATACAAAGTAATCCATCGGATCACATCCGTAAAAAGCCTGCTTGCCTATATATGAAAGACTATTTCCGGTAAGAACATTTTTAAGCTGATGGCAGCTCATAAACGCACATTCACCTACGCTTGTTACGTTCGGAATATAAATCGTCCTAAGCCCGCATGCGTTATAGAAAGCATATTTTTCTATAGTTTTTACTGTTGAAGGCAGATTTATGATCAGTTCATTTTTTGACGATGAGCAGTACTGGAAAGCACCCTCAGATATTTTTGTGATATTTGAATCCGACAGATCTATATTTCCAAGACCATAACATCCGTAAAAAGCATATTTTCCAAGATATGAAAGCTTTGGAATCTCCATATCATCCGACATACTGCTGCATCCGTAAAAAGCATAGTCTCCTATACTTTCAACATTTTCAAAAAAGCACGGTGAACTCATGGCTGAACAGTTCATGAAGGCGTTGTATCCGATCTGTTTTAACACGCAATGGAATACTCCGTCTGAATCCATGGCATATGAAGAACACACACTCTTTAAATTTGTACAGCCTTCAAATGCAAAGCTTCCGATTTCTGTGGCATACTTAGGCAGGCTGACTGATATGAGACTTTGCTGTCCTCTGAAAGCATTGTCACCTATAGCTGTTACTGTATAAGTAACATTCTGATACTGAACTGTTTCAGGAATATAAGCAAATGACTGTTCTTTTGTGGTCGTACAGCCTGAAAGAACAACTTTTTTTGCATTATAATCAGTAATTGAAAAATAATAAGTAATTCCGCCGCTCTGGTCTTTATAATAGAAATACCTGTTTGAAAAACCTGAAGTATAATCAGATAATGCAGCAGCAGATACAACGTTCTGATCTGCACTTGTTTTTGTAAAAATATCATTTGCACTAAATGAACTGCACATACATAATGCAGCAATTACTAACGCCGTACTGCGTTTAATTTTTTTATTCATAATTTTTACCTCTCATCTTAGCTTTTGGCCGATAAACGGTGTGCACTCCCGGATATACAGCTCTGAACATTTTTTACTAAAATGATTATAACATGATAAGAAATTTACGGTCAACAGAATATCGCTAAGATGCATTATAGTAAAGGTAAGTTACATAAGACAGTATCTTTCAAAAAAATGATCCCTCTTCATTTAACCTGAAGCGGAATTCATATACGGACAGTCGCAGCGGTACATACACCTGATAATTATCATAATTATTTCTGTAGCATTTTTGCCATTACAGAAGTATAATTAATACAGCAGTTCAAAACTCTGCTGTAAACCCATAACCTTAAGAGCTGTGTGACAGTCTCTTCGCAGTCATAATATAACAACACAGAGGATATCCCC
>JAZQPR010000240.1:0-11711 GCA_045628605.1 Oscillospiraceae bacterium
TATGATGTAAACAGTGACGGTGCTGAAAATATTGCAGATCTTATTACACTTAAGGCTTCACTGACCGGAGATTCAAGAATATGGAATGCGTATAATATTCCGGTAATGGACGGATCAACATCAGCTATTCCGCTTGAAGCAGGATTCAAGGCAAAGATGCTCGGGATCCCGTATACTACAGCAAAAAACAGTGTAAACCATAACAAGACACACATTTCATTTCAGAAATTTCTCAACGGAGAATGCGACCTTATATTTACAGTTCCGATATCCGAGTCACAGCAGAAGGATGCGGATGATGCAGGAGTACATCTTAATCTTGCGCCGGTTGCCAAAGAAGGATTTGTATTTGTGGTAAGCAAGGATAATCCTGTTGATTCTCTTACAGAGCAGCAGATAAAGGATATTTATTCCGGAAAGATAACAAACTGGAAGGAACTCGGCGGAAATGACGCCCCTATCATTCCGTATCAGAGAAATGAAGACTCAGGCAGCCAGAACTACATGAACGAATTTATGAAGGATTCATCACTTATGGCAGCACCGAAAAGCTATACACTTGGTTCAATGGCATTTCTCATGGATGGTCTTGCTGTTTATGACAACGCTGAAAATGCTATAGGATACTCCGTATACTCATATGCGGCACAGATGTATGAAAACTCATCAGATGTAAAATTTATCGCAATTGACGGAATAAAGCCGTCCAGAGAAACAATGGCCGACAATACATATCCTCTTTTAAGCAGCACCTATATTCTGTACACCGACAAAGCGACACAGAACACACGCGATTTTGCAGACTGGGCAGTATCGGAGGAAGGTCAGAAATGTGTTCTGTCAGGCGGATATGTTCCGGTAATTGAAATGGAGTATCCTCGCGAATACATGCCATATCAGGAAAAAGGAACCGGAAAGGAAAAACCTGCTGACTACACCCCTTCGAAAAAATATTCTTCATTTGTCAGAGGGTCAAGAGGAGAAGCCGGAAAAGAACCATATTATATAGATTTTCTTCGTGACAAGGAATATCAGAAGGAAATAAACAAAGTTTTTGAAGAAATCTATAAAACATATCCGGATATCTCCTGCAGAATAGAGCTGATCAACGGATATATGAGTATATCATTTTACAAAGTATCAAAAGAAATAATGGCGTCGGCCGGATATATGAACTCGGAATATTCATTTGCAAAAACATATACTTATGATCTTATCAATAAAAAGAGAATAGAAAAATTTTCTGATCTTTTCTACAAGGACACCGACTTTATTTCAGAAGTAAATGACAATATCGGTTTTTCAATCAACTGGTTATGTCCAAATCTTCTGAAAACAGATTATCTCGGACTTCTTGGTGATGTGGAAAACTTCACTCTTTCCTCTGTTTTCCTTGAAAGCAATGGTCCGTATCTTTCAGAAACAGGAGCTATGAACTACTCATCTGATTATCTTTATGACAGTGAAGTTTTCCGTGAATACTACGACAATAATCAAATACTTGATGACAGATTTTACGCTGATGATATTTATTATCAGGAATGGATCTGTGAACAGAAAACCGGAGATGACGGAGAAGTTCATGATGTTGTTACCGGTTCAAGATTCCACACTGCAGAAGAGGTTGAGCAGCGTAATAAAATATATGAAAAAGTATATAATGATGCCAAAGCACGCCGTACTGAATATGAGATCGGCCGCAGAGTATTGATAAGCTGCTTTAACCAGCTCGGCAGCACCGAAGACCATCTAAATCTTCTTTATGTAAATTACGGAAAGCTTGATGGTCCATTCCAGAACAACAATATTTATGATCCGCAGACAGGTGAAAGAATAACATACTATGATGTATTCGGAGATGAATATGATAACATTAAGGAAATAATGGGATCAGATACCGGAAATATCTATGCAATTGACTGTGAAACAGAATCATTAAATTACTATTATGATCCTGTTCATTTTGATGCAGACAAATTAAACAGAAAATATCTGGTTCCAAAACAAAAAGACCTTAAGATGTATGAACTGTCATCCCCGCTCAAAGGTATTGCAAAGGGCGGAGAATACCATGATCTTTTCGGATATGAAACATCTTATGTAATAGACTTCGGTCCGGAAATAAAACACTGGGAAATCGAAGGAGAATGGAACATAATCGCAAAAAGCAAATGTTATTCACACGGTACCACATGGTATGAATGCTGGGATGCAGATGACGGTGATTATTACGGATGGATCACAGGCAATTCAATAAGTTTTGAATAAAACCGGTTTTATAGCCGCCTGTAGCTTGTACATTTTTCCTATAGCAAAAAACTTTTTCTTGACAATAATCAGCATATTGTCATATAGCTTTTTCATTTGTAACTTGATATAATAGAGGCATAGAGAAAAAAAGATAAGTTCTAAAAGAACACTCTATTTTAAAAAAAATAACAAAATGTAAAAAAGAGAAAGAGGAAACAACAAATGAAAAAAACAAATATTTTTTTAGCAGCAGCTATGTCAGCATTAATTCCTGGTACAACAGGATGTAATCTTGATGAAGATGATTCATAAGCAGAATAGTCAAAACTTAAATTATTCTGCAAAAGATATAATAATTCTTTACCGCAGAATAATTATTCTGCGGTATTTTTTTATTCTTTCAAATTACAGGAAAAGAGGAGATTTATCATGAAAAAAATTTTAGCAGGCATTATTGCAGCAGGGATGACATTTTCCGGTGTTACATCATTTGCTGAAGAAACTAACAAAGACACAAACGTTTTAGAAGATACGCATTATTATTCAGACTGTCTTGTCACCAAAAGTGCACTGAAAACAATTTTTACACCTGACTATATGAAAAATATGACTTCATATATGTTCGGAGTTGAGTCAGACAGCTACTTTTGCAGTCCTTTTGGTTTTGACTTAAATAATGACTCAAAAACAGATATTGCTGATATGATAATAGCTAAAAACTATGAAAGCTTTCTTTCGGAATATCCGAATTATTCCGTATCTGAGCTAAACTACGCAGCTAATATTATTTTCCAGTGTGCACAATGCACTATTACTGAATTTGACAATTACGGACTTGAAGTACCTTCAGGAACAATATCATCCGATGAAAATACGCCATTTGTAAATGAAATGAACCGTTTATTTTCTATATACAGCTCTTTGAATATCAAATGGGAAATATCAACAGACCTTAAGGTCGGCGTAACCGGTGCTGTCGTCTGCAGCCCGTCTGACAGTGATTCCTCAGGTACATATCCTGTTACCGTTCCAATAAATTACAAAATTCCTTTTTCAGAAGACCTTCTTTCATATTCACAGGGTTCTGTTTCAGATTTTGAGAAATTTAAACTCGGTGACGAGGAATGGATTCAAAATGAAGGACTGGACAAAACGGATACAACAGAACTCTATAACTGTGAAGAACTGATCCGAAGCTATAAGCAGAATATTTATGACTCATTTGCAAAAGAAATATATAACGCTTCAATGGATGCAATCACTAATTATGATAATCGTGCATTGGAATATCCCGACGGAATCACAACTTCTGAGGATGGATCGGAATTCGGAAAGTATATCGAAGAACTTGCAATATATCCGAATCTGACATGGTACACAGTATGTAATCATACATATGGTGTTGAAAAGGTCGTTCTGGCAATTGATAATGAAACATATTCATTCCCGCAGAATGCTCTTGATCCTGAACAGTCATTATCTGCTGAAGAAGCAGCTGCTCTTGAACAAATAAAAACAGCAAGTGAAAAAAAGCTTAAAGACAACGCTGTTGATTGCCCCGAATTGATCCTGCTGTTACCTGCAATAAGAGTTATCGATCCGAAAAAAGCTATGGATACTAACGCAGCAGCACATGCCAAAATACTGTTTAATGCAATACAGGAAACTATAGCATACTACGACAGTCTGGAAATTGATTACCCTGAAGGCATCATTACTTCAGAAGGCGATTCAGACTTTGTAAAATCAGTTAAAGAATTACTTTATGATGACACTACCCTTAAGTCATGGAATGCCTTTATTAATAAAAAGGATGGTGTAGTAAAAACAGAGTATACAACAAAATATACAACAGCATTTTATCCTCAGCCGAGCATCAGTCCTGAAGAGATAGCTGCTCTCTTTCCGTAATTATTCATTATTCCATTTCTGATTATCAGTATGACAAAGACAGGCGGTATTTCCTATGGTATTGATACTGAATTATTACAGGATACCGATTGCATAAAAAATATGGACTATGTTACTTTTGTCGGGTTTATAAATGATTATCACTCTACGAGGAGCAGCAGCCTTCGGATTCATATCAGCAATAAATTCAGCAGCATGCTTTTTCCCCATCGTATAACCACCGCCTACCGGAACTAATGCCACATCACATCTGATCCTTGCATTTTCAGCTATTGGATCTGTATCACCTGCAATATAGTTTCTCTTCAAAAACATAATATCATTTTATCATATTTTTTACCCTGTTCCAAGGCACAATCAAGCCAGACGTTCTAATATCAAAAAATGTCCGGAGGTACTTAAGACTCAGTTCCGTCAGGGATAGTTTTCTCCATTTATTCTGCCAGTAATAGTATGACTTTGGCTTTATATTATTTTCTATTAAACCT
Organism: Oscillospiraceae bacterium; assembly: GCA_045628605.1. Taxonomy (GTDB): domain Bacteria; phylum Bacillota; class Clostridia; order Oscillospirales; family Ruminococcaceae; genus HUN007. The sequence goes on from JAZQPR010000240.1 coordinate 4,650, forward strand.
TCTATAACAACCATATAGTAAATCTCAGGGGATAAACAGCTCATGTTTAATTATTGTAATGCTAAGGCATATGATGCAAAAGGCACCGTGATTGCTGTTTCAGGGGTGGATGTTGCATGCAATATAAAAAATCCCTTAATCAATGGGGTCAAACACCTCAAATACTATAAATTCAACAGCAAACTATGGATATTTAATCAACTACAAGCCATCCGTCTACTGTTCTGGTTTCACTTGAAATATTTACACCTATCTTATGAACTTTGCGCTTGTCATCAAGATACGGAACTGCGTACTGTTTTTCTTCTATCTGCTTGAGTGCTTCCTCGACGCTTCCGTCAAGCTTGAATTCAAAGATAAATACATCATTATCTGTTTCTACAATAATATCTGCTCTTCCCATGCTGTTTTGCTTCTCAATCAGAGTTGTATAACAGCTTAGCAGTCTGATTATAATATAGAACGTATATGAGAAATGTGTTTCAAAATCCTTTGCTCTCTCATCTTTATTTGCTTCATATGGTATTGATGAAAGAAATGATCTGAATGCTGCGTGTACTCCGTCAAGGTCACATTCTCTCAGCATGTCATCAAGTTCAAGGATCCAGTTATCATTATCTTCCTCAGGCTTATGAAAATAGCTGTTTCCTATAAGACTTACAAATCCTTTTCTTACTTCATCATTAGGGAAATCAAGTTTGTATACTTTTCTTCGCTTGTCATAATCTTTAACAGTCAGATATCCGCTCTGATAAAGCATCGCAAGCGGATCTTCCTTGTCTGCTCTGTAATCTATAAAATACTTTCGTGCATATGACTTTCCGGTCAGCACCTGCATATTGATATTTTTTCCTTCTATCAGTCTGGCAAGATATGTCGGTGTCCCTGATTCGTACCAGTAGTCTTCTGTGATCATTGAATCGAACGCATTAATTAAACTGTATGGATTATATATATCCACATTAAGATTTTCACTGAAATGATATCCATCATACTGTTTTTTTAGTTCAGCTTTCATTGTATCAAATGTGTAATCCATTTTTTCTGCCAGCTCATGAATCGATTCATCAAAATATGAATACAGCTCTTCTTCTGTTATTCCGCATATCGCATCATATCTGCTGTCCATGCTGATATCCTTAAGATTATTAAGTCCTGAAAATACTGATACCTGACTGAACTTTGTTACTCCTGTAAGAAATACAAATCGAAGATGTGCATCCGCTTCCTTAAACGTACTGTAAAATCCTTTCAGCGTTTCCCGATTTTTCTGTTCCTGTTCCGTGCCAAGTACATCAAGCATTGGCTTGTCATATTCGTCCACCAGAACAACTGCCTTATGACCGGTTTGTTCTTCTGCCGCCTGAATCACATGTTTAAAACGATCACTCAGGGTTTCAAATGCTTCATCTGAACCATATTCTCTTTCCCATAACACTAATAAAGAATTCAGCTTTTTTTCAAGCTCATCTGGTTTCACAAAATTACCTGCGGCAAAATCTACTCTGAACACTGGATACTCTGTCCATTCTTTCTCCAGTTCGTCAATCTTTAATCCCTTAAAATGTTCTTTCTTTCCTTTAAAATATGCCTCAAGCGTACTTATAAGCAGTGACTTTCCGAATCTGCGCGGTCTTGATAGAAAGCATACGTGTTTCTGGGCAAGAGAATATACCAGATCTGTCTTGTCTACATATACATAATTATCTTCTATTAATGTTCTGAAATCCTGTACACTTATTGGATATTTCATTGTCCTGCCCTCCATTTATGTATCAATTGTCATTAGTATACCATAATTCAAAGTATTTATCAACTTTCTAAAAATCTTCGTATATCAAAAAAATGCCATAGGCAAACGGCAAATGTTGCCGTGGCAAACGAACATTATTCTAATCATCACTAAATTCCTTCCTCAAATGCCCTGTTTTGCCCCTTTACGCCCCGTTTCGCCTTACTGTTATTTTCAGAGAATTATGTAGATTAGTCGGCAAATGAGGGCAAATGGCGGCATAAGTGTGCCGTCATAAGTAGTAAAATTGTAGTAAAAACCGGGGTGTTTACTACTAAGGGTTTTCTGTTAATTATTGTACCATAAATCGAGGTCTGATTTCAAGAAAAAATGCCGGCTAAGGTGAACCGGTGTATTGTTGACATATCTTTTATGAATTTTAGTTTGTTAATTTTTTCCCACGCGTCCCTTGTGTTTCGTTAAATATGAATTTGTAAACCTCTCAGTCAGCTTCGCTGACAGCTCTCCTTAAAAGGAGAGCCATATTCCTGATTAAATAAAAGTATATAAAACAGTTAAATCTTTGCCCTGCAGATGCCTCTCCTTTTAAGGAGAGGTGCCCAGCGGAGTGAAGCGGAGAGGTCATTTTTACGTCTGCAAATTCGAGTTTACCGAACTGATTAAAATTTTCCTTTAAAGCAAAAAATGCCCGAAGGAAGAACTCAAAATTATTGAGTTGCCTCCGGGCATCGTTTTATCTTAACATCTCATTAACTTTATTCTGCACCGCTTCATAGTCGTAACCTTCAGCTGTGAGTCTGGCCTTTCTCTCAGCACCATTACCCCACATTCCCTGAATTACTTCTTTCGCGATAGCTGTATAATCCTTCTGCTTTGTAAACTTCGCAGTTCCGTTTTCATCGAAAACTGTATAACCTTCAGCAAGGCTCTGACAAGCATAATTTCAGCAAAACAAGTGATGCACAGGACGCAAGAACAGCCTGCTGAATCATTCAAGTATTTCTTCCAGTATCATTACAGATGATTCGACCATCTTCGGACAAATTTTCGTAAAGCAATTATGCTCCACAGCATATTTTTCTCCTTCGGGAGTAGTAATATCACATCCCAACAATTCATTGCATATATATGAACCGTTTGCTTCCTTAAACTTTTCCAGGAACTGAACTGTCTTATTATTGGCATTTGCTCTGCTTTCAAGATCAGTTTTATCTGACTGTCCGTATTTCAGTCCAAGCACCATCAGGGCACCTGAACAGGCACCGCAGACTTCCCCTTTTCTCATTCCGCTGTTAAAACAATATGAAATTTTAAGCGCCTGTTCTTCAGTTAGCCCTAATTCTTCTGCATATGAAGCTAAAACAGACTGAGAACAGTGAAATTTATCATTAAAAAACTGCAATGCTTTTTCTTTATGTGTCATTTGTTTTTCACCCTTCCAATTCTTTTCTAAGACGAATAATATTCTTTTCAATCAAGGCTATAGTATTTCTGAATTCAGCATCACTCTGTCCTGTCGGATCAGTAAGTCCCCAGTCCTCATCAAATGCTCTGCCAATAAACGGGCATCCGACACCGCAGCCCATTGATACAGCAATATCAGGTTCGGGAATATCAGTAATCAGCTTTGAATACTGCGTTTTTTCCATATCAATGCCATAAATCTCTTTCATAATCCTGACAGCATCCTGATTAATCTGCGGCTTTGTTTCTATTCCTGCTGAATAGCTCTCAAACACATCTGATGCAAGATGCTTTCCAAGTGCTTCAGCAATCTGACTTCTGCATGAATTGTGCACGCAGATAAATGCTACTTTTTTCATCTTAATATCCTTTCAGAAGCTCGATAACTTCCTTTGTTTTAAGCACCTTTCCGTATGCAGCAACCTTTTCATTTACTACAATTGCAGGCATTGACATAACACCATAGTTCATGATAACTTCCATATCTGTGATGTACTGAACATCAGTTGCGATACCCATTTCTGCAACTGCATCGATTACGTTCTGATACTGATCATGACACGACTTACAACCCGCGCCCAGAATTCTGATACAGCAAATTCCATCAGTTATACTTCCACAGCATGTATCTGAAGCATTTTCTGCATTTGTTTTTTCACTGCAGCAGCATGATACTTTTTCTTCTTTTTTCTTTCCGAATAATGACATAATAAATACCTCCTGAATTTTTTATATAATTACACCCTGAATCATATTGAAGAAATAACCCACAATAATAATTCCAACGGTGCATATAGCGATAAATATACCGAGAAGTTTAGGCTTGATTGCCTTTTTCAGCATAATCATTGACGGCAGGGAAAGTGTAGTAACTCCCATCATAAATGACAGAACAACGCCAAGTCTTGCTCCTTTTCCGAGCAATGCTTCTGCAATAGGAATACATCCGAAAATATCAGCATACATCGGAACACCTGCAATTGCTGCAATGATAACTCCGAACGGATTTCCTGTTCCGAGAATCTTTACAATAAGGTTTTCAGGAATCCAGTTGTGGATAAACGCACCAATTGCCACACCGATAAGCACATACGGAAAAACTTTCTTTGCCGTTTCAAGAACCTGTTCCCACGCATATTTTATTCTGTCTTTGAAATGCAGTTCATTCTGCGGAACATCAAGAGCCTTTCCGTTTCTGATAAAATCTGCAACCTGATTTTCAAGATGCAGTTTCTCAATCAGCGTACCTCCTGCAACAGCAATCACAAGTCCTACAATTACATAAACAATTGCAATCTTCCAGCCAAAGATACTCATAAGAAGTACAAGTGAGCCTAAATCCACCATTGGAGAGGAAATCAGAAATGAAAATGTAACTCCAAGCGGAAGTCCTGCACTTGTAAATCCCATAAACAGAGGAATTGATGAACATGAGCAGAATGGTGTTACTGTTCCAAGAAGTGCGGCAATGATATTTGCACCGACTCCATGAAATCTGCCAAGAATTCTCTTTGACCTTTCAGGTGGGAAATAGCTCTGTATGTAGGAAATCAAAAGTATCAGAAATCCAAGAAGAACCATGATTTTGATTACATCATAAAGGAAGAAATTGATGCTTCCTCCGATTTTTCCTGATGTGTCAAGTCCGCAGTTTTCAAGAAGATTCTGAATCACACGATTCAGCCACTTCATTCCAAGAACTTCATTCTGGATGAAATTCCACCCATTTTGCAATACATTCATAGTAAAGCTCCTTTCATAGAAAGATTGAAATGTATCTATATTAAAAGCAAAGATTAAAGCCGAATAGTCGGCTGATAATCTTTATTTGCATTTACAGTTATTTGTACATTCGTTTGTTTTTGTCAGTAATTTCAAAAGCTGTATTGCATTCTCTGAGCCTTCCGCTGAAATAGAATAATGCATCCATTTGCCTTCTTTTCGTGATGAAACTATCTCGCTGTCACAAAGTATTTTCATGTGATGCGAAAGAGTCGGCTGTGTTATATTCAGCTCCTCAAGTAACTTACAGGCACAGATTTCTCCGTTCTGCAAAAGCTGTAAAATATGGATTCTGTTTTCGTCACCCAACGCTTTAAATATCAAAGCTGATTTTCGTGTATTGATTTCCAAAATTAACACCTCGATACATTGAAAAATGTCTATGTATGTATTCTATCACACATATTGATATTTGTCAATGGGTTCAAATAAAAATACAGGACCACCTAAGAGAAAAATATCATTCTCTCAGGTGACCCTGCTCTTATCTTAACATCTCATTAACTTTATTCTGCACCGCTTCATAGTCGTAACCTTCAGCTGTAAGTCTGGTCTTTCTCTCAGAACCATTACCCCACATTCCCTGAATTACTTCCTTTGCGATAGCTGTATAATCCTTCTGCTTTGTAAACTTCGCAGCTCCGTTTGTATCGAAAACTGTATAACCTTCAGCACAGGCTCTGACAGCATTATCGTATACGGCATACGCACCTGTCTGAGACTTAACATCAGGCCAGCTCTTTCTTTGAAGGCTTGACTACCTTGTACAGTTCGTGTCTTCTGGTTTCAACTCCCGGGCCACGCATTTCAAAAGGAATGACCACATTTCGTTTCTCAATGAAGGCGTTGTTCAGGTATGATCCGTCCATACCTGCATAGGATGAAGTACTGATTGTTCCGGTTGGAGGACTTAAGCCTTCAATCTTGGAAAACATTATGCGGTTAGCTGTTTCAGAGAGAGTAAGCTGTCTGCCGGCTTCGTTTTCGAGTATTAAGGTGTAGAACATGGTTTCACTTCCTTTTGAAATTGTCGTTGACATTAATGAGAATACTATGATAGAATCAGAACAACGAATATGAATTTATCTTTCCAATACAAATCGAGCAAGTTCTACATTGCCGTCTCTTTCAGTTGATTCGATATGGAATCCGCATTTTTCAGTATAAAACTTCACATTTTGTTTTTTGCTTATGGGTGTTACTAAAGTGAGCATCTTCCAATCTTCATAAGATGTCTTTACAAATTGAATTGCTTGTGTCCCTATCCCTTTTCCTTGATACTCCGGAATAACGCACAAACAACTAATCTCATAAGTTCCGTTTTCCAGTTTTATACATGAAACACAGCCGACAGATTCATTATCGCATAGTATGATATATTTTATATATTTGCTGATCGACTCTTCCATCATTTCTTTTGTTTTCCCATATCCCGGACACGAACCATATCGCATATAATCATCATAAAAAGACGCATTATAGATATTTACCAATAGTTCTGCGTCTTCTAAAACAGCCTGCCTGTATTCTATCGTCATAATATGTTACCTCCACAAATTCAAATTTACTTAGACCGTATTGTCAAAATAAAATAATCAGATCATCATTCCTATTATAACAGAAAACCCTGTACAATTTCCATCTGAATAGGGATTATGCAATAACTGTAAGACTTGATTATATTACAAAGGATGATATAATCAAAGAAAAGGAATCACTCATAGAGCACGGTTCCTGACCAAAGAGTTACATCAAAAGAGCAACCTCGGCGTGGAAACTTCGGTTGCTTTTTTGTTGCGCTTTAGTGTTTATGCTTACCCAAGTTCTTTAAAATGTAATTTTTCTCTTCCGAACCGACAAATATAAATAATTAGCCCGCAAAAAAAGCTAAATTTGTCGATGTATTGGATCAATGTTGGGTCACAAGCAAAAAATAATCCCCGAAACCCTTGATTTTACTGGGTTTTCGGGGATTTTGTTATTACTCGAACTCTATGGCAACCAAGTGGCTTGTAGGATATTTAGTGATAAAAATGGTTTCTAAACCACAATATATATACATA
>JAZQPR010000241.1:0-16382 GCA_045628605.1 Oscillospiraceae bacterium
GTACAATCTCCGACTGTTTGTTCAGGATACAGGATAGACCCCGGAGCCTTTTGAGGCAGGGGATATTCTCTTCGTAGTAAATTAATTAAAAGCCCATCAGGCGTGAGCCTGATGGGCTTTTCAGGAAACAAAACTATAAAATTATTAACCCTTATGCTGCTTCTTTGAAATTTTTTCCGTTTTGCTTCTTTTTGAAGCTCTTCTGAAGAATTGTGATATGTTCATAATCTTCAATGAATTTGATGTATTTCGGAAGCTTTTCATTGAAACTTTTAAGCTGAAAACCACTCTGATGTTTCATGGCGTTTTCAAGTCGCATTTTGTCTTTAAACCTGAAATATGCAGTGTTTGAATAATGCTGAGTGAAGAGATAGTATTTTACTCCGTCATGTTCGAGGAAGAAGTTGATTTTTTCATAGTGCTTAGGATCTTTTTCACAAAAAATAAAACTATTCAATACAATTTCCGCCTTTCATACTATTCAAAACAGTCGATTTACACAAAATTTTGTTTGTTTCCTTAATATTATTATACCAAAAAACTAGAAAAAGCACAAGGATAAAGAATGAGTTTTTATCTGAAAAATAATTATTGAAATTAGTTTTCAGAAATGATAAAATATAAATTGCATGATTTTATCAAAATGAAAACAGAAATAATAAAGAAAGTTTCAGCAAAGATATTTTATTTTAAGGAGTATATTCAAAAATGAATATTGAAGACTTACAAAAACACATTCCTTCAAATATTATGACACGAGGAAGAAACTATTTCAGAACCGGCAAAGTAAAATCTATTAAGTACGTTTCTCCGAATATATACACAGCGACAGTAAAGGGGACGCATAGCTATCAGGTTCTTGTGAATATTGATTCATCCGGAGTTATAAAAAAAAGTATATGTTCCTGTCCTTATGGTTCATTCTGTAAGCATCTGGTTGCTGTGTGTCTCGAAATAAGAAACAGCGAAGACTATATCAAAATGATAAATGCATCAACAGTGTCTGAAACAGTTATGGAGAAAAAAATATCAGAAAAAGTGGTGAAAAAATCAGCATCAGTAAAAGAAGCTGTAAAAAGAAATACTCCAAAAAAAGCAAGTGCCGTGAAACCTGTGTCGGTGAGTTCATCAAAAGCAGTACGTTCACTTATCTCAAATTACAGTTATAGACTTGAAAAATCCGCAATGGATTCGGTTACATCAGAAAATCTGCAAAAAGCTGAAATAGTTCCTGTTATTTCATTTGATTACGGTGGTGTTTATCTGAGCCTTGAAATAGGACGCGAAAAAAAATATGTTGTTAAGAGTATCGGTACTCTTTCATATATGTTCAGTACATCAAGCTCAAAACAGTATGGAAAAAATTTCGAATTTACTCATAAGTATGAAAATATAGATGAGCGAAGCAGCAGATTGCTTGAATTAGCAGAATCAGTCAGATCCATAAACAGCAGTTATGAACAAAAGAGCATAAAGTTCAACAGGATATATCTTGGAAAGCTTGCAGATCTTTATAAAGATGAATATATAAAATCAAATTCAGGCATGATCCAGATAAAAAAAGAAAATCCGAAAATAAAGTTCAAGCTCAGCGAATATGAAAACGAAGCATTTCAGCTTTCGGTAACAAACAAAAATGATATAAAAATTTATGGATTCAGATACGAAAACGATACTGTTTGGTTTGACAAAGATAAAAATATTCTATTTCTCCCTTCATCATCGTTTTCATTATATGTTGAAGGTTTGTTCAGAGCAGTATGTGAAACAGATAAATTTATTATAGCTAAGTCTGATATGACTGAATTTATGAATAAAGTCATAAGACCGGCAGGAAAATACTGTGAAATAAAAGGTAGTGAGATTGTTAAGGAATATCTTCCTCCGGAAGGAAAATCCAGACTTTATCTTGATATAAATGACAGTGGTGAGATAACCGGAAAACTGGAATTTCACTATGGGGATGCTGTATATCAAGCATTTGGTGAGAAAAGCAGCAGATTGTGCGACTATGAACTTGAATACAAAGCAGAGACAATTGCTGAAGAACTGTTTCAGGAAAGAACGCTTGGCACACTGTATGTAAGTGACGAGGATATGATGTATGAATTTTACAATACAGGAATGAAAATACTGTCTGAAAACATGGAGATCTACGCTTCAGAACGTTTCGATAATCTTGGAATAAAGCAAAACGTTAAGCCTAGAATAGATGTTGAGACCGGTGTTGACTTGCTGGAAGTAAAAATTTCTGTTGATGAATATTCCAAAGAAGAACTTCTTGAAATGCTTAATAAATATCGTAAAGGCATTAAGTACCACCGACTTCGTGATGGTTCCTTTGTCAATATCGGAAATGAATTTGAGGAACTCGATGCTTTTACAAATAACATGAACATATCTGATAAGGCGTTTTTAAAGGAAAATATCAATGTTCCGTTTTACAGAATGCTTTACCTTGACAATCTTGCTTCTGACAGTTCAGAATTAAAAATAAACAGAAGCAGAGAATTCAGACAGGCTGTAAATGATTTTAAAATCATGTCAGATGATGAAAAAACTCTTCAGGTGCCGGATGAACTGAAAAATGTTATGCGTACATACCAGCAGTACGGATTCAGATGGCTTAAAACAATTGCTGATTATAAATTTGGCGGAATACTGGCAGATGATATGGGTCTTGGTAAAACTTTACAGGCTATTTCTCTGATACAAAATGAGAAAAATGAAAATGAGAAGCACATGCCAAATCTTGTTGTATGTCCTGCATCTCTTTCACTTAACTGGAAAAATGAAATAAACAGATTTGCACCATCGCTTAAAGTGACTGTTCTTAACGGAAATGCGTCTGAGCGAAAGGAACTGATTGAAACAGCAGATGAAAGTGACGTTGTTGTAATACCATATTCCGTTATAGGAAGAGATTGCGCTGAACTTGAGAGAATCCAGTTTAACATGCAGTTTATTGATGAAGCACAGTATATAAAAAATCACAACACACAGACATCAAAAGCAGTTAAGGCAATTAAAAGCAGGATCAGATTTGCCCTGACCGGTACACCGGTTGAGAACAGTCTTGCGGAGTTATGGAGCATATTTGATTTTATTATGCCCGGATATTTGTTTAACTACACTTATTTTAAAAAGAATTTTGAGACTCCTGTTTCAAAAAATAATGACAAGGAAGCCGTAAAACAGCTTCAGAGGATGGTTTCACCATTTATTTTAAGACGTATGAAAAAAGATGTTCTCAAAGAACTTCCTGAAAAAACTGAAACCGTTTTATTTGCTGATATGAGCGGAGATCAAAGAAAACTTTACGCTGCAAATGCACTTGATGCAAAGAAGATACTTAAGAACACAGATGAAAAGGAACGAATCAAGATCCTGGCATTACTCACCAGACTTAGACAGCTTTGCTGTGACCCGTCGCTTGTATTTGAAGATTACAAAGACGGCAGTGCCAAGCTTGATCTGTGTATGGAACTTGTTGAAGAATGCCTTTTATCCGGTCATAAGATCCTGATTTTTTCACAGTTTACTTCTATGATGGATATAATAGCCAAACAACTTGAAAACAGAAATATTAGTTTTTATACATTGAAGGGAAGTACAAAAACTGCAGAACGAATAGAGCTTGTTGACAAATTTAACAGCGATGATACGAAAGTATTTCTTATTTCTCTTAAAGCAGGCGGAACCGGACTGAACCTTACAGGTGCAGATATTGTAATTCATTACGATCCGTGGTGGAATATATCTGCAGAAAACCAGGCATCTGACCGTGCATACAGAATTGGTCAGAAAAATAAGGTTCAGGTGTTTAAGCTGATAACACGCGATACTATAGAGGAAAAAATTTGTGAACTTCAGAAAATAAAATCGGAGCTGGCAGACATAGCTTTGAGTGGCGAAGGCGATATAATGAAAATGTCGACTGATGATATTCTGGAGCTTATAGAATGTGATGAGATGTGATCAGATAATAAAAACAGAACTTCAAATAACATGATAACATAAAAACTGCGACAGGATAAAAATAATCTTGTCGCAGTTTTTTTAGTATTTTATTTGAGCTGGAGCTTTACAGCCATATCATGGATCGCTTTCTGGCGCTTGATGAATTTTGAAAGACCCCATCCGATAAGTCCGGCGACGCCTGCAAGTATCAGGTGGAACCAGCCTTTTCGCATCAGTACTTTGAAGATGCTCGGGTTTACAAGAACGTTTGTTACTTCGATCTCTGAGCGGTTTCCTGCATAGTCGTAGCTGACTACTCGTATTTTCCGTTTGAAGCAGTGTCGCCGAAATCAACTGATATTTTCGGGGCTGTTCGGTCTATGATAAAGGTTTCTGATTCGTATTTGTCGGATTCGTTTTTGCATCTGTCATTTGAACCTTCGGGATTTCGAACGGTTTTTGTTTCGTGTTCATTTCCAGCGTTGTCAAGCATTATGAAATTGTCATTTCCTCACGTTTCCTTTTATTTTTTACACTCGTTTTGTCTTTGTTTTTTTATCAAGGCCTGCGGCAAAAGTGCACTGCAGATTTCAGGCCGCAGAATCCTGCAATGCACCTGCCGGCATTTCCCGGCAGAAAAGCCTTGTGTCTCCGAAAGCGTCCCACATGTTTTTTATCTCCCGGAATCTATGTCAAATGACCGTTTCCTGTATAGTATCTGTTCAGGTCATGTATATATTATACCACAAATCACTGTCCCGAAAACAGTACAATGGAAATAAAAGTGATATTTTTTTGTGATAAAAACAGTACTCAGAATTTCCGCTGAGTCTGTTTTTAATAATAAAGGATATTGCTTCAGGTATATGATCCTGAGAGTTATTTGTATACAGGTGATATTGAATGGTGTGACCGCATAGAAGAGGATACACCATTCATATATTCAAAGCGAATATTCGGCTTATGAAGATATTTTAAGCGAGGTTTAAGTAATTCTTTTACTATATATTATTGCCAATATGAATTTACTATGATATACTTGAAATATAGCATTTAAAAAGAAATATTTCCCTGACGTGAAGGTAAAACGGCATCTTTAAAAAACGATTGTCTGTTTACAGATCGGTGCAAAGCGTAAAGGGTTAAAGCCCCTTAGGATCTCACTTCTCTAATATTTTTGAAGGAAAAGAGGAAAACTTATGTTAAAAAGATTTTTTTCAGCTGCTATAGCTCTCATGCTTGTTTCCCGTTCTCTTGCAATTCTGCCGTGCGGGGCTGATAACGGAGATGTAACATACAGAGATGTAACTTATCACGGAGTTGAGGTAAACGGCGGGGAAGTAATTCGCGGTGCGGATATCTCGTCGGTTATTTCTCTTGAAAACAGCGGTGTTGTTTTCAGAAACAGCAGGGGAGAACCGCAGGATATATTTCAGACTCTTAAGGATGCCGGGGTAAACTATATCAGAGTACGAGTATGGAATGATCCGTCAGACGGAAACGGAAATACTTACGGCGGTGGCGCAAATGACGTAAATACGGCAGTAAAGATAGCCGAGAGATGTGCAAAATATGATCTGAAGCTTCTGGTCGATTTCCATTATTCTGATTTCTGGGCAGATCCTTCAGCACAGAGAGTACCGAAGGCATGGAAAAACTATGATCTTTCGCAGAAGGCAGAAGCTTTGAAAAACTTTACAAGAGAATCACTTGAAAAAATAAAGGCGACAGGTGTAACTATAGGCATGGTCCAGATAGGAAATGAAACTCTTGGCGGAATGTGCGGTGAAACAGAATGGGACAGAACAACTGTTCTGATGAAGGCAGGTTCTGAAGCTGTAAGAAAATTTGATAAAAACATCCTTATAGCAGTTCACTTCCCAAATCCGGCGATGGAGGGAAACTTTGAGTGGATATCGGGTGTACTTGACAAGGCCGGACTTGACTATGATGTATTTGCATCCTCATATTATCCTTTCTGGCACGGAAGCCTTTCAAATCTTACAAATCAGCTTCAGTATATTTCTCAGAAATACAATAAATATGTAATGGTCGCAGAGACCTCATGGGTAAGCTCATTTGATGACTATGACGGTTCCAAAAATACCATATGGGCAGGCAGTGAGCTAAACGACGGCAGTGTTTACGGTGTAAACGTACAGGGTCAGATAGATTCTGTAACCGATGTTTTTCAGGCAGTCGCTGATGTGGGACCAAAGGGAATAGGCGTGTTTTACTGGGAACCTGCATGGATAAAGGTCGGAGACGATGCAGGATCAAATGCTGTTTTGTGGGAAAAGTACGGTTCAGGTGCAGGAACAACAGCAGCGGGTGCGTATACTGACTGGGCAGGAGCACCGGAAGGATCAGCAGTTGACAATCAGGCACTGTTTGATCAGGACGGAAAGCCTATGGATTCACTCTATGTTTTTGAGCATATCTTCAGCTCGGCAGGAAAAAATCTTATTTCAAATCCGGGCTTCGAAAATGACGGTCAGACATCATCGCCGTCAGGCTGGACAATAAAAAATACGACAAGCGGCGAGTATTCAAAATTTGAAGTAAACTCTGAACAGACCAGAACCGGAAAATATGCCGCTCACTGGTATTCACCCGTTGACTTTAAGGAGTCAAGGCTGACAGGAGAATTTACAGTATCTGAGGATGGAAACTATTCATTTTCTTCATATATATCAGGAGAAAAATCCTCGTATGTTGCAGATATTTATGTAAACGGCGAGTGGAAATGCAAGGATACGGGAGAAGTATCCGGTTTCGGCATATGGAACACGGTTAAAAATAAGTTTTACGCATCAGCAGGAGATAAAGTTAAGGTCGAATTTATCATTAACGGCTGGTCTGGATCATACGGCTCTATTGATGACTGCTCGCTTTATCAGGACGCGAAAAATGATAAGCCTCAGAGAGACGACAGGCAGGATGATCCGGGGGAGCAGCATGATGAGCCTTTAAAAGGGGATGTTGATCAGAACGGTTTGTTAAATGTGTCTGACATTGTTTTCTTTGAGAAATACTTATTTGGCACTGAAAATCTGAATGACGAATTAGTTTTCAATCAGGCTGATATAAATTCAGACGGAAAAGCAGACATTGTCGATTTTATTCTTTTAAAAAGTCTTTTGTCAGAATAACAGAAATAATACCCGGAAAAATACAGATTACAGAGAATATCAGGTTGTGCGGGGTCCGGAAAGAGTTCCTTTGTCTGAAGATGACAGAGAACAATTTATCTTAGATAATCAATGGGCGTTTAAGCATGGTGCATTATACGAATTTGGAGAGCGGGATAATCATATAGATGCTGATGGTGAGATTATTTCAAGAAAGACAATAGAAATGTTCATGGATGCAGAGGGTGATTTTATTGAAAGAAAAAATACTATTTGCTATAAATGCACTTTGGTCAGCAATAATAGCATTTTCATTTCCTGCATGCTTAGGAATTATATATGCAACTATTACGGGGCATTCAAAAGGTTATGATTATGATTTAGGTGCAGAAAAAGACGTTGCTGTACTGTTTGGAGTTGTTATGCTTATAATATGGCTTATACTTGCAATTCCTTCGAACGTATATATATTAAACAGGTTAGTAAAGAAGAATAAATGGTTACTGTTTGTGTATTTAATTATTTTTCTGATATTATCAGGTGGTTGTATATTGATATTAGGAGGATGGAGTGAGTACATCAAGGCATTTGGAGTATAAATTTTGATTTTCTTATTTAGCTGTGAAAGCAGATATTCCAATATGAGTGATTTAATTGTAAAACACAATGAGTTATCAATATGGCTCTCATTTTAAGGAGAGCTGTCAGTGAAGCTGACTGAGAGGTTTATAAATATGGTTTTGGAGTATAGATCAGGTAAAACAGAAGATATTACCGCAATTATCAGTTTGATACATGATGCAATTATAGAGATGGAGAAACACGGGATATATCAGTGGGATGAGATATATCCGACTGAGAAAGATTTCATTAAAGATATTATGGATGAAAATTTGTACGTTGCAATGAATAATGAAAAAATAGTGGCTCTTTATGTCATAAGTGATGAATCTGATGACGCATATAATTATGCTGACTGGAAGTATCCTGACGATACGGCATATATTCTTCATAGATTTTGTATCGCACCGGATTATCAAAATAAGGGTTTGGGTAAGCAAATACTACTAAAAATTGAAAATCAGATTAGAGATATGGGGTATAAGTCGGTTAGGCTTGATGTTTTTACAGAGAATCCATTTGCACAAAATTTGTATCGGCACAATGGATATGAGGCTCGCGGAGTAGCTGTCTGGAGAAAAGGCCGATTTGATTTGATGGAAAAAATATTATAACAACACAGAGGATATCCCCCGCCTCTGCTTGTTAAAAGCAGAGCTTTGAAGCATGTTTTCGAATTTAAATTGGATTATCAGACTGGTTATGGTTCCGGTTTTTCTGTGAAAGGTTGACAAAAGATGAATGAAGTAAATAAGACACTTTACATACCGTTATATGGAAAGTCAGAGGTCAGCAAGAAGAAAATTATTATCGATGATCCATATGCTGAGAAGATATGGGCGAAGGAAAATTTTAAGGTTACCGGAAAGGCTAAATCAAAATGGCTTACCTATAACATGGCAATGAGAGCGCGAATCTTTGATGACTGGGTATGTGATATGCTTAAGAAGAATCCGGATGCAGTTGTACTGCATATTGGCTGTGGTCTGGACAGCAGATTTTTAAGGGTAACTGAAAAATATCAGACATGGATCGATGCAGATTTTTCTGATGTTATAGATATCAGGAAAAAGTACTATTCAGAAAATGGTAATTATAAGATGTGCGCATTTAACGCAGCAAAACCTGAAAAAATTGAAGATTTTTCAGATAACGAGTGTGCAATTGTTGTTTTTGAGGGCATTAGTATGTATCTGAAAAATGATGAGCTAAATAAGTTTTTTATAGCACTTTGTAATAAATATGCGAAGGTTCATGTTTTGATGGATGTATATACTGTTTTTGGAGCGAAAGCTTCCAAGTATAAAAATCCGATCAATAATGTTGGTGTAACTACAGTTTGGGGAATAGATAATGTTGAGGATGTTTTAAGAGAAACCGGGTTGAAGTGTAAAAAAGAACATTCCATGACGCCAAAGCATCTTGTTGATGAGTTATCAGGCTTCGAAAAAAGATTTTTTGAATTCATGTTTACCGGTTCGTTATACAAAAAAATATATAGACTTTACGAATTAGAAAACTAATCACTTTTCAGATATTCGGTTATTCAAAGGAGCCAGTATAATATGATTATTTCATTTGATCTGGACGACACATTATTTGTTTCACGGAAAGATATAAAAACTGAACCGGCTCTAAAATTTCCATGGAATATTATTTATAAGGAAAATCTCAGATTCGGGACAGTTGAGCTTTTCAAAAAACTCCATTCTATGGGTGTCGAAACATGGATATATACAACTTCTTTCCGTTCTGAAAAATATATCCGCAGATTGTTTAAGCATTACGGCGTGAAGTTATCCGGAGTAGTTAACGGAGCCAGACATATGGCTGAAGTACAGGGCAGAAGAACTGAGCCTATGCCATCGAAATATCCGCCGAAGTACAGAATTAGTTTACACGTTGACGATGAGATTTCAGTTGCACAGAATGGTAATCTATATGGTTTTAGTGTACATATTATCGGACCTCAGGATGATGAATGGGCAGATAAAATTATAAATAAAGTCCGGATTGCACTTCAGTAAATATCAATTAATACTTGAATTTACTGAAGTTCTTATAACAAAATTAAAATGAATTTTTCTTAAAATCAGTTTGATAAATTGGAATTCGTGAACCTCTCAGTCAGCTTCGCTGACAGCTCTCCTTAAAAGGAGAGCCATATTCCTGATTAAATAAAAGTATATGAAACAGTTAAATCTTGGCGCTGCAGATGCCTCTCCTTTTAAGGAGAGGTGCCCAGCGGAGTGAAGCGGAGAGGTCATTTTTACGTCTGCAAATTCGAATTCTGCAAGCTGTAATAAATGAGAATATAGTATAAATCATGTACGATAAGGAAATGAAAATTATTATTTTAAATTCTTCAAAGCTCTGCTTGTTAAAAGCAGAGCTTTGAAAAATGATACTACTGGAAAACAAGTTGTATACGATAATGATGGAAATTATTTTAGAATTGAGGATACCAATTTAAGCGGAAAAAGAGTTTATACAGATATTAATGGCGATCCTATTCCTAATAATGTTATAAATATTGGAGAGTATAACAATGAAAAAATTAATTGAAAGTGATAAATACAGCATATTACATGAGTATGAGAAAACTTTTCTGTATATAAAAAATACAGAAAAAACTATTATGATTGGAGAATTTTATGGTGATCCATATGCAGCACTAATTTCTAAAAATGAGGATTTCTGCGTAGTTGCGGGTGAAGGTTTGATCATCTATTATTTAAATGAACCTTTTTATGAATATAAAAGTAATGATAAGACCATGCAGCAACAATGGAAAGAATGGGGTCGCGAAAGTGGTAATAATACCGTTTGGATTGAAAAAATAGAACAAATAGAAGTAAAAAAAATAAGAATTACGACAGAAACTAATGAAAAAATTGAGATAGATGTTTAAAATCAGACCAAATATCCGAGCATTATTCAAAAGAGCAATGTCATTTTATAACAACACAGAGCTTTGAACGCACGGAATATTATATTTTTCAGCCGCCTTTAGTGTAAGATCAACCACCGGACAGCCGTCGGCATCTATATATATTATCATATTGAATATTTTTCTCCTTTGATACTCTGTTTTGAACTTACAGAGTCTGTAAAGTACTGTTATAGTATATTTAAACATATATTTAACTGCGGTTCAGCTGCTTTGTCAATTTACAAATACCGGGATTTTACTCTTTTTTTTGTTATGAAAACGGAGTATTATTGTTTTTTCTGCGATGATTTGATATAATAGTAAAGCGGTTATGTTTTTTAAAAAAAGAAAATATATCGTACAATGACACAGGACTTTGAACATTTTTCAAAGAATAAACATAATTTAACGGAGAAAAAACTATGGAAAGAAAAAAATACAAGCAGCTTAAAGTTCTGCCGTTTATAGGAGCAGTATTTGGGGCTGCAGGATTAATATTAACTGCTGTAGGCGTGATTTTGTTTGCTGATCATATTTCATTTAACAAAAAAAATCCTTCGGTAAACGCTGTTATTGAAAATATAGAAATAGTAAATCATCGAAAAAACGGAAAGACAAGAAGTACCAAAAATGTTTATATAGCCTATGAATATGCAGAAAAAGAATACCATAATAAACTTGGATACTATGTAACAGGAATGAAAGTCGGAGACAGTGTAAAAATTCACTGCAGTGAGGCAAATCCTGAAAAAATCAAAGGGGACAGATATATAGCCGAAATAATAGTAAGTTCGCTTGGAGTGCTGTATGCAGGACTGGGAGCAGGAATGCTTGTTCACTATGCAAAAAAGAAAAAGAGGATAAGATATCTTCTTGAAAACGGAATCCGTATGTACGCAACAGTAACAAATGTACTTACTGATTATCATACAAAGGTCAACGGAGCACATCCGATCTATCTTTTGTGTCAGATAACCGATTCGGTTACAGGAGAATCGACAGTATATAAGTCTGAATCAACTTTTGAGGATCTGACACGTTATATCGGAATGAACGTTGATATTTATGCTGATCCTTCAAATCCGAAGGATGCATATGTTGATTTGAAAGCACTCATTGAAAATCAGAACTGTTCGGATGAGCAGGTGCTTACAGAGAAAAATTTCTGATTTTTATTAAAAAAACGGAAACGTTGAATCAATGGGATTCATTTACTTTTTCCCTTCATTAATTAATAAAAAAATCAATATTTTCTTGGGCAAAACCACAATGTTTAAATGGTTTTGCCTTTTTTATGTTGAAATATTAAAATAAATGTGTTATAATTAGACAAATTATATCCTGATTTGTCAGAAAAATGTAGTTTTGTATACAGTCATATTTTGAAAGAAGGGCATTATAAAATGGAATTTGAAAGAAAAGTGAATAGAATATCTGATTTTTTGTACAGTATTGAGGAAGGTGTGGTAAGATGGTTTGTTCTTATCGGTGATGAAAAAGCTGTTGTTATTGATACCGGGTTTGCCGGAGAAGGAGCACTTAAGCTTGCAGAAACGCTCACTGACAGGGAACTGATACTTTTAAATACGCATGGTGATGTTGATCATGTTTCAGGAAACGCTGATTTTGAAAGTGTATATATTTCTGAAGAAGACTATAAGGATTTTAATTTTTCAGAAAAATATCCGGATCTTAAACCGGTGTTTGTTACTGACGGACAGATAATTGAACTTGGAAACAGAACACTTGAAATTATCACAGTGAAAGGACATACCAAAGGAAGTATTGCTGTGCTTGACAAAACAGGAAGGTCACTGTATGCCGGTGATACGGTTTCAGATGACAAGATCTTCATGTTCGGTCACGGCAGGGTCCCTGAGGCGTTTGGAGACTCTTTAAAAAAGCTGATCGCCCGCAGTAAAGAATTTGACAGAATATATGCAGCTCATGGAACATGTGAACTTGGAAAGAATTATGCAGCAGAAAATCTTGCAGACTGGGATAAAGTATATTCGGGAAAAGTAATGTCAGAGGATTTTGACTTTTTCGGTGAACCTGCTAAAGCCTATAAAACAGACAGTTGTGTATTTGTTTTAAAATAATGGTTCATGAATATTTTTTTATGTCATGGCATGCAGTGTAAGTATAAACTGCTGTAAAGGATTCTTATGAATAAAAAATATAGTAACAGAATTATAAAATTTTTCTCGGGATAAATAAAATATTATAGCATCATTTGTGTAAATTGTGTAGCTTTTTTTATTTTTTAAAAGTATTATTAGTGTTATGTTGCAGTATTGTATTTAATACAACAAACATAAATACTGTTTTATATGACGATAACAGTTTTATAAGGAGGCGAAAGTCGATTTTGTTCGACGAATAAAAATGAAAAAATACTTATTTGGAAAAACAGTAGCAGCTTTGTCAGGAATGACAATGGCGTTTACCATGACAGCAGGTACATTTCCTTTTGCATATGCCGGGACTGACACCATGCCGGTATCTTCCGAACTGCAGGATACTGATAAAAAAGACAATATTAAACCTTTGAAGGATGTATGTGAAGGATTTTTCAGAACAGGAACAAGAGCAAGTGTAATTGACATTCAGAATTACGGAGATTTTATCAAAACGCATTATAATTCTATTACTCCTGCAAATGAACTGGTTCCGGAAAATATAATCGACCAGAAGAAATGCAAACAGGATGGAAACAATGTAGAAACGATAGTTTCATTCAATGAGAGCACAGATAAGGTTCTTTCATTCTGTGAGGAAAATGAAATCCCGATAAGAGGCAATTGTTTTGTTTGGTACAGTCAGACTCCTTTATGGTTTTTTAAGGAAAACTTTGATATGAGTGCTGACTATGTTTCTCCTGAAGTAATGAATCAGCGTCTTGAAAGCTTTATTAAAAACACTTTTGCAGAAATAAAGGAAAAGTATCCTAAGCTGAAAATAGAGGCATATGATGTATGCAAGGAGCTTTTTGTAAATGATGGCGGCGGGTACAGACCAAAGGATAACAACTACTGGATGGCAGTATACGGTGGTGACAACAGCTTTGTCTATAATGCGTACAAATATGCAAGAGAATATGCGCCTGAGGACTGCAAGCTGTTTTACAGTGACTACAATGAATATATGCCCGATAAACGTGATGATATTTATAATCTTGCAAGCGGTCTTTGCTATGATGGTCTGTTAGACGGAATAGGCATGGAGGGATATTTCATATGCAGTGATTCCATGATCATGGATGTCGCAAAAGCATACTATGATTTCAAGAGCCTTGGCGTAGATGTTCAGTTTACTGAATTGAATCTTTCATGCAACAATAATGAAGACCTGGCAGCAGAACAATATGCTGAGATTTTCCGTCTGTGCATGAAAAACAAAGAAACAACAAATCTTATTACATTTGATATTCCGAGTGATGCATCCGATAACGTATGGAGATGGCGAAGATCCGATATAAGAAGGTTGTTTAACAGTAACCTGAGTCCCGGAAAAGCCTACTACAAATTATGTGAACTGGCTGAAGAAATGAGAAAAAGAGAAGCTCAGAAAGAACAAATCGGACAGAATACAGGGCTCAAAGATGTTTTTGAAGACTTTTTCAAAGCCGGGGCAGTTATAAACCACATTAATGAACCGGACACTTCTGCAGATTTCCTTAAGAAGAACTACAATTCGCTGACTCCTTCGGTTCTTACTCCCGATATGATCCTTGACATGGAAAGTACGATCAGCTCCGGAAGTGATACCGATATAAAGGTCAATCTTTCAAATGCAGATAAAATACTGAAATTCTGTGAGGATAACGGAATTTCAATAAGAGGAAACTGTTTTGTATGGTACAGCCAGACTCCTTCATGGTTTTTCAGGGAAAACTTCAACAGCAGCGAAAAACTCGTATCTCCTGAAGTAATGAACAAACGTCTTGAGAGCTTTATAAAAAATACATTTGCAGAACTGAAGGAAAAATATCCTAAGCTTGTTGTTTCATCATATGATGTATGCAACGAGGTGTTTGAAAATGACACAGGAAGCATCAGAGCTGCTAAGAACAACACATGGATGGAAATTTACGGTGATGAAAGTTATATTGAAAATGCATTCAGATATGCAAGACAGTATGCACCTGAAGAATGTAAGCTTTTCTTAAGTGATTATAACGAGTACTATCCTGAAAAATGTGATGCAATAGCAGAGCTTGCAGCATCTCTTAAGGAGCTCGGAGTTCTTGACGGCGTTGGTATGCAGAGCTGGCTTTCCTATGCAGGGGTTACTCCGGATATGTGGAAAGATGCATTTTACAAATTTACAGATCTTGGCCTTGACATCGAGCTTACAAATCTTGAAATGTACAAAATTTCATATGGTGAGTCTGAGATGCTGTTTACAGAAATAATGAAGATCTGTCTTGAAAATAAAGATCATATTTCTTCAGTTACTATGTCAGGTGCTTCTGACAAGGCTCTTACGTTCGGTCATTGGGGTGAAAAGAAGGACACTGTTCTTTTTGACTATTATGAACAACCGAAGCAGGCTTTTTATGAGCTTTACTATCTTGCAGATGAACTAAGAAGCAAAGATGAAAATGTTCAAAATACTGAAATTACTGATGATACTGAAAATACTGACAATACCGAAAATGCTGATAATGCTGAAAATGTACTTTGCGGAGATGCAAACTCAGACGGTATAGTAAATGCAGCAGACCTTTCAGTATTTGTAAATTATCTTCTTTCGGAAGATGCTGATTATTCTGAAGCTGCACTGGATATGAACGGCGATGAAAAAGTGACCATCGTTGATCTGATCATGCTTAAGAACAAGCTTCTGGAAAACTGATATCAAAGTCAATAAATGATATTTTCGGATGGGCGCACCATCACCACCAATGCGTTCTACGAGGATTTTTACGACGAACTTGTTTTGCACGAATGCAATGTATACGAACATGAAGGGAAATTTGCTTTCGTAGATTTTGAATAATGTTCTGCTTTTGGGCATGATTTCACATGTGTTAGTCATTTCATCACGTTCCCGCTTGAAATATTCACCTCATGAAAAATGAGGTGAATATTTTTTTCCTTAGCTGTCACAATTGACGGAAATACTTATAGTGGAAAACTGGATAAGGTATAACATCAGCGCCCGTCGGGAATTTTTCTCGGCGGGTGCTTTTTTCGTCCAAACGCGCCTCGATTCTGTAGTGGGATATGAAGGGGTTGACTTTCCCGGCTATCAATAGGAGGTGAGATTTATGAGAAAGCGCAAGATTACTGACAAAGAAAAGGAAATGATGAATGGAGGGATTGCTGTGGAAGAAACCAAAGAACCTGTCGTTGAGGTTCGGGATAAGTTTCTGCTGACGATTAAGGATGCTGCTGCGGAGCTTCACCGCATGGAGGAACTTCAGAACGCCCGTCAGGAAATGAACAGAACAAAGGATGAAGCAGTATGATATGCTTCCAGCTACGGCTCACTTCGGTGAGCCGCTATTTTTTGCCTGTTTTGACTTGATGAAATGGAAGGATTATGGTATAATGGTATGGTACGAAAAACTATATGAACGGAGCAACGAAACAGTGAAAAAAATATATGCGTGGGAACCGTGGTTCTTTATCGTGTTTGGTCTGTTTCATCTTCATAGAGTCTGGGCATTGCTTGACAGAGAATCTTATGCAGCATTTTGGATGGGAATCTTGAACAGCAAAGGTGCAGCA
>JAZQPR010000242.1:0-18731 GCA_045628605.1 Oscillospiraceae bacterium
CTGCAGCCCTTGCACTTCTCAATGATGCAGTTAAAAAAGGCGGCGTAATGGCTTCTTCACATATCGGCGGTCTTTCAGGTGCGTTTATTCCTGTTTCTGAGGATGCCGGCATGATCGCTGCTGCCAAGGCAGGCGTTCTGAGACTTGAAAAGCTTGAAGCCATGACAGCTGTATGTTCAGTTGGTCTTGATATGATCGCTATTCCGGGAGATACTCCGGCTTCAACAATATCTGCTATTATTGCAGACGAAGCTTGTATCGGAATGGTAAACAACAAGACAACTGCTGTAAGAGTAATTCCTGCAATAGGAAAGAAAGAAGGCGAAATGCTCGAATTTGGCGGATTGCTCGGAAGCGGTCCTGTTATGAGTGTTCATAAGGGCTCTGCTGAAAAGTTTATTTCGAGAGGCGGAAGACTTCCGGCACCTATGCACAGTGTTAAAAACTGATGGAGTTTATTCACTGAAAAAAGGAGCGTGAAAAAATGGAAAACATAGTCGATGAAATAATCAAAATAGACAAAATGGCAGAGGAAAAAATAAATTCTGCTGATGATGAAAGAAAGAAAATTCTTGAAGAAACAGCAACAGAGGCTCGTGATATGAAAGAAAAGCTTGGAATGAGCGCTGAAAAAAGAATAAAGGATGTTCTTGAATTTCATCAGAAAGAAACTGACAAGGCTGTAAGCACAATTGTTTCAAACTGTGAGCAGAAGCTTAAGGAACTTGATGAAGCTTATTCCTCAAAGCATGAGGAAATAGAAACCAGTATTTTTAATTCGATAGTAGGTGGTAGTGTTGGGATTAACTAAGTCCTATCAGAATGCAACCGTTGTAAAAGCCCGGGCTATGTATGGAAGAAGGCTTACGGCAAATGATTACAGAGAGCTTGTAAACAAGAGAACTGTAGCAGAAGCAGCTGAATATCTGAAAAAAAATACTCATTTTTCAAAAGCTTTAAGTACAATAAACACTGCAAATGTCCACAGAGGACATCTCGAACAGCTTATACACAGATATGCTTTTGAAAGATATCTTGGACTTTGTGATTTTCAGCAGCTCAGAAAAGAACCGTTTTTTAATTTTCTGACAATAAATGCTGAGATCCATGAGATACTGAGTATCATTTTAAACTTAAATGCAGGTACACTTGAGAGCTATATCACAGAGATGCCTGCTTATCTGGTAAAAGAAGCTAAATTTGATCTTATCGAGCTCGCAAAAGCTAAAAATTTTAAAGAGCTTACAGATTTTCTGAAGCATACGCAGTACTACAGCGTACTAAAGGAGATCCCTTATGGTGAAGACGGGAAAGCTGATTATCTTACCTGTGAAATGACGATGAGAAAGTATTATCTCAGCTGGCTTACCGATACCATAAAAAGAGATTACCGCGGAAAAACCAGAGATGATCTGATAAATCAGATAGAGATCCAGATCGATTTTGTCAATATCATAAATGCCTACAGAATGAAAAAGTTCTACGGTCTGAGTTCTGATGAGCTTGAAAAATACCTTCTTCCTTTTTACGGAAGAATGAGCCTGAAAAAGCAAAAAGAGATCTTCAGTATTGACAAAATGAATGAAGTAGTAAATGCATTTTCAAAAACTGTCTATGGTAGACAGATGGATCTTTCCGATGAAGAAAGATTTGAGATCGAAGTAGAAAAACTCGGAGGCGTGGCTGCAAGAAGAGCGCTTATGTTTTCATCAAGCGCAGCAGTCAGCATATATTCATTTGTCCTCCTTTCTGATATCGAGATAGAAAATATTATAAAGATCATTGAAGGGATCAGATATCAGAAATCTCCTGAATACATGCTTGACCAGATTGTGTCTGCCTGACAGCATCAGGTATGTGACATAAATAATATAATTTTCAAAAGGAGGGAAATTATATGTCGATTGAAAAAATGCTGCTTGTCAATATAGTCGGACAGACCAAAAATCTTGACCGGACAATCGTAAAATGTATAGACAGCAAATGCTTTCATATAGAATCTGCCGGAGCGACAAAGGAAGCTGAAAATTCTGATTTTACAATGTTAAGAGAAGAAAATCCGTACAAGGAAACGCTTTCAAAGCTCATTTCCATAGATTTCGGTGATGACCTGAATTTCGGTGAGACTGATTTTTCAGATATCGAAGCAATGCAGCTTGATGATATCAGATCCTTTGTTGATGAAACAAACGACAAGATGGCTCAGCTCTCTGCTGATATTGCAGAATCACAGAACATTATAGCAAATGATGAACAGATCCTTACACAGTTAAAGCACCTGCAGAATATGGATATCGATATGGAAAGCCTTTTCAAGTGCAAAAATATCCATGTCCGATTTGGAAAGCTTCCTGTTGACAGCTATGTTAAGTTAAAGTATTACGGAAGTGACAAGTTTGTATTTGTCGATTACGACGTAGATAATGATTTTTACTGGGGAATGTATTTTGTCCCGGTAGCAAAGCTTGCAAAAGCTGACAAAATATTTTCAGACCTGTTCTTTGAAAGAATATGGGTTCCTGATTACGTCAGAGGAAAGCCTGCTGAGGAAATAGCAGACGTTCAGAAAAAATATGATGAAACACGCGTGAAGCTTGATGAACTTCTGAAAGAGCGGAGCGATTATCTGAAAGCAAACGGTGAAAAGCTGAAGAAAGTATTCTGCAAGCTCAAATATCAGTATGACTGCTTTGAATGCAGATCAAAAGTATCAGTAATGAAGGACAGCTTCCTTATGGTAGGATTTATTCCGCAGAGGGAAGAGGAAAACTTTACAAAGCTGTTTTCTTCAATAAAAGGTGTGTCTGTTGTAACAAGACCTCCTGATTCTGATGAAAATCTTAAGATACCGGTAAAATTAAAGACTAATAAATTTACCAGTCCGTTCTCAATGTTTGTAGAAATGTACGGATTGCCGTCATATGACGGATTTAACCCTATAGGACTGGTTGCAGTAACTTATACGATCCTTTTCGGAATAATGTTCGGTGACCTCGGACAGGGACTTGTGATCGCACTTTTAGGTGCAATTCTTTATAAAAAGAATAAAAATAAGTTATTTGCAATAATGACACGAATCGGTTTATCGAGTGCCTTCTTCGGACTTATGTACGGATCGGTATTCGGTTTTGAACATCTTCTCGATCCGGTTTACCATGCGATAGGCTTAAAGGGAAAACCTATTGAGGTTTCTGAAAATATTATGACTGTGCTTGGTATTTCAATTGGAATCGGTGTATTCATGATTATCATTTCCATGGTTATCAATATTTTCCATTCGCTGAAAAACAAGGATTATGAAGCGGCGCTATTCGGAAACAACGGTCTTATCGGACTTGCATTTTTCGTCGCGTTAATTACAGGCGTAGCGTTTTTACTCCTGCTTGACAAAAACATCTTTACTCTTCCTTATATCCTGATCTGTTTAGTGTTACCGGGAATTGTTATGATGTTCAGAGAACCTCTGGGATGTCTTGTAAGCAAAAAGAAATATGTATCTGAAGGAATAGGCGACTTTATCGCATCAAATTTCTTTGAGCTTCTCGAATTTCTTCTCGGATATGTTTCAAATACGCTTTCATTTATCAGAATAGGCGGATTTGTTATTTCACATGCTTCTCTTATGGCAGTTGTAATGATGCTTTCAGGCGGTTCAAATATTTTCGGTATCGTACTCGGAAATATCATAGTAATCGGTATGGAGGGCCTTCTTTCAGGTATCCAGGTTCTCAGACTTGAATATTATGAAGTATTCTCAAGATGCTATGACGGTGACGGTATTGAATTTAAACCGGTTAGTGTTTGCTATGAAGCAAATGTTGATTGATCAGTTTATTATTAATTTCAGGAAATATGAGTATTTCCGGTAAAAAATGATTTATAGAAACGGAGTCTTTTAAAATGAATATTTTAGAAATAATTTTACTTCCACTTTTGATTTTAGCAGTTGCATGTCTTCCTTTTCTTGCACTTATCAAAAACCGCAATGCAAGCAGAGTAAAAAAAGCATTTATTCTTAATATGGTTTCATTCTTCTCAATTCTTGTTCTTGCAGCTATTCTTCCTATCGGCGGTTTAGTAAACGCAGCTGAAGCAACAGAAACAGCTGTTCAGAATTCAAGTGCAGGCTGGGCTTATCTTTCAGCAGCTCTTGCTGTTGGTTTCGGTTGTATCGGTGGTGGTATCGCCGTTGGTGCAGGTGCTCCTGCTGCTATCGGTGCTGTTGCTGAAGAACCAAAATCTTTCGGTAAAGCTATCATCTTCGTTGCTCTTGGTGAATCAGTTGCCCTTTATGGTCTGATCATTGCATTTATGATTTTAGGTAAGGTCTGATAAATATGCGTTTTTATCTGATAAGCGACAATACAGATACGTTAATGGGAATGAGACTCGGCGGTATCGAAGGAGTATTGGTTCACGAAAAAGCTGAGGTAAAGAGTGTTCTTACAAAGGCAATGCAGGACAAAAGCATTGCCGTGATACTCGTTACCCAGAAGCTTATGGAGGAATCCCATGAACTTATTTACGACCTTAAGCTAAACAGGAAAAACCCACTTATCGTGGAAGTTCCGGACAGACACGGACAGTCTCATATTTCGACATCCATCTCACAGTATGTTCGTGAAGCAATAGGCATCAGAATATAAGCAGATGGATGTCTGCTTTTTTAGAAAAGATGTGAATGCCCATATTTCAATGCAAAGTTTTAAATATGGGCAGTCCGCTTTTTTGATCACTAAAACACTCTGAAAGGATTTGAGAATATCATGGCAGATACAAATCTTGAAGGCTTTATAGAAGCAGTAAACGCTGAAGCCGAAAGTAAAATAAATGAAATTATGGCTGAAGCTGAGGAAAAGAAAAACCATATGCTCGAAAAAGCTGAAAATGATGCTTTGAGCAAGGCTTATTCAGAAATCAGATCAGCTGTAACAGAAGCAAAAACAAAAAGCAGAATGGCTGTTTCAAAAGCAGAACAGGAGTCAAGAATCAAAGTTCTTACACACCGTGAAGAGCTTGTAAAGAAGATTTTTAATGCAGTTGAAGAAAAAATAGTAAACTTTACTTCAACAGATAGCTATGAACATTTTCTTTGTGGGCTTTTAAAAAATGAAACTATTGACAGTGAAACAGTTGTTTATTTAAAACCCGATGATATGAAATACGTTTCATCACTCAAAAATGTCTGCGGATGTGAATGCAGCTTTGAAGAGGATGAAGAAATAAGATACGGCGGACTTTCAGTTTACAGTCAGAAGGCATCAGTAATGGTAAATCTGACCATTGACAATATGCTTGATGAAGAAAGAAAGAATTTCGGATCAAAATATAAACTTGCTTGAAGAAAAATAAGAATTTACAAAGAGGTGCATTATGCAGAACGTTGTTTATGCAATTAACGGACCGGTTGTAAAGGTTAAGGATACAAAAGACTTTTCAATGCTTGAAATGGTCTATGTAGGAAACAAAAAACTCATCGGTGAGGTTATCGGAATTGATGAGCATTTTACAACTATTCAGGTTTATGAAACCACAACAGGACTTAAAGTCGGAGAGCCTGTATTTACAACGGGATCACCAATGTGTGCAACACTTGGACCGGGAATCATTTCAAATATTTTTGACGGAATAGAGAGACCTCTTCTTAAGATAGAAGAAGTTTCAGGAGGTGCTTTTATTTCAGAGGGTGCAAACGTACCGTCACTGGATTCTGAAAAGAAGTACGATGTAAAGATCACCGTAAAGGAAGGCGATCACTTAAAAGGCGGCATGGTATACGCAGAATGTCAGGAAACATCTGTTGTAAAGCATTACTGTATGCTTTCACCGCTTCTTGAAGGTGATGTCGTTTCAGTAAATGCTGACGGTGAATATACCATCAACGACACGGTTGTTACAATTAAAGATAAAAATGATAAGCTCCATGAGCTGACTCTTTGCCAGAAATGGCCTATCAGAACACCAAGACCTGCTCAGCAGAGAATGCTTATTCAGAGACCTCTTATCACAGGTCAGCGTGTAATCGACACAATTCTTCCTATTGCCAAGGGCGGTACAGCTGCAATTCCGGGAGGATTCGGAACAGGAAAAACAATGACTCAGCATCAGCTTGCAAAATGGTGTGACGCTGATATCATCGTATACATCGGATGCGGTGAACGTGGAAACGAAATGACACAGGTTCTTGAAGAATTTTCAGAACTTATCGACCCTAAGACAGGAAGACCGCTTACTGACAGAACAGTTCTTATCGCAAACACATCCAACATGCCGGTTGCTGCCAGAGAAGCGTCCATATACACAGGAATTACTCTTGCTGAATATTACAGAGACATGGGCTATCATATAGCTATCATGGCTGACTCCACATCAAGATGGGCT
Organism: Oscillospiraceae bacterium; assembly: GCA_045628605.1. Taxonomy (GTDB): domain Bacteria; phylum Bacillota; class Clostridia; order Oscillospirales; family Ruminococcaceae; genus HUN007. The sequence continues at coordinate 6,382 of JAZQPR010000242.1, forward strand.
GAAGCTCTTCGTGAGATATCAGGACGACTTGAAGAAATGCCTGCAGAAGAAGGATTCCCGGCATATCTTCCTTCAAGACTTTCTGAATTCTATGAGCGTGCAGGATACATGCAGACTCTTTGCGGAAAAGAAGGCTCAGTAACCATTATCGGTGCTGTATCTCCGCAGGGTTCAGACTTTTCAGAGCCTGTAACACAAAATACAAAGAGATTTGTAAGGTGCTTCTGGACTCTTGACAAGTCACTTGCATATGCAAGACATTATCCGGCTATCAACTGGACAACAAGCTACAGTGAGTATCTTGAAGACCTTTCAGATTTCTATATAGCAAACGTTGGTCCTGACTTCATGGAAGCAAGACAGGCCGTTTCAAATATTCTTATTGAAGAAAATAAACTTATGGAGATCGTTAAGCTTATCGGTTCAGACGTTCTTCCTGACGACCAGAAGCTTGTAATAGAAATTGCGAGAGTTGTCAGAGTCGGATTTTTACAGCAGAATGCTTATCATAAGGATGATACATTCGTTCCGCTTAAAAAGCAGCTTCTCATGATGAAGGTTATACTCCATCTTTATAATGAATCAAAGAAGGCTCTGTCTGAAGGCAAGGCAATAAGCCAGATCATCAAGACAGGACTTTTAGAAAAAGTAATTAAAGTAAAATATGATATTCCAAATGACAAGCTTGAAATGTTTGATGATTATTTCACTGAAATAACTGATGTACTCGGAGGACTTAAGTCAGAGGAAGATGAATGGAGGTCTGAAGAAGCATGAGTTTACAGTATATAGGACTTAATGAAGTAAACGGTCCTCTAATTGCACTTGAAAAAGTAAACGGTGTAAGCTTTGATGAGGTTGCTTCAATTAAGCTTGAGGACGGTACTGAAAGAATCGGACGAGTAGTAGAAATGTCAGGCGACAAAGTTATCCTTCAGGTATTTGAAGGAACAAAAGGTCTTTCTCTTAAAAATACAAAGACATCATTTACAGGAAAACCGCTTGAGATACCGCTTTCAAAGGATATTCTCGGACGTGTGTTCAACGGTGCCGGAAAACCTATCGACAATCTCGGATACATTTATCCTGAAAAATTTGCAGACATTAACGGAAAACCGCTTAATCCTGTATCAAGAACCTATCCGAGAAACTATATAAGAACAGGTATTTCTTCAATAGACTGTCTTATGACACTTATCAGAGGTCAGAAGCTTCCGATCTTTTCAGGATCAGGACTTTCACACAACAAGCTCGCAGTACAGCTTGTAAGACAGGCTCAGATAGCCGACGAGAGCGGACAGGAATTTGCTGTTGTATTCGGTGCTATGGGCGTTAAGCACGACGTTGCCGATTACTTCAGAAAGAGCTTTGAAGAGAGCGGCGTTCTTCAGAACGTTGTAATGTTCATGAACCTTGCTAACGATCCTATCATCGAAAGAATCCTTACACCAAGATGTGCTCTTACTGCAGCAGAATATCTTGCTTATGAAAAGAATATGCATATATTGGTAATACTTACAGATATGACTTCATATGCAGAAGCTCTTCGTGAATTCAGTTCTTCAAAGGGTGAAATTCCGGGAAGAAAAGGTTATCCTGGGTATCTCTATTCTGACCTTGCATCACTTTATGAGAGAGCCGGAATTATAAAGGGTTCAACGGGAAGCGTTACACAGATCCCGATTCTGACAATGCCTAATGATGATATTACTCATCCTGTACCTGACCTTACAGGATATATCACAGAAGGACAGATAGTTCTTGACAGAAGTCTTGATCAGACAGGTATTTATCCGTCTATTTCCGTACTTCCGTCACTTTCACGTCTTATGAAGGACGGTATCGGTGAAGGCTATACGAGAGCTGACCACAGTGCTGTGGCAAACCAGCTGTTTGCATGCTACGCAAAGGTTCAGGACGCAAGATCCCTTGCAGCCGTTATCGGTGAAGAAGAACTTTCAGAAATTGATAAAAAGTACCTTGAATTCGGCGTTCAGTTTGAGAAGCACTTTATCAGTCAGGGCTTTGAAGAAAACAGAACCATTGAGCAGACGCTTGATCTCGGATGGTCACTTCTTGCACTTCTTCCGGAATCAGAACTTGACCGTGTGGATGAGAAGCTGCTTTCTGAAAAATATAACCCTGATCTTGCAAAGAGATTTAAAAATTAAGGAGCTGAGAGAGCATGGCTGAACAGATATTTCCTACCAAAGGAAACCTGATAAAAGCTAAAAAGGATCTTGCTTTGTCAAAACTCGGCTATGAGCTGATGGACAGAAAAAGAAATATTCTGATAAGGGAACTGATGCAGCTTGTTGACGCAGCAAAGGAAATACGTCTTACTATAGAGCAGTACTATATTGACGCATACGCAGCCCTTGAAAAAGCAAATATCAGCCTCGGCGTCATCGACAAATTTACCCAGGCAGTACCTGTGGAAGATTCTATTACAATATCATACAGAAGTGTCATGGGTGTTGAAATACCGATACTGAACATAGAGGAAAACAGATATCTTATGCCTTTCGGCTTTATGGATACAAACTCTCATCTTGATAAAGCATATCTTCTATTTACAAAGGTTAAAGTCAAGACTGCCCAGCTTGCCGAAGTTGAAAACAGTATCTACAGACTTGCAACGGCTATAAAGAAAACACAGAAAAGAGCGAATGCTCTTAAAAATATTCTTATTCCGAAATTTGAAGGAATAGCAAAATACATCACAGACAGTCTTGAAGAAAAGGAAAGAGAAGAATTCTCAAGACTAAAGGTTATTAAAAGGCAGAAGAGCGTAAAGGGAAAATAGAACATCTGAAAAGGATACAGAAAAATGATACATGAAACGGGGGTGGGAGTTTGGAGAAATCAGTCAGAAAAAAGAAAATAGTAATTACATCAATAATAATGTTTATAGTGTTATTTGCTTTTGCATGTATTATCTATAAATCAAATGAACCTAATAAAAAATATCACATGATCATGAAAGACGGATGGAGTTTTTCCAGAAACGGAGAAACAACAGAGAACGTTGATCTGTCTGAATTTGCATTTCCAAAGGCAAATCGTGGTGACGAATTTGAATATAAAAGAATAATTCCTGAGAATGATATCCAAAATCCTATTCTGGTTTTATGGTATTATCATTCTGCAGTAAAAGTATATCTTGATGATGAAATTATTCTTGATGACGGTTTTGACAGATATGAAGATAAACAGATTGAAGCAAGCGGATACACTTTTGTAAATTTACCGGATGATTATGAAGGAAAAGAAATAAGGGTTATAATGAAATGCGCTGAAAATAACTCATTTTCATCATGCCGGCCGCCTGAGATAGCAGATGCACAGAGCTGGATGAAAGATTTTATCATGGCAAACAGAGGTTCACTTGCTATTGTATCATTCCTGCTGGTTCTTGTTGTTATTCTGTTATTTACATCTGTTTTTTTCAGCGTTCTCGGATATGATATGTACAAAGGCTATTGTATATGCGGATTTTGTCTCGGTGTATCCATGTGGTCGATATGTTATTATGATCTGATCGTTCTCTTTACATACAACAGATTATTTAAGTCGTTGTGTGAGTATTATTCGATTTTTACATGGCCTTTGTTTTTGTTTTTACTGTTCAGAAAGTCTTATTTTCAGAAAAAGAGCAAAATGCAGAAAATAAATACTGTTGCAATATTTGCAAATCTTCTTTTGCTTATAGTCTCATCAGTATGTCAGCTTTTAAATATTGTTCATGCTATGCATTTTTTAATTGTCTGTCATATTCTGATCGCTGTACTGATAATAGAATCAGTTCTGAACATTGTATATGATATTGTGAAAAAGGAAGTATCAGATCCTGCGTCATATGCCGGAATAATAATTATGTGTATAGCCGGTGGTTTTGAACTCGCAAGATACAATCTGTTCAAATATTTCAAAAGCAGCAGTGCAAATCTTTCTTCGATGCTTTGTTTCTACTGCCTTTTGCTTGTAATATCTCAGATCATAAGTATGTGCGTTGACATTATCGGGTCAGTTTATGAAGCAACGAAGTCAAAAATGCTCAAAAAGCTTGCATATGAAGATCCGCTTACAGGAACAGCAAACAGACGAAGATTTGAGGATCAGCTTGAACTTTTTGGAGCACTCAAATCTGATTTTGCAATTATTTCACTGGATATAAACGATCTTAAAAAGGTAAATGACGGTCTTGGACATGAAAAAGGTGATGAGCTTATATCCGCAATTGCGACGTGTATGAAAAAAGCTTTTTCGGAGTATGGACTTGTATCAAGGACAGGCGGTGACGAATTTATTGTATCAATTGAAAAATTGAATAATATAGATTTGAAGAAGATTACAGAAAACTTTGAAAAAATTATGGAAGAGGAACAGAAAAATCATCCTGATATGAAGCTCAGCTGTTCATACGGATACTGTTCTTCAGATGAAATTAAAGGACATGATTCAAAAGAAGTTCTTCGAATTGCTGATGAGAGAATGTACACAATGAAAAAGAAAATAAAAGTGGAAAATATACAAAAAGCCCGGTAATCTATTGACAAAATTATAGACAAGAAGTAAAATATGGAGTAAGGTATGTTATTATCTGCAGAAAACATTTATAAAAATTATGGAATGAAGCAGCTTCTGAACGGAGTATCCGTTTATCTTTCAGAAGGCGAAAAATTAGGTATAATTGGAATAAACGGAACCGGAAAAAGTACCTTGCTCAGAATTCTGGCAGGTGCATCGTCTCCCGACAAGGGAAATATATCATTAAATCCAAACGTTCAGATTTCATATCTTCCTCAAAATCCTGATATGGAGCCTGAAAATACAGTTATAGAACAGGTAATGTCAAACATGCCCGAGGAGTATCGTGAAGTTCATGAATATGAAGCAAAAACGATGCTTAACAAACTTGGGATAAGTGATTTCGAAGCAAAAATAGAAACGCTTTCAGGCGGACAGTGCAAAAGAGTTGCTCTGGCTGCTGCACTTATGCATCCTGCAGATATCCTGATACTTGATGAGCCGACAAACCATCTTGACAGCGAGATGGTATCATGGCTTGAAAACAGGCTGAAAAAATTTAACGGCGGCATTATAATGATCACACATGACAGATATTTTCTTGAAAATGTTGTCACAAAGATCGTAGAGTTATCCAGAGGAAAAGTTTACTCATATGAAGCTAATTTTTCAAAATATCTTGAACTTAAGGCAATGCGTGAGGAAATGGCTGAAGCGAGTGAAAGAAAACGTCAGTCGATTCTCAGAAGAGAATATCAGTGGATCATGAGAGCTGCAAGGGCCAGAGGCACCAAAAGCAAAGACAGAATTGAAAGATATAATGAACTTAAAAATCAGAACGGACCGGAATACGATGAAAATGTTTCGATGTCCGCAATGTCGTCAAGACTTGGAAGAAAAACGATCGAAGCAAAAAATATTTCAAAATCATATAACGGAAAACAGGTCATAAACGATTTTTCATATATTGTTCTCAGAAATGACCGTATTGGAATCGTAGGCAGGAACGGAGCCGGAAAATCCACACTTCTGAATATGCTGTCAGGAAGACTGTTTCCTGATAAAGGCAGTGTTGAGATCGGAGATACAGTAAGCATAGGATATTTTACACAGACATCAGCTGAACTTCCTCTCGAAAAAAAGGTGTTTGATTTTATCCATGATATTTCTGATTCAGTCAAAACGGATGAAGGAACTTTTTCAGCTTCACAGATGCTGGAGAGATTTTTGTTTTATCCCGATCTTCAGCAGTCACTGATAGGACGTCTCAGCGGAGGAGAAAAGAGAAGGCTGTTTCTTTTAAGTATTCTTATGGAAGCACCAAACATTCTTATGCTGGATGAGCCGACAAACGATCTTGATATTGAAACTCTCAGAATTCTTGAAGATTATATCGAAAGTTTTCCGGGACCTGTAATATCAGTATCACATGACAGATATTTCCTTGATAAAACCTCACAGCAGATCTTTGAAGTAAATGAAGATGGAAAAGTTGCTGTATATAACGGCAATTATTCAGATTATACTGAAAAGAAAAAGAATGATGAAAAGGAATTATCAAAGTCATTAAAAAATAACTCTGAAAATAATGATATCAAATCAAATGTTCAAAAGAAAAACCATGCACTTAAGTTTTCATTTAAAGAACAGCGTGAATTTGAAACTATTGATGATGATATCGCTGATATAGAAAATAAAATAAAACAATGTGAAGAAGAAATATCACACTGTACAAGTGATTATGTTAAGCTTCAGGAGCTTACAGAAAAGAAGGATGAACTTACAAAACTGCTTGAGGAAAAAACAGAGAGATGGCTTTATCTTAATGATCTTGCAGACAGAATAGAAGAAATGAGGAATAACGGACAGTAATAAAAATCGGAGATATGGAGGAAAAAAATGATAAAGGGGAGATTGGTGTCTTTCTTGGGCAAAGTCAAATATACGACTTTTCTGGCTGTTGTCGCGTTCCTGGTTCCTATAGTAGTTTTTTTTGTATTTTTGAGAAAGTATGAGTATAGGAATTATACATTTGAAACAACGTTTCCAAACGCTATATTAACAATTCTTCAGGTAGTTGTTATGGTTTATGTCACAAGTACTGACAGAGAAAAAGGATACAGGATAAGCCGGTTTTTCCTGTGGCTTCATGTTGGATTTCTTATTCTTGTCTGTGTACTTACAAAATCGATCAATTCGTCAATAGGAATTGCCACACTTCTGCTTGGACTTCTGATGATATATATTGTAAACAGAAATATAGAGATCATCAGCTGGGGAGAGGAGAAACTCTACAGACTTGCCTATTCAGATGCGCTGACTGAGCTTCCGAACAGACAGGCATTTGAGAAAGAAATGAAAGAAGTGATCAACGAGGACGATGATGTAAAATTTGCATTTGTTATTGTGGATCTTGATAATTTCAAGGGCATAAATGATACGATCGGACATCAGTGCGGAGACAGCGTTCTTGTTGAGATATCAAAAAGATGGAGAAAAATAAAAAAACCGAATGAATTTGTTTTCAGACAGGGCGGAGATGAATTTATTATTATCATCAAGGGTATGAATGATAAAGAGTCAATAATCGAAAGACTCGGAGAATATCAGGATGCGCTTGGCGAAAAAATGAAAATTGATGATAATGTATTTTTTGTAAACGGCAGCTTTGGAGTATCTGTGTATCCGCATCATTCAAAGAGAATTGAAATACTGTTTAAGTACGCAGATCTTGCGATGTATGAAGCAAAAAAATCTAAAATGTCCAAAATCAAAATATACGATTCTTCAATGACTGTCGGAGCAGAAAATGAGTATACTTATGACAGACTGATAAGAAGAAATCTTTTAAACAATTCATTTGAATTGTTTTTCCAGCCTCAGTTTAAAGGCGCTGATCATACGATAAGAGGTTTTGAGACTCTGCTGAGAATGAAGGACGACAACGGCAGATATGTAAATGTTGAAGATTTTATTGCATATGCAGAAAAAAGCCGGCTTATACTTGACATAGACAAATGGGTAATGATAAATGCGGTTCGAGCAGTTGCACCGTATATTGAAAATATGGATTCATCATTTGTCCTGGCCGTGAATGTATCTGCTCAGCATCTTCAGGATGATTCGCTTTACAATGATATTTGCAAAGTGCTTGAGGAAACAGGTTTTCCTCCGGAATGTCTTGAAATAGAGATCACAGAAACTTCAGTTATATCATCAGTTGATACCGCAGCAGTGCTTTTAAAGAAAATAAAAAGTCTCGGTGTAAAAATCGCTATGGATGACTTCGGAACCGGACATGCGTCAATGAACAATCTTTCAGAACTTCCTATCGATCTGTTAAAGATAGATAAGGTATTTATTGAAAGAATGATGATGAATAAAAAATATAAGAGCTTTATCGCAGCTATTGTATCGCTCGGACATATTTTCAACTTTGAAGTAATTTCTGAGGGAGTTGAATATCAGGTACAGCTTGACATGCTCAATTCACTGAAATGTGATTATATTCAGGGCTTTTTCTGGGGGCGACCGATGCCGAAATCAGATCTTGAATCATTTATAAAAAAAGCGGTTAAAAGAAGCATATCGAAGCCGGAAACAGATAGTATCAGCAATATACAATGTTCAGAATTTATCAATTTTGATCTGCAATCTGAAGTATAATTTAAATATGAAGTAAAACGAGTGTCTCTCAAAAGGGATGCTCGTTTTTTCATCAGTGAAAAAAATACGAGAAAAAGATTGTATGATAATTAAAATCTGAAATATTTTTATGTATTTTTTAGAATACTTTTGACAAAAAGATATATATAGTGTATAATATAATCAATAATTGCTAAGTGCGAAATGTATAATTATGTTATTTTGGGAAAAAATAAAAGGGGGTAAATATGATCTTTTCAAATGAGATTACAGCAGTTTCACCTGCGATGATCGATATAATTGGATTTGTTGTTACAGGTCTCATTTTGGTCATGGGAATAATATATAAAAAACGATCTGGAGAACATCTGAGCAGATATCTTCAGATATCAGGAATTTCTTTTTGTGTTTATAATTTTTCGTGTATTATAAATTATTCAGAAAACATCGCTGTTCTTCTTGAGACAGACTGGACACGGATGTTTTATGATATCATGGTTGTTTCTTCAGTAATTGCGGCTCTGTGCTGGTTTTTGTATTCTTCAGACAAACTTAAGTTCAGACTTACTTCAAACAAGCTGATAAAAGCAGCATCGTGCCTGCCGGCGGTGGTAGTGTTTCTTCTTGCAGTAAACAATAAAAAAACGGGATTGCTTTTTTTTGTAAATGAAGAAAGAGAAATATCTGCAGGAGAATGTTATTATTCTTTTCTTGCGGTGACTTTTGCCTATTATTTAGTAACCGGACTTATGTCATTTTATATTTTCATTAATAAAGAAACAAAGGATGAGACTTCATTTACTATTGCATCTTCTTCTCTTCCAATCATAGGAATGAGTTTGCTCGGGTATTTTCTGCACAGTAATTTTACAAGTGTAGGTTATCTTCTGAGTGTTCTGGTGTTTTTTATTCAGAAAGTTATAACTGAAAACTGGAGCAGGGAAGAAAAAGACCGCAGAAAATATCTCGAGGAAAATTCAGCCCTTCAGGAATCTCTTCAGGCTGCAAACGAAAAGCTCATGCTTCTTCATAACCTTATAAAATCAGGAAGATGGTCTGCTGAATTAAATCCCGACGGAACGATGAAAAGTGTATTCTGGTCGGATGATTTTAAGCTGATGCTCGGATATGCAGATACAGATGACCTTGGAACAAATCTTTATGAATTCTGGATGAACTCTATTCATAAAGAAGATTTTGAAAGAATGGAAGCTTCAAGGATCGAACTGATCAATTCTTTTGACAGAGACCGTACTTTTGATGAAGAATACAGAATGAAAACCAAATACGGTGAGTACAAATGGTTTCATGCAAGTGCGATAATGAAAAGGGACTCCAGAGGAACTCCCTTAAGTATTTATGGTACTTTTGTAGATGTCACTGATTTAAAAGAAAAGGAAAACATGAAGAAAAAGATCCTGCAGAATTTTGAGATCATTTCAATTCTTGCATCAGAATATGCTGCTCTTTATTTTGTAAGACTTTCTGATAATCTGATCATTCCGTATCCTTCAAACATCAACAGTGACAGCAGCCTTGCAAATATGGATCTGACAACAGCCAAATATACAGAAGCAGTTGAAAATGATTTTTGTGAAATAGTATATTCACCAGACAGAAAAAGCGTCCTTGAAGGTGCATCAGTAGAAAATATTAAAAAGAAACTCGGAACGCAAAAAAGCTTTACAATTACTTTCAGAAACCAGAGTCAGGGAAATCCTCATTTTTGCGAAATGAAATTTTTAAAGCTTGAGGATGATGAGGAAGAACCAAATGTCCTTGCACTGGGCTTTTCAGACAAAAACATGGAAATCCTTCAGAGATTTGTAAATATGAGACTTTACAAAGAATACAGGAAAGTATATGTTGTAGATCTTTCAAATGATTCACTTATCAGAATTGAAAACAATAATGATCTGTCTGCTGATAATATCGGACTGAAAAACGGTGAATACGGAAGATACAGTGAACACATCTATAATTTCTCGCAGCTGATGGACGAGGAATACAGAGATGCATGGAATGAACTTGCAAAACCGGAGAGTATAGGTAATTATTTGTCTGATGAAGACAGAAAGGAATTTGTATACAGAAATATAGACAAGGAATGGAGAAGATGTTCATTTTCAGTAGCAGTCAGACAGAACGGAGCGGTCATGCTGTTCGTTCTTGCATTTATGGATCTTGACACAACTCAGAGAGAAAAACTTGAACTTGATGCAAGACTGGCTGAACAGAAAGAAGCACTTGAGTGTGCAAATAAAGAACTTGCCATGGCAAAATCAGAGGCCGAGGTAGCAAACAAATCAAAAAGTACATTCCTGTTCAATATGAGCCATGATATCCGTACTCCTATGAATGCGGTAATGGGTTATACGTCAGTGGCGAGAAAACATATTGATGATCAGTCAAAGGTTGAAGACTGTCTTGAAAAAATAGATATTTCAAGCCGGCATCTTCTTAAGCTTATAAATGATGTTCTGGATATGTCCAGAATTGAAACCGGAAATGTTGTTATCGATGAGAAGCCTGTAAATATTCTTCAGCGTTCAAATGAGATAATAACAATGTGTCATGAGCTTGCTTATGAAAAGAAGATAAGACTTGATACACATGTAATAAATGCTCAGGATACGATACTCATGGCAGATGAGCTTCACCTGAATCAGATCATGATGAATGTTCTGGCAAATGCCATAAAGTATACAAATGAAGGTGGTCTTGTAAGCTTTAAGATAAAACAGAAGCCGAGAGATAATGTCAACATTGCAAAGTATGTATTTGAGATAGAAGATACCGGAATAGGAATGAGCAAAGAATTTCTGGCACATATTTTTGATGCATTTTCGCGTGAAAGAAATTCAACGGTAAGCGGTATTGAAGGAACAGGTCTCGGAATGTCCATCGTAAAAAAACTTACTGAATATCTTAACGGAAACATTCAGATAAGTTCTGAGCTCGGAAAGGGAACAAAAGTAACAATTGAACTTCCTTTCAAAATAGTAAATCACATAGAAGAAATTAAGAAGGATGATACAAAGAGCCTGAAAACCGATTTGAAAAGCAAGCGTGTCCTTCTTGTTGAAGACAACGAGATGAACCGTGAAATCGCATGTGAAATGCTTGAAGATGAAGGTATTCTGGTTGAAGCCGCAGAGGACGGAGATATTGCAGTTGAGATGGTTTCAAGATCACGTTCCGGCTATTATGATTTTGTTCTTATGGACGTACAGATGCCGAGAATGAACGGATATGAAGCAACCAGGGCGATAAGGTCACTGAGTGACAGGGAACTTGCAGATATTCCTATTATAGCAATGACAGCAAATGCTTTTGCAGAGGACAAAAAGAAAGCTGCCGAAGCCGGAATGAACGAACATCTTGCAAAGCCTGTCAGAATCGATGAGCTGATGACAGTATTGTCAAGATTTGTCTGATAAAAATTATTAAATATTTGATTTTTGTCAGAAAATGTGTTATAATTAAAGTTGTAAATAATAATTTTATCGGGTTATTGGATTTAATAAAGTAGGGGGAATTTTGAATGACAATAGAAGATTTTTACAAAAAAATAGACGGTGATTATGATGATGCATTAAGCCGGCTTGCAAACGAATCAAGGATCGATAAGTATATTCGAAAATTTGCAGAGAACACAGATTATGAAAAGTATCTTTCAGCTATGGAAGCCGAAAACAGCGAAGAAATATTCAGAACAGTCCACACCATCAAAGGCATGTGCCTGAATATGAGCTTCACTAACCTTGCAAAATCAAGCAGCATCCTATGCGACGCCTACCGCAGCGGCACCCCTACCGAAGACGTCACCAACCTCAAAACAAATTTTCAAAACGACTATAAAACCCTGATGTCAGCCATCACCGAATACATCAACTAACAACTTCCAAAGAAACCATTACTGTTTTTTTCAGCATTGGTTTCTTTTTTTTATTATCGTACTATTCAAATATTGATATATGTGAGTCTGATATATGTGAGTCTGATATATGTGAATCTGAAATATGTGAAGGTGCATATGCGAAGGTGCAGGGCGACCGCAAAGCCCTGCAAACACCTAAGTGTCCCCAGTCAACAAACCCCAAAAATACGCGAAGGTGCAGGGCGACCGCAAAGCCCTGTAAAACCCCTGAGCCCCCTTCATCAAGTCTCCAAAA
>JAZQPR010000243.1:0-32369 GCA_045628605.1 Oscillospiraceae bacterium
CCGTTCGAATCTTTACTTGTAGGAATGTAAATGAGATTCCTCGTTTTGTTAGTAATCAAGCATTTGGGTTCGAATCTTTACTTGTAGGAATGTAAATTCCATAGAAAAATCTTTTATTCCCGGCTCGATATATCGTTCGAATCTTTACTTGTAGGAATGTAAATACATTCAGCAGAGTAACTACAGAATACACAGGTTCGTTCGAATCTTTACTTGTAGGAATGTAAATGAAGATCTAATTAATATATATAGTAATGATTATAATGTTCGAATCTTTACTTGTAGGAATGTAAATTATGGTGTGAAGTGGAGACAAACGACAGTGTTGATTGTTCGAATCTTTACTTGTAGGAATGTAAATCAGACTATTACACTTAACTTTGGTGTAAAGGATAAGTTCGAATCTTTACTTGTAGGAATGTAAATAATGATGATATTGATGATCATTTGTTTCAGATTGATGTTCGAATCTTTACTTGTAGGAATGTAAATCCTTTTGAGTAGTTAGTTGCAGAAAATCCGCATTCGTTCGAATCTTTACTTGTAGGAATGTAAATACTGACGGAATCCCTGCAAGTGATATGACATCAGCGTTCGAATCTTTACTTGTAGGAATGTAAATAAATGTATTACCTCAGTACTGCATATACAGTTTTCGGCGTTCGAATCTTTACTTGTAGGAATGTAAATGAAATTCCTCGTTTTGTTTCTAGTCAAGCATTTGGTTGTTCGAATCTTTACTTGTAGGAATGTAAATAAGTAAAAGGCAAGCAATATTCTTTATAGTGATGGATGTTCGAATCTTTACTTGTAGGAATGTAAATACTTACGACAGCGTTGACATTGCAATTAAAAAAATCGTTCGAATCTTTACTTGTAGGAATGTAAATTAAGTTTCACCTTGAATAACAATTCTCTTTGCTTTAGTTCGAATCTTTACTTGTAGGAATGTAAATGGGGAAACTTCGACTTTTTTTGTAACTTCAGAAACTTGTTCGAATCTTTACTTGTAGGAATGTAAATACACAGATCTTAATGACGTCCTTAACAGTCATATCATGTTCGAATCTTTACTTGTAGGAATGTAAATAACTGATAAGAAAAGCCGCCACACTGAGTGCACTTGTTCGAATCTTTACTTGTAGGAATGTAAATCGAAGTATGCTCTAACGTCATCATTCAGATTTGAGTTCGAATCTTTACTTTCAGGAATGTAAATAGCTCCTTAATACTGTAAAAGTCTTTCACAGTGTCACTTTGCTTGAATCTTTACTTATAGGAATTAATATAAAAAACATCCATTAGTTAGCAAAAAAAACAAGAAAAACATCTGGAAATAAGCTGTTCTTCTTGCTTTATATCATTTGCAGCAACTTTTCAAACATTCTGTATCCTATAATTCTTTTTATAACAACACAGAGCTTTGAATACAGTCAAGGCTAATACCATTTTCCTTATTGTTTTCCCTCCCGTTTTATGTTATAATCCACTTAAGAAACATAAGACAAAGTGTTATGGAAAATGTCTTTAATATACCGATATATCATATACACAACCTAAAAATACATGAAAGGAAATTAAAAAAATGAAAAAAGTAATATCAGCAGTTACGGGAATACTGTGCGCAGTGAGCACACTTTTACAGTTCCCGGCAGTATCATCAGCAGCGAATAATACAAATGATATAGCAGTGAACTACGGAACATCAGAAAAACCCGCCTTCGGACCAAACGGGCTGATAAATCTGAGTGTAAGCGATCCGGTTGATTCGGAAAATAAGGAATTTGAAAATATGGAATTCGGGCTTTATAACTCGGAGGGCGAGCGTGTTGCTGTGTGGACAGGAAATGACAGCAGTACACTGAAAATTGATGAGAATTTTGAGAATACAGTAAAAAATCCGGCTGATAGTCAGGAACTGTTTGTTTCTCCGAAAACGTTTGAAAATCCTGCAGGGGAAAAAGGATATGTCAGAAATATCATTATCAGGTCGGAAACAGGTGAAAAATACGAGATCAAAAATAATAGTTATTCCGGAGCAGATCTTCCTTATGGTTCTGAGTTTAAGGCAACAGTAAACTATTTTCTTGAAAAAGATACTTCAGAACCTGACCTGGTCCTTCCTGCTCATTCATTTGCTGTTTATGCTGATAAAGGCTGGAAAGACAGATCGATAACATGGGGGTTTGACTTTACGGATTATGGTGAGGATGATCATGACTATGATTTTTCGGATTATCCGGGAACAGTGAAGATAGATGAGTATCCTGACGGAGATTATCCGTATCTCATGTTTTATGGAAGTTCAGACGGTTCAGGCGGAGGCGGCGGAAATATTAACAACAAGATAAGTATAACAGACAAACAGTACGAGTATGTTAAAAAGACGATAAACGTGCTTGATACTTTTCCATCAGACTTTAATCCTGACATATATACAGATAAGAATTTTCCTGATATCAGAAATTTTAGTTTTAAAAATGCGTCTGATGCACCATACAGACCTGCCGGAATGATAATAATCAGCGGAAATCTTGTAAATGCGCCGATCCCTGACGAGAAGGGAAACGTAACGATCTACGTTGACAAAGCTACAAATCTGATAAATATGCAGACAATATATGCAAACGGGGGCGGAGGATTAACCTGGTGTTCGGGATATGCGGATGATCATGTTGAGTATTCCTTCAATACAGTAAGAATGCCTGAAAACGGGGTGAACATTCAGCTTCTGTCAACGGATAAATATACTGTCAGACCGGAAAACCTTCCTGAAGAGTATGAATTTGTTTCAGATGAAATACAGCCTGTTGTTTATAATCCGGTAGAACCCGGGGCTGAGATATTATACAGTAATATTTATGTCACAGTAAAAAAATATCAGATCGATGTTTTGAAAAGTAACCGTGGAAAATTATCAATAACGCCTGATGCTCCGGTACCGGGAGGGAAAGAAGTTAAGCTTACTGCGTCCCCTGACAGCGGATATGTAATTGAAGGATATAACTTCTTCAATGAGAATGGTGAAAAAATTGCTGAAGAAACGCTTAAAATCAGTGAAGAAAATACTTTCATCATGCCGTGTGAGAACATAACCATAGAGCCGGTCTTCAAAAGATCGGAGATCATAAAAGGTGATATAAACGGCGATGAAAAGATAAATGTCCTTGATCTTACCATTATGAAAAAAGTGATCTGTCTTTCAGAAATTCTGACGGATGCTGAAGACAAAGCAGCGGCTGACATAAATGATGACGGATCTGTCAACGTTTTTGATTTTCTCAGACTCAAAAACATTTTGCTTGAAAATGAGGGAGAGCTGCTTACAGCACATCAGCTGCCGGATGATATTTTCTGATAAAGTAATATAATAAGGAAGTAATTATTATGAGAAGGGTATTTTCATTTGTTTTGAGTGCTGCAGTCGCAGTATCTTTTTTGTCAGGCATATCATCATCTGCTGCCGCAGCAGGGAGCATGGCTGTTACTAATTACGGTACATCAGACGGTCTGATTTTCGGACCGGACAAAATATGCTTCTTTCTAAGGAAAAGTGACTTGAGTCCGGAGGTCTGCTTTTTTAGATTATTAAGCAGCGAAATTTTTTCAAAAACCCTATTGACAAACGCAAAAAAAGAGAGTATAATATTTAAGGTAAAAACAAAGCAGAACCTCAGTTCTCACCGATTGGCTTAAACGTGTCGAATCGGTCAATACTTTAAAGTGATTTTTTAGTATGAGTACTGACGTGTGTCTGTACTCATTTTTTATTATTATTTCATTATAATAATGTCTTGGAGGTGCTGACTATTAGCAACAAGGAACTACAGATAAACGAAGAAATTCGTGACAAAGAGCTTCGTGTCATAGACGAGGACGGCTCACAGCTCGGAATACTTTCTGCGACAGAAGCGCTGCAGATCGCGTTTGATAAAAATCTTGATTTAGTTAAGATTTCTGCTCAGGCTACACCGCCTGTATGCAAGATCATGGACTATGGAAAGTATTGCTTTGAACAGACAAAGCGTGAAAAAGAAGCAAAGAAAAATCAAAAGGTTATTGATATCAAGGAAATCAGAATGTTTTCAAATATCGACACCAACGATTTTAATACCAAGGTAAATCAGGCTTGCAAATTCTTGAAGTCAGGTGATAAGGTAAAAGCTTCAGTGAGATTCCGTAAAAGAGCTATCGCTCATCCTGAGATGGGAAATGAATTGCTCGATCGTTTCAAGGAAGCTTGTATGGAGTTCGGTGTTGTTGAAAAGCCGGCAAAAATGGAAGGACGAATTCTCGTTATGTTCATTTCACCAAAGGCAACTAAGTAATTAGGGAGGAAATAAAAATGGCTAAGGTAAAGGTAAAAACTCATTCAGGCGCTAAGAAGCGTATTAAGGTTACCGGCACAGGTAAGGTTAAATACCAGAAGACAAACAGAAGACACAGACTTACTCAGAAGGCTACTAACAGAAAGAGATGCAACCGTGCATCAGGCGTTGCTGATAAGACAAACATGATCGCTCTTAAGCAGCTTCTTCCATACGCATAATCAGTGCGGATAATTAAGTAAGTAATTAACAAGATTTAACGTTTATTTTAGAAATCGGAGGTATTTATTATGGCACGTGTTAAGGGTGCGATGATGACTCGTAAGAGAAGAAATAAGACTCTCAAGCTTGCTAAAGGCTACTGGGGAGCTAAGAGCAAACATTTCAAGATGGCTAAACAGGCCGTTATGAAATCCGGCAACTATGCTTATGTTGGACGTAAACAGAAGAAACGTAACTTCAGACAGCTCTGGATCACAAGAATCAGTGCAGCAGCTAAGCTTAACGGAATGAACTATTCAACACTTATGAATGGTCTTAAGAAAGCTGATATCACTCTCAACCGCAAGATGCTTTCTGAAATCGCTATCAACGATCCTGCTGGTTTCACAGCAATCGCTGAAAAGGCTAAAGCAGCTCTTTAATTAAAATATAAAACACGCTCTCAATTAAAAAAGAGCGTGTTTTCTTTAATAAGGAAAAGTTTAATGAAGGAGAGTCGAATTATTTGACTGTTATAACTTCTAAAGACAATCCGTCAGTAAAACGCTTCATGAAGCTTTCTTCTTCAAAAAAAGAAAGAAAGCAGTCCGGTATGTATGTACTTGAGGGATACAGGCTTATCCTTGATGCTTTGAAGGAAGAAGCTGATATCAGAGAGCTTTTTTTTACTGAGGATGCATATGAAAAATACCACATGGAGCTATCCCAGGTTGATTTGAAGGAAGTAAGACAAATAATTATTTCAAATGAGCTTGGAATAAGAATTTCATGTACGGAAAAACCACAGGGCGTTTTTGCAGTGTGTGCATATAAGGAAACAGCGTCACTTATCGATTCTCTCAAAAGTGACGGAAAATATGTCGTTCTTTTCGGACTTCAGGATCCCGGCAATATCGGAATGGCGATCAGGACAGCCGATGCTATGGGACTCGACGGAGTTATTCTGTCTGAATCATGTGAGCTTTACAATCCGAAAACGATTCGTTCCACGATGGGTTCTGTTTTCAGAATGAATATTTTTGACGATGTTTCACGTGAAGATATTTTTGAGGCTTTTGAACAGAAAAAAATCAGAAGCTATGCTGCAGTTATAGACAAGGATGCACTTGACCTGAAAAAATGTTCATTTGATAAGGGATGTGCCGTATTTATCGGAAATGAAGGAAACGGACTTCCTGAAAATATTTCATCGAGATGCGACGAACGAATCACAATAAAAATGTCAGGCAACATAAATTCTCTTAACGCTGCGATGGCAACAGGAATAATTATGTGGGAAATGGTAAATAACAAATAAAAAACAGGAGAAATATGGATAACAGAACAATTGAATGGCTGACCCTGTCGCTTATTTTTTCAGCAGGAAACCATCATCTCTGGGATGCGGTCACACTTGCGGGAAATGATCCGGGTAAGGCTTTGAAGCTCATAGAGAGCGGCGAGTTTCATCTGTCATCGGGTGAAACAAATATGTATAAAAAAGTAAATGATAATGCGATTCAGGAAATAATCCGGAAATGTCAGAAAACCGGTGCGGATATAATAAGCTTTGATGATCCCGATTATCCTGAAAGACTTAAAAATATTTTTATTCCGCCTGCGGTTATTTATTTTAAAGGCTGCAGGGAATGTCTGAAAAGCATTCTTGCGATTTCAGTTGTAGGAACAAGGAAACCTACAGTTTACGGTGCAAAGGCTGCTTACCGGATATCAAACGAACTTGCGGCAGCCGGCTTTACGATCATAAGCGGTTTTGCACCGGGAATAGATACAGATGCTCATATGGGGGCTCTTGATGCAGACGGACGAACGATAGCAGTTCTTGGATGCGGTATGGATATAGACTATCCGAAGCCAAACATCGGACTGAGAGAAAAAATCATTATTAACGGTGGTTTTCTTTCAGAGTTTCCGCCGGGTACACCGCCTGTCGGAAAAAATTTTCCTGTCAGAAACAGACTTATTTCCGGTCTTTCGCTTGGTGTATTTACAGCAGAAGCACCGGTCAGAAGCGGTGCGCTGATCACCACTGACATGGCGATCGAGCAGGGAAGAGATGTATTTATGCTTCCTCCTGCGGATATTTTTGATGACAGATACAAAGGCGTTATAAAATATCTTCGTGACGGAGCATTTCCTGTATTCGGATCTGAAGATATTATTTCCGAGTACCTGTCGTATTATCCCGGACTTTCTCAGTATCTTGAGAAAAGGGATATTAACGTTCATGATGAATCATCTGAAAGTGCGGATAATATTAAAATAAACAAACGTGAAAAAACACCTTCACCACTTCCGCCTCTCGAAGGGGTAAAAGCTGATATTGCAAAGCTTCTTTCAGCAGGCAGCATGCACATAGATGAACTGTCTGAAGTGCTTGAATTGCCTACAGATGATATCATGTTTGAACTGACTGAACTTGAAATGGACGGTTTAGTTGTATCACTGCCCGGAAAGATGTACAAACTGCACTAATAAAATAAATTCTTTTGTATAATTGTACTGTTTTTTAGTTTATCCTTTGACAAATCACTTTAAATCAATTATACTTTTATATGTCTGTATTCATCAAATCATTTTTTGATCAGCAGACATTCTGAAATAGTAACAGCATAAAGCTTTGAAACACAGATTACTAAAAGATATTAATATATTATTTGAAAGGGCGAAAAAAATGTCAGATCTTGTTATAGTTGAGTCTCCTGCCAAGGCGAAGACAATACAGAAATACCTTGGCCCCGGATACGAAGTAATAGCTTCTATGGGACATGTGAGAGATTTGCCGAAGTCAAAGATCGGTATTGATTTTGAAAATAACTTTGAACCTGTATATACAGATATGAAGGGTAAGGAAGATGTTATAAAGGACCTTAAAAAGCACGCTAAAAAGTGTGACAACATTTTCCTCGCAACTGACCCGGACCGTGAGGGAGAAGCCATTTCATGGCATATAGCTCAGATGCTCGGTCTTGATATGGATCAGAACAACCGTGTGGCATTTAATGAAATAACCAAATTTGGTGTACAGAGCGGTATGAGCAATCCGCACAAGATCGATATTGATCTTGTAAATGCACAGCAGGCAAGAAGAATTCTCGACAGAATTTTAGGATACAAACTAAGTCCGTTTCTCTGGAGAAAAGTAAAGAGAGGTCTTTCAGCAGGCCGTGTTCAGTCAGTTGCTGTAAAGCTTGTTGTTGACCGTGAAAGAGAGATCAAAAAGTTTGTAACACAGGAATACTGGAGTGTTGACGGAAAGTTCACAGCTCCGTCAAGCCGAAAGGTATTTTCTGCAAAACTTGCATCAGTAAACGGAAAAAAAGCAGTTTTAAATAAACAGGAAGATGCTGACGAGATCCTTAAAAATCTTGAAAACAGTGAATTCAAAGTAACCAAAGTAAAGAAAAAGATCACCAAAAGACAGCCTGCGCCTCCGTATATAACTTCAACTCTTCAGCAGGAAGCATCGAGAAGAATGGGCTTCCAGGCAAGAAGAACCATGAAAGCAGCACAGGAGCTGTACGAAGGTATTGAAATAGACGAGCTTGGTCTCGTAGGTCTTATTACATATATGAGAACAGACAGCTTCAGAGTTTCAGATGAGGCAAAGAAAGCTGCTGCTGACTATATTGCAGAAAAATACGGCAAGGATTATCTTCCTTCCTCACCAAGAGAATTCAAATCAAAGAAAAATACACAGGATGCGCATGAAGCGATCCGTCCTTCCATGCCGGGACTTGAACCTGAAAGAGTAAAGAACAGCCTTACAAGCGATCAGTACAAGGTTTACAAGCTCATATGGGAAAGATTTATAGCAAGCCAGATGGCAAACGCTCAGCTTGATACAATGTCAGCTGAAATAACTGCGGGAAACTGTCTGTTCACAGCATCAGGATTTTCTGTAAAATTCAACGGATTTACAGTTCTCTATGTTGAGGCAAAGGATCCTGGTGAAGCGACAGAGGACAACAAGGAACTGCCGCCTCTCGAGGAAAATGATGTTCTTAAGGTAAAGGCACTTGAAGGAAATCAGCATTTTACCCAGCCGCCTTCAAGATATACAGAAGCTACCCTTATCAAAACACTTGAGGAAAACGGTATCGGAAGACCTAGTACATATGCGCCGACTATTTCCACGATCACATCCAGAATGTATGTAGAGAGAGACGGAAAGCAGTTAAGACCTACAGTTCTTGGTGATGTTACAACAGAACTGATGGAAGATCATTTTGCAAATATAGTTGATGCACAGTTTACAGCCAACATGGAAACAAACCTTGATGATGTTGAAAAGGGCGAAAAAGACTGGCATGAAACACTGAAGGAATTTTACGTTGATTTTGATGATACTCTTTCAAAGGCCGAGGTTGCCATGGAAGGAAAGCGTATCAAGATACCGAACGAAGAAACAGACGTTATCTGTGACATCTGCGGAAAACCTATGGTAATTAAAATAGGCCGATTCGGAAAATTCCTTGCATGTTCAGGATTCCCTGACTGCACCAACACAAAGAAAATAGTACAGGCTACAAAGGGCGTCTGTCCTGCCTGCGGAAATACAGTTATAGCACAAAAATCAAAGAAGGGCAGAAATTTCTTCGGCTGCGAAAAATATCCGGAGTGTACTTTCATGACATGGAACACTCCGATCGAAGACAAATGCCCGAAATGCGGCTCCACACTCTTCAAAAAGGGCGGTAAAGCAGGCAAGATCCTCTGTGAAAAAGAGGGCTGCGGATACGAAAGAGGACTTTGATAATGACAGTAAAGGTTATAGGTGCAGGACTTGCCGGATGTGAAGCAGCATGGCAGCTTGCAAATGCAGGTATTGAAACTGAACTGTATGAAATGAAGCCCGCAAAATATACTCCTGCTCATCACTACAGCGGAATGTCCGAACTGGTATGTTCAAATTCACTTAAAGCTGCCAGACTCGATTCTGCTGCAGGACTTCTGAAAGCAGAAATGGAAAGACTCGGCTCACTGATAGTTCCATGTGCAAAGGAAACACAGGTAGAAGCAGGCGGAGCACTTGCAGTTGACAGATTTAAATTTTCAGATCTTGTTACATCAAAAATAAAATCACATCCGCTTATAAAGGTTATTTCTGAAGAAGTAACAGAAGTTCCTGACGGAAATGTAATTATAGCAACAGGACCTCTTACAGCTGATGCGCTTGCACAGTCGATAAAGGAAATATGCGGTGACAGACTGAGCTTCTTCGATGCTGCTGCACCGATAGTAACATATGAAAGTCTTGATCAGGAGAAGGTATTTTTCGCATCACGCTACGACAAGGGTGATGCCGACTATATTAACTGTCCTATGAACAAAGAGGAATATGAGATTTTCTACAATGAGCTCATAAATGCAGAATCTGCACCTCTTAAGGAATTTGACAAAGAGGCATTTAAAGTTTACGAAGGATGTATGCCTGTTGAGGTCCTTGCAAAAAGAGGACCTGACACCATGCGTTTCGGTCCTCTCAAGCCTGTCGGACTTACTGATAAAAGGACAGGAAAGAGACCGTATGCAGTTGTTCAGTTAAGAAAGGAAAACAGGGAAGGTACGATGTACAATCTTGTCGGATTTCAGACAAATCTGAAGTTCGGCGAGCAGAAGAGAGTATTTTCACTTATTCCGGGACTTGAAAATGCTGAGTTTGTAAGATACGGTGTAATGCACAGAAATTCATTTATCAACAGCCCGAAATTATTAAAGCCGACATTTGAAATGCGAGAGAGACCATTTCTCTTCTTTGCAGGTCAGATGACAGGCGTTGAAGGCTATGTTGAATCTGCTGCAAGCGGAATACTTGCAGGAATAAATATGGCAAGAAGACTGAAATCAGAGCCTGAGCTCATTTTGCCGCGTGAGACAATGATGGGTGCTCTGAGTGCATATATAAGTACAGAATTCAACGCAGACAGCTTCCAGCCTATGGGATCAAATATGGGAATTTTGCCTGATCTTCCCGAGAGAGTAAGAGATAAGAAGGCAAAATACATGATGTATGCCGAGAGAGCTATGGAAAGCATGGATGCAATGGGTATAAGGAAGGTATAGAAAAATGATAAATATTATAGTTGATGCGTTTGGTGGTGACAATTCACCGGATGCTGTGATCGAGGGAAGTGTTGAAGCAGTAAATAAGCTTGGTATAAAGGTAACACTTTCAGGAAAAGAAGACGTGATAAGAAAGAGAGCCGAAGAAAAAGGTCTCAGTCTGGATGGAATTGATATCATTAACAGCGATACTGTAATAGATATTCATGAAGAACCGACTGAAATCATAAAAGGAAAGAAAGACTGCTCCATGGCAGTCGGACTTAGTGCTCTTAAAGACGGAAAAGGCGATGCTTTTGTAAGTGCCGGAAGTACAGGTGCTCTGGTCGTAGGTGCAACATTTATTGCCAAGCGTCTTAAAGGAATAAAAAGAGCAGCTCTGGCACCTCTGATGCCTTCAAAGGACGGATATCTGATGCTTCTTGACGCAGGTGCCAACGAAGAATGCCGCCCCGAGATGCTTGTACAGTTTGCTGTTATGGGAAATGCCTACATGGAAAATGTAATGAAAATGAAAAATCCGAAAGTTGGACTTCTGAATATCGGCGAAGAGGACACAAAGGGAAGAGAACTTGAGACCTCTGCTTATAAGCTTTTAAAGGAAGCACCGATAAATTTTACAGGCAACATAGAGGCAAGGGACGTTCCTTTTTCGAAGTGTGATATTATTGTTTCCGACGGATTTACCGGAAACATTGCATTAAAAATGTATGAGGGAATGGGTCTGTATTTTGGAAAAGAACTTAAGACAATGCTTACAAGAAATATTTTTTCAAAGCTTGCAGCACTTATTCTCATGAAAGATGTTAAAAGTTTCAAGAAAAAAATGGATTATTCAGAGGTCGGCGGTGCTGTTCTTCTCGGAATTTCAAAGCCTGTAATAAAAGCTCACGGAAGTTCTGATGCCCGTGCTTTTTATAATGCCATAAGACAGGCAAAGGAATGCGTTGAAGGCGGAGTGATCGACAAGATCGCTGAATATGTCAGCTCACAGAATGGAGGTGGGAACGTATGACGGAACTTGAAGAGAAAATTCAGTACGAGTTCAAAAATCCAAAGCTTCTGACAGAGGCACTTTCTCATTCGTCATATGCAAATGAAAACAAAAAGAACAGAAAAAGTAATGAACGTCTGGAATTTTTGGGAGACAGTGTCCTTTCGATAGTTGTGTCACAGTATTTGTTCGAGCATTTTTCTCATTTTCCGGAGGGAGATCTTACAAAGATAAGAGCGTCACTTGTTTGTGAAAAAGCTCTTCATGTATTTGCAAAGCAGATAGATCTCGGAAAATATCTTCTCCTTGGCAGAGGTGAAGAAAATACCGGAGGAAGAGAAAGGGCATCGATCTTGGCTGATGCTTTTGAAGCACTTATAGCAGCCGTTTTTCTGGACGGAGGACTTGAAGCAGCAAGAACTCATATTCTGAGATTCATTCCGAAGGATCTTGATCTTCAGAAGAGTGCTGCATTCAATGATTATAAAACGATCCTTCAGGAGGTTATCCAGAAAAATCCTGAAGAAAAGATCGAATATGTTCTTGTTGAACAGAGCGGACCTGACCATAACAAAGCATTCAAGGTACATGTTTGTTTAAATTCAAACATTATCGGCGTAGGTTCGGGACGAAGCAAAAAGGAAGCAGAACAGATGGCAGCCAGAGAGGCGCTGGAGCTGATGGGCTATGAGTCATAGTAATATCTCGATTTTTGTTCCGCATGCAGGATGTCCTCACAAGTGCAGCTTCTGTGATCAGAATTCAATAAGCGGCAAATCGAAGGCTCCTCATGCTGAAGAAGTTAATAAAATATGTTCTGAAGCATTCGGATATATTGAAAAAAAGGAAAACTGTGAAATTGCCTTTTTCGGAGGCAGCTTTACAGCTATTCCTGAAAAATATATGACTGAGCTTCTGGAAAGTGCATATGAATTTACCGGTGAAGGTAAGTTTAAGGGCATAAGAATATCCACAAGACCTGACTGTATTAATGAAAAAATACTTACGATATTAAAAAAATACAATGTCACATCAATAGAGCTCGGATGTCAGAGCATGGATGAAGAGGTCCTGATGCTCAACCACCGCGGACATGATGCAGAATGTGTAAGAAAATCATGTGAGCTGATAAGAAGCTTCGGCTTTGAGCTCGGTCTCCAGATGATGACAGGTCTATATGGATCAACTCCGGAAAAGGATATGTTCACAGCAGATGAAATAATAAAGCTCAAACCGGATACGGTGCGCATTTATCCGGTCGTTATATTAAAAAATACAGAGCTTGGAGATCTTTACAGCCAGGGCGTATACAAAACATATGACCTTGAAAAAATGATTTTTCTGTGCAGTGAATATATGAGAAAATTTAAAGAAAACAATATAAGGATAATCAAATGCGGTCTGCATGCATCGGAAATGGTTGAGAGTGAAATGCTCGGCGGCTATTATCACCCGGCATTCAGGGAGCTGTGCGAATCGGAGATGTTTAAGAGACGTCTTGAACTGAAAACTGAAGGCATGAGTGAAAAAGCGTTTGATGTTCATGTAAACAGCAGATATTTAAGCAAGGCCAAGGGGCAGAAACTTTCAAATATAAAATATTTCAGTGCAAAGGGGATAAGTATCAGGATCATTTCCGACGACAGTATAAGCGGTGATGATTTTGTTATCTCAGTACAGCAGGAGAAGTAATTAATGTATTTAAAATCACTTGAATTACAAGGATTCAAATCTTTTCCGGACAAGGTAAAGCTGACATTTGACAAAGGTCTTACAGGCGTTGTAGGACCAAACGGAAGCGGAAAAAGCAATATCGGCGATGCAGTAAGATGGGTTCTCGGAGAGCAGTCGACAAAAACTCTTCGCGGAAACAAAATGGAGGATGTTATTTTTTCCGGAACCACTGAGAGAAAACCGGTTGGATTTGCATCAGTTACACTGACAATAGACAACAGCGATTCAGAACTGAATAACCCCGAAAATGAAGTTGCTGTTACCAGAAAAATATACAGAAGCGGCGAAAGTGAATACAGGATCAACGGAAAAAGTGTGCGTCTCAAGGATATAAATGAACTGTTCATGGATACAGGTCTCGGACGTGACGGATATTCCATAATAGGACAGGGTCGAATTGCTGAAATAGTTGACGCAAAAAGCTCGGAAAGACGAGATATTTTCGAAGAAGCTGCCGGAATATCAAAATTTCGTTACAGAAAAGCCGAGGCAGAGAGAAAGCTTGCTGCGGCAGAGGACAATATTACAAGACTTCAGGATATTGTAAGCGAGCTAAGTGCCCGAAAGGATCCGCTGTGCGAGCAGGCAAAAAAGGCAGAGAAGTATCTGGTCCTTGCTGAGGAAAGAAAAAATCTTGAGCTTGCATTATGGTTAAATGACCTTGATGAATTTGGAAAGAAAATCGACAAAATATCTGAGGATTCGCTGATCTTTACTTCGCAGTATGAAAATACTGAGGCTCTTATAGAAAAGTTTGAAAATGATATTCAGACAGGCTATCAGAACATGCGTGAAATCACGCTGAGGATAGATGAGTTTAAATCCGGTATTCTTGAAGCTCAGAAGGAGTCCTCTTCATTTGATGCTGAAAATGCTGTATGCCGGAATGATATAGAGCATGCAGAGAAGCTTATTGAATCGATAAATGAAAGAAAAGCAAATGAAGCTGAATCAGAAAAAGCTCTCGATGAAAAAATTCAAAGCTTTAACAATGAACTGTCTGAAAAACAGAATGAAGTTAAAAAGATCGCTGATGAGATAAGAAAGACAGAGCAGGATTTTATAGCTATTGAAGAACAGACAAAAACTGCAGAGGAAAACTTTTCTGAAAAAGAGGGCAGCATAAATGAGCTCTATTTTAAAGAAAACGATCTGAAATTAAAGATCACAACAGCAGAAGCTTCTATGAAAGAGACAGAAGAGCAGATCTCTGAAAATGATGCTCAGAAGGAAAATATCAGTTCTTCGTTTGAAAAATATAAAAATCAGATAAAAGAGGCAGAGGATGCGCTTGAAAATGCAAACGAAAAGGAAAATGAATGCATAAACAAGGCAGCAGGCTTAAACCTTATCTATAAAAATAAAAAATCAAAATACGATGAGAAAAAAGAACAGTTTGAAAAGATACTTTTTGAAATAAAGGAAAAACGCCAGCGTGCCGGAGTGTTAAAGGATCTTGAAAACAGCATGGAGGGCTTTAATTACAGCGTAAAGGAAATAATAAAAGCCTCCAGAAACGGACGTATAAGCGGTATTTTCGGTACTGTTGCACAGCTCATCACGGTTGATGAAAAATATGTTCAGGCTGTAGAAACAGCACTTGGCGGAGCACTGCAGAACGTAATAGTTCAGAACGAAGATACTGCCAAGAGATGTATAGCACTTCTCAAGGAGCTGAAAAAAGGACGTGCGACATTTTTGCCGGTCACATCCATTAAGCCGTATTCTTTTAATGAAAATGCAGTCAGAAAAGAAAACGGATTTCTGGCACTTGGAAATGAAGCTGTTTCATGTGACAGCAAATTTGATGACATTATGTCAAATCTTCTTGGCAGAACCGTTATTGCAGAGGATATTGACTATGCATCCATAATTGCAAAAAAATACGGATACAAATTCAGGATCGTAACACTTGACGGTCAGATAATAAATGCCGGAGGTTCATTTACCGGTGGTTCGGCTGTTTCTTCACACGGCGTTCTCTCAAGAAAAAATGACATTGCAGAGCTTGAAAGCAGCATTGAAAAGCTTTCAGGAGAGCAGGAGGAGCTGAAAACAGAAACCGAAGATCTGAAAGCTCAGACTGAAAAGCTCAGACTTGAGATCGAAGGAATGAATGAAGAAAAGAAGAAGATAAATGAAGAACAGATCCGTTTCAGATCAGAGATAACAACAGCAAAGTCAGTTCTTGAAGAATCAGGAAAACAGCTGAAGTCGTTTGAAGACAGCAAAGAAAAGCTGTTAAGGAAACTTGATGAAAATAAAGCTGTAACAGAAAAAGCATCAGAGGAACTTTCAGAGATAAGAAGAAAGATCGATGAACTGCAGGCAGGAATAGATTCAGAGCAGCAGATCAAAGAAACACTTGCTGAAAAGAGAGATGCTCTCAGTGAGGAGCTGTATTCTCTGAAGCTGAAAAAAGTCGAAGCTGAAAACGGCATTGAGGCTGTAAAGCAGGAAATAAGACATTCATGTGATCTGCGCAGCAGTTTGTCAGAAAACTCAAAGCAGTATGACGGACAGATCGAAGAGCAGAACAGAATAATCAAGGAAAAAAATGAGAAGATAGAGGAAAATCTCAAAAAGATCTCACAAATATCTGAAAAGACAGACTCATACAATGAAAAAATAAAACAGTCATCAGAAGAGCACGATGAACAGGAAAAGCGTGTGACCGAACTCAGAAATGAGCAGAAAAAGAACAATGACGACAAGGAAAGAATTTCTGTAGAGATATCAAGACTTGACGAAAAGAAGATCTCTTTGCAGCGTGACTATGATGCTGTTGTCTCAAAAATGTGGGAAGCATATGAAATGACGCGTTCTGAAGCTGCAGCTTTTGCATCTCCGGTCGAAAACATTTCCGAAGCTCAGAAACGTCTGAATTCTTTAAAATCATCAATAAGATCTCTCGGAAGCATAAATGTTGCTGCTATAGAAGAATACAAGGAAGTATCCGAGCGTTTTGAATTTCTGTCAGGACAGCTGTCAGACGTTGAAAATTCAAAAAAAGAGCTTGAAAAGCTTATTGTCGAGCTTACAAGCGACATGCAGAGAATGTTTGCGGAGTGCTTTACTGAGATCAATAAGAACTTCAGGGAAATATTTACGGAGCTGTTCGGCGGAGGACAGGCAAATCTGGAACTTACCGATCCTGAAAATGTTCTCGAATCCGGTATAGAAATAAAAGTTGCACCTCCGGGAAAAGTAATTAAAAACCTTATCTCACTCTCAGGAGGAGAGCAGTCGTTCGTGGCAATAGCGATCTATTTTGCAATACTGAAGATAAGACCGGCACCGTTCTGTATTCTTGATGAGATCGATGCGGCACTTGATGAAGTAAATGTAAGAAAATACGCCATGTATCTTAAAAACTTTATAAACACCACACAGTTTATTATCGTAACACACAGAAGAGGAACCATGGAGCTTGCAAATGTCCTTTACGGTGTAACGATGCAGCACAACGGAGTATCAAAGCTTCTGAAAATGACTCAGGCTGATATTCCGGATGAAGTAAGTGCAGCAAATCAGCAGAATTAAGTTTGTAAAAATATCTGAAATCAGGAGGAAAATATGGGATTTTTCAGCAAAATAAAAAAAGGACTTACAAAAACCAAACAACAGATGGTATCAAAAATATCAATACTGTTAAATTCCTTTACAAAAATAGATGAAGATCTTTTTGAACAGCTTGAGGAAACTCTTATTATGAGTGATGTCGGAGTCGACACTTCAATAGAAATATGCGACAGACTCAGAAAAATGGTCAAGGAACAGGGAATTACCGATCCAAATGAGATCATGAAGCTTATTCATAAGATAGCAGCAGATATGCTCGGAGAGGATCAGAAGCTTGACCTTTCAACAAAACCGACAGTTATCATGGTTATCGGTGTAAATGGTGCCGGAAAAACCACAACTATCGGAAAGCTGTGTCACAAACTGAAAAATGACGGCAAGAAGGTACTTGTAGCTGCTGCCGATACATTCAGAGCTGCAGCCATAGACCAGCTTCAGGTATGGATTGAGAGAGCCGGTGTTGATCTTGTAAAGCATGCAGAGGGCTCAGATGCTGCAGCAGTAGTGTATGATGCAATTACAGCTGCAAAGGCAAGAGGCTGCGATGTTGTTATCGTTGATACTGCCGGAAGACTTCACAACAAGAAAAACCTGATGGATGAGCTTGCAAAAATAAACAGAATAGTTTCACAGCAGGCTGAAGGCTGTTCAAGAGAAATACTTCTTGTTCTTGATGCCACAACAGGTCAGAATGCAGTAAATCAGGCAAAGCTCTTCAAGGAAACAGCAGATATAACCGGTATCGTACTTACAAAGCTTGACGGTACAGCAAAGGGCGGTATAGTTATTTCAATCAAAAACGAACTTGGCATTCCTGTAAAGCTTGTAGGTCTTGGAGAAAAGATCGATGATCTTCAGGAATTTTCAAATATCGACTTCGTAAATGCGTTGTTTGAGGATGACGTTCTTGATGAAGACTATGAACCGGAAGAAATTTCTGAAGAATCAGAAGAAGAGGAAGAAACTGCAGAAGAAGCTGAAGAAACAGCAGAAGCTGAAGATGCAGTCGAAGAAACAGCAGAAGCTGAAGAAACAGTTGAAGAATCAGCAGAAGCTGAAGAAACAGTCGAAGAATCAGCAGAAGCTGAAGAAACAGCCGAAGAATCAGCAGAAGCTGAAGAAACAGTTGAAGAATCAACAGAAGCTGAAGAAACTGTTGAAGAAGCATCAGAAGATGAAGAAACTTCCGAAGATACAGCTGAATCTGAAGAAGAGACAGAAGAAGAAACCGGCAAAAAGAAGAAATTCTTCAATTTCGGATGGTTTAAAAACAAAAAGAAGAAAAAGGATAAGTAAAAGCAGGTGTGAAAATGAAGGTTATTTTAGCATCAAACAATCAGCATAAACTGGCTGAGATAAAGAAAATCCTTGAACCTCTCGGATATGAGCTCATTTCACAGCGTGAAGCCGGTATAAATATCGAGGTCGAGGAAACAGGAACCACTTTTGAGGAGAATGCTGCATTAAAAGCAGAAGCAATATATAAAATGACAAAAACTCCTGTCATTTCAGATGACAGCGGTCTTGAAGTTGATTATTTAAACGGTGCTCCGGGTGTGTATTCACACAGATTTGCAGGACCTGATGCAACTGATGAGGACAGATGCAATAAGCTGCTTTCAGAGCTTAACGGAGTTGCAGATGAAAAGAGAACAGCAAGATTTGTCTGCGTTATCTGTTATATAGACAATGAAGGAAAAAAGAGCATTGTCAGAGGAACGGTTGAAGGAATTATAGGCAAGGAAGCACGCGGATGCAACGGATTCGGATATGATCCGGTCTTTATGTACAACGGCTTGTCTTTTGCTGAGATACCTTCAGAAGAAAAGAACAAGGTAAGCCACAGAGCAGATGCTCTGAGAAAATTTTCAGAATTATTGACAAAGGAATGATTTTATGTTGACAAGTAAACAAAGAGCAGTACTCAGAGGAATAGCAAGCACATACGATACCATTTTTCAGGTTGGAAAAGGCGGTATTTCAGATACACTTATCACACAGGTTGAAGATGCACTCAGAGCCAGAGAACTGATAAAGTTAAGAGTTCTTGACAACAGTCCGATGGATGCAAGAGAAGCAGCTGAGGAGCTGGCATCGAAAACCGGTTCAGATGTAGTACAGGTTATCGGAAGCAAGTTCGTTCTATTTAAAAGAAATCCGAAGGAACCTGTACTGGATATCAAACTCTGATGGGCAGGACAGGCCTTTTCGGAGGCACGTTCAATCCGATACATTCAGGACATATCCATCTCGCTGAAGAATCATTCAGAGCACTTGAGCTTGACAGGCTTTTTCTGATCCCGTCAAACATACCTCCTCACAAACAGGCTGAGAACCTTTGTTCCGGAGAGGACAGGGCTGAAATGGTCAGACTTGCCTTAAAGGACAGGGAAGGCTTTGAAGTTTCAGACTATGAAATAAAAAAGGAAGGAAAAAGCTATTCATACTATACGGTGATGCATTTCAGGGAGCTTTATCCGGATGACGAGCTTTTTCTTATAGTCGGAAGCGATATGTTTTTAACCTTTGAAAAATGGTACAGATTTGAGGATATTCTGAAGGAAGTAACACTTGCTGTTGTTTCGAGAGAATTAAATGACAGAAAGCTTCTTGAAGAAAAATCACATGAACTTGAAAAATTCGGACGCACAAAAATAGTTGATACAAACGCTCTGCCGATATCGTCAACAGAGGTGCGCAGAAGGATTCAGAGCGGGGAAAATTATTCTTGCTATTTGTCTGAAAATGTAGTACAATATATAAGATTGAACGGTTTGTACATTAAACAGGTTGGTGATAGTGATTGTACGAAGTTGACGAAATAAAAACACTTCTTAAGGAAAGACTTTCAGAAAAAAGATATATCCATTCCTTAAATGTCGCAGATGAGTGCAGAAAGCTTGCTGAAGCATATGACGAGGATCCGGACAGGGCTTATTTTGCCGGACTTGTTCATGATATCTGCAAGGAGCTGCCCGCTGAGGAAATGAAGAGGACTGCAGTTGACAGTGATCTTTCTATGACAAAGGCTGAGCTGGAAACAAAAGCTTTATGGCATGCCGTTGCAGGAGCAGGATATGTCAGAGATGTAATGAAGATAAATGATGAGGATATAATAAATGCAGTAAGATTTCATACCGTGGGAAGAGCGGGGATGACACGGCTTGAAGAGATCGTTTATATGGGCGATCTTATTTCTGCAGACAGAACATACAAAGATGTAAAAAAATTCAGAAAGCTCGCTTATCATGATCTGAACAGAGCGATGCTGGAAGCACTGATATTTTCAATAGAGTCAGTTATTGATAAAAAGGGATTGATACCGGAATATACGATACAGGCATACAATCAATATAATTTTATTGATTATCAGGAAAGGAAATCATAAAGATGGAAGAAGAAAAATACACTGCCCGCAAGAGTAAAAAAAGTAAATTAAGAATAATAAAAAATATTCTTACAGTACTGGTTACTGTCGGAATACTTTATCTTTTTATAAATTCTGCCATGTCAGCACTGACATCAGCAAAGAAGCCTTTTCTACCAAGTGAAGAGCAGATCCTTGAGCCTATTGAAGAACCGATCATATTAAAGCCGGTTGATCCGGAAGTTGAAATAGAGGACGGTCTTGATTTTAACCAGTATATAGAAGGACAGTACACCATTCTTGCGATAGGCATGGATGAAGAAGGTCTTAACACTGACGTTATGATGCTTTGTCTTCTTGATCTGAATGCCGGAAAGATAAAGATCCTTCAGATCCCGAGAGATACATATGTAGGTCCTGATATGACGTATTCAGATGCTCATAAACTTAACAGTGTATATTCACAGGGTAAATATGACGGATCAGATATCAATAAGCTTGTAAAATGTCTGAATGAAATGCTCGGAATCCCGATAGACAACTATATCGGAATAAAATGTACAGATGTTGCACCGGTCGTTGACGCCATGGGCGGAATACCAATGAATGTTCCTGATGACATAGTTTATGAAGCAGACAAGCTTATCCCTAAGGGAGAGCAGGTACTGTGCGGTGAAGAAGCAGAGTGGTTCGTAAGATACCGTCACGATTATCTCCAGGGTGATATCGGAAGAATCAAAGCTCAGAGATATTTCCTTGCTGCTGCTATGCAGAAGGTTAAAAACATGGGAACTCTTGAGATCTTAAAAATATATCCTACACTTAAGGATTACATTATTTCCGGACTTTCAATAAAAGAAATCGGAATGATATGTGATTTTGCAAACACAGTAAGCATGGAAGACGTAACAGTAAAAATGCTTCCGGGCGAATCACTTGATGTTGGAGACGTTGATGATTATGCAGGATGGACTCTTCATGAACAGGAGACAGTCCAGCTTCTCAACGATGAATTCAGACCTTATCAGGAAAGACTTTATGAAGATGATTTAAGTATAATAGAAGTAAAGAACACAACTACAGGCTATTATGACGAAGGAACCAATTTTGATGATATTATTGCAGGAAAAGCAGAAATAGCTATCAAGAGTGCAGACGCAAACGAAATGCCTGAGGGTTATGTAAAACCGGACAGAACAGTAACTACTGCAGCAGTTTCGGAAACTGCAGGGGAGGAAGAATAATTATGGATGCAATGGATAAAGTAAAAAAGATAGTAGAAGTACTTGATTCAAAAAAAGCAGAACAGATCGACGTAATCGGAATAAAAGATCTTACGATCATCGCTGATTACTTTGTAATAGCAACCGGAACAAGCTCAACACACACCAAGACTCTTGCTGACGAAGTAGAGTACCAGCTCTCACAGGAAGGCATAAAAGGACACGTTGAAGGCCACGGTTCAAACTGGATCGTAATAGACTACCACGACGTCATAGTACACGTCTTCTACAAAGAAACAAGAGATTTCTACCAGCTCGAACGCCTCTGGGCCGACGGCGAACACATAGACATCTCAAATCTACTGAAATGAAATGCGAAGGTGCAGGGCGACCGCAAAGCCCTGCAAAACACCTGAGCCATTTCCTAAACCTAACATTTATTCCACTGATAAATCAATTATATTTTAAGAAGGGATCTTTTAAAGATGAGCAAATATGATTTTAAAGCCATTGAACAAAAATGGCAGAAATACTGGGAGGAAAACGAAACATTCAAAACAGATGTCTGGGATTTCAGCAAACCTAAATTCTATGCCCTCGACATGTTCCCATATCCGTCAGGCGTAGGCCTCCATGCCGGACACCCTGAGGGATACACCGCAACAGATATCGTATCAAGAATGAAACGTATGCAGGGCTATAACGTACTTCATCCGATGGGCTATGACTCATTTGGTCTTCCTGCAGAGCAGTACGCTGTAACTACCGGCAACCATCCGAACGGCTTTACACAGAAAAATATCGGAACATTCTCAAACCAGCTCAAGGAACTCGGATTTGACTATGACTGGTCAAAAATGACAGCTACATCTGACCCTGAATTCTATAAATGGACACAGTGGATATTCAAGCAGCTTTATAAGGACGGCTATGCAAAATATATCGATATGCCTGTAAACTGGTGTGAAGAACTTGGTACAGTTCTTTCAAACGATGAAGTCATCGACGGAAAATCAGAGCGCGGCGGCTACCCTGTTGTAAGAAAAAATATGAAGCAGTGGGTAATCGATCAGCCTGCATTCGCTGAAAAGCTCCTTGAAGGTCTTGATGAAATAGACTGGCCTGAATCAACAAAGGCTATCCAGCGTAACTGGATCGGCAAATCAACCGGTGTTGAAGTAGAATTTGAAATAGTAGGCGGAGGCAAATTCTCCATATTCACTACATGTATCGAAACTATCTATGGTATAACATTTATGGTTCTTGCACCTGACGGAGCAATTACCGAAAGCCTTCTTGACCGTGTACAGAACAGGGAAGAAGTTCAGGCATATATAGACGAAACCAAAAAGAAGAACGATATGGACAGAACTGAACTTAACAAAACAAAGTCAGGCTGTGAACTCAAGGGCGTTACATGTATCAACCCTGTAAACGGCAAGGAAGTTCGTATGTTCATCGGCGATTTCGTACTTGCAAGCTATGGTACCGGTGCAGTTATGGCTGTTCCGAGCCATGACCAGAGAGACTTTGAGTACGCAGTTGCTCACAATATAGATATGATACAGGTAATCGACGGAGATGAAAAGCTTGGTCATGTTGATGTTTCAGAAGCTGCATTCGAGAAGCAGAGCTATCTCGGAAAAGGATACAAACTTATAAATTCAGAGGAATTCACAGGTCTTACAGTTGAAGAAGCAAAGGAAGCAATTACTTCAAAACTTGAAGGTATGGGAATTGCAAAGCGTACTGTAAACTATCATTTCCGTGAATGGATATTTGCACGTCAGCGTTACTGGGGCGAACCTGTTCCGGTCGTTCACGGTGAAGACGGACAGATCCATACACTTGACGATGAAGAGCTGCCTCTTATCCTGCCTGAACTTGACGACTACAAGGGCAAGAACGGCAAAGCACCTCTTGAAAACGCAGAAGAGTGGAAAAAGTACGATAAAAACGGCATAAAGGGTACCCGTGAAACATCGACAATGCCCGGAAGTGCAGGTTCAAGCTGGTACTATTTCCGTTATATAGATCCGCATAATGATAAAGAATTTGCAAACCAGGAACTTCTGAAGCACTGGATGCCGGTTGACCTCTACATAGGCGGACCTGAGCATGCTGTAGGACACCTTATCTATTCACGTATCTGGAACAGATATCTTTATGACAAGGGTCTTGCACCTACAAAGGAACCGTTCAAGAAGCTCGTTCATCAGGGTATGATACTCGGTGAGAACGGTATCAAGATGGGCAAGCGTTTCCCTGAATTCGTTGTATATCCTTCAGCTATCGTAAGAGATTTCGGTGCAGATACACTTCGTCTGTACGAGATGTTCATGGGACCTCTCGAAGTAAGTAAGCCGTGGAGCCAGCAGGGCGTAGAGGGCGCAAGACGTTTCCTTAACCGTGTATGGAATTTCTTCACAGAAGCTGAAAACCTGACAGACGACAACGACGGAGCACTTACCAAGATCTATCACCAGACAGTCAAGAAGGTTACAGATGACTTTGAGGTTCTTGCTTTTAACACTGCCATCAGTCAGATGATGATCTTTGTAAATGCAGTATACAAGAACGGAAAATGTCCTAAGGAATACGCTGAAGGACTTATCAAGATGATCTCATGCATCACTCCT
This sequence comes from Oscillospiraceae bacterium, assembly GCA_045628605.1. Taxonomy (GTDB): domain Bacteria; phylum Bacillota; class Clostridia; order Oscillospirales; family Ruminococcaceae; genus HUN007. The sequence goes on from JAZQPR010000243.1 coordinate 24,156, forward strand.
CATATCGGCGAGGAAATCTGGAGTATATTCGGTCATGAGGGCACAATAGCATTTGAAAGCTGGCCGACATATGACGAAAAGGAACTTGTTGAGGAAACAGTTGAGATCGTTGTACAGGTAAACGGTAAAGTAAAGACAAAGCTTATGATCCCTGTTGGAAGCACACAGGATGAAGTTTTTGCTCTTGCATTTGCTGATGCCAAGCTGAAGGATGCAATTGAAGGAAAGAATATAGTAAAACAGATATATGTACAAAATAAACTTGCTAATTTTGTTGTAAAATAACAAATAAATGGATATCAGAAAATTTGACTTGACAATACTGCACATAATATGCTAAAATAAGACTATGTTATTCGCATGGATTAATCGTGGTATTGATTTAAGAGGTCAGAAACCTCATTTGATCATATATATCTACCTTAATCGCAGAGGATATTAAGTTTAACGACTGACGTTATGTTCACGTAATTTACGGAGCAGGCGGTAAGTATAAACCTCTGTCTTAGCGGCAAAGGGAGGGAATAAAGTGGCAGAAGTTCGTGTTGGAAAAAATGAATCCTTAGATACAGCACTTAAGCGCTTCAAGAGATCATGCGCAAAGGATGGCGTTATAGCTGAGGTTCGTAAGAGAGAACACTACGAAAAGCCTTCGGTAAAACGTAAGAAGAAATCCGAAGCAGCTCGTAAACGCAAATATTGATTTGGGGCTATTATTTAAGCAAATAAAAAAGCAGACAATTTTTTGTCTGCTTTTTTTATACCCGTTTACATTTCTCAAACTTGCAATTTCTAAAAAAATAAGTTATAATTAAAGATATATCTATTTCAAAACAAAATGTTAAAATATTTTAAATTGTAAATATTTTATGAATTGTATTTAGTATTATCCTTTGTGTGAATATTGAATAAATAACAAAATAATTAATGTTTATTTGTCTAAATTTATAAAGTTTACTTGAATTTTCAAAATTGATAAGCTATAATAATAGAATAAGAAAGCTATATTTTTTAACGGATGACAACACTCTGTATAAATATGAAACGCTGTTATCCGGAGCATTTATTGATATACAATCGGAGGGGATAACTGTGATATTGGATTCACTACAGTTCAAAGCTATGGAAAGCGGAATAAAAGCAATGAAAATGAAGCAGGAGGTTCATACTCAGAATATTGCAAACATTGATACTCCTGACTATAAAATGAAGACTTTTTCATTTGAAAACGCACTTGAGGACAGTATTTTAAAAACCAAGGACGGAAAAGAAAAGTATTCCTTTGAAGCAACAGTTACGGAACGTGACAACACAGAAAATCTTATCGACGGAAACAACGTTGACGTGGAAGCTGAAAACCTGGAATTATACAGTGCATATATCCAGCAGAACGCAACGATCCAGAAGATGAATTCAGTTATAAGTGATGTAAGATACGTTCTTCAGAATTCAAATTTCAAATAAAAGGGGATAGATGACTATGGCTTTTTTAAATGCATTGAATACAGTCGGCTCTGCTCTTACAGCAGAACGGTTCAGAATGAATATCATTTCACAGAATATAGCAAATCAAAGTACTATCGGAACAGACGGAAATGATCCGTACAGAAGAAAACAGGTAATTTTTGAAGAAAGACAGCAGTCGTTCAGTGAAACACTCGATGCAGTTTCAGGCGGCGGAGTTCGTGTGGTCCGTGTTGATGAAAGTAAAGAGGATTTCAAACCTGTATACGATCCTACAAATCCTGAAGCTGACGAGGACGGATATGTATATTATCCGAACGTCAACAACACAGAGGAACAGATAGACCTTATGGAAGCTTCGAGAGTATATGAGGCAAATGTCACAGCTCTCAGCGTAGTGAAAGCCATGGCACAGAAAGCACTTGAGATAGGCAAGGGCTGATAAATATAAAAAGGGGAAATAATCATGATAGATACAAATTTTATTACACCGCTTGTAAGCATGCCTTCTGTTGAAGCACTTTCAGCCAAAGGGCTTGCAGGAAACGGCAATAACATAAATATTGATCTTGAAGAAGGCGAAAAATCCTTCGCAGCAACACTTAAGGACAAAATAGCAGAAATAAAGGGACTTGAGATGAAATCACTTGACAGTGCATATGCAGTATCCATGGGACAGACAGAGGATATTGAAGGTGCAATGATAGATGCGACCAAGGCATCGGTTGCAATTGAAACAGCTGTTCAGGTAACGACCAGAGCAGTAAATGCATATAAGGAAATTATGCAGATGACGATTTAAGGTTAAAATTAAAAGGTTAATAAACAGTGAAAAATAATATGGAGTATGATCGGATAGATGAAAGATACGCTTAAACAATTTGGAGATAAATTCAAGGCTTTCTGGGGCGGTCTTGGAAAGGGCGTAAAGCGGTTGATAATTGGTGCGCTTATCGTTCTTGTCGTCGGGGCACTTGTTGCAGCAATTGCAATAAATGTAGCAAAAGCCGGATGGCTGGTTCTTTTCCCTGATATGTCAACGGAAGAATCTGCTGAGGTTTACAAGGAACTCCAGGAGATGAATGTTGAAACAAGAATAAACTCAGACGGTGAGATAGAAGTCAGAGAAGAAGAGTGGGATACACTTGTATACGAACTTGCTGAAAAAGGATATCCGCAGTCAGCACCTTCATACGGAACATTTTTTGATAATCTCTCCATGACGATGAGTGAGTTTGAAAAGAAGGAAACACTTAGATTTGAACTTCAGAACAGACTCCAGACAACACTCAAACGAATCGATGGGATAAAAGGTGCGATAGTAACGATCAGTTTCCCTGAAAGTTCTTCATATGCATGGAAGCCGGATGAAGGAAAAGCAACTGCAAATGTAACTCTTACACTTGAAAATCCAAAGAAATTTTCACCTGAACAGGTTACAGCAGTAAAAAATATCGTAGCATACAGTGCTCAGAAGATAGAACCGGAAAATGTATCAGTTGTTGATGCGACATCAGGAAAAGAATTAAAAGGTCTTGATGAGGATACCTCAGATGTCATGGATACTGAAGACAAGATAGACTATGCAAATCTTATCAAAAATCAGTATGAAACAAATGCAGAAAAGATCCTTGAACCTATTTACGGTGCCGGAAATGTTACAGCAGCAGCTCATGTTGATATTGACTATGACAAGATCACACAGGAAGTAAAAGAACTTACAACCGATGAAAACGGTGAAGGCGTCAAGGAAACTCAGCACATAAAATACAAAACAGACGGTACGGTAGACAACGGCGGTGTTGTCGGAGAAGAGGACAATACAGATATACCGAACTACGGAAATCTTGAAGACAATTTAAATTCAGACAATACACCTGAATATGAAAGAGATACCGAATGGGCAATCGGATACATCCTTACACAGACAGAAAAAGCTCAGGGCGGTATAAAGAGCGCAAGCATCGGTGTTGTAGTTGCAACTGAAACAGGAACACTTACTGAAGAGGAAACTGAATCATTAAGAGAACTTGTAAGCAACGCAACAAATATTGATCTTGACAATGTATCAGTTAAGGCAACACTTCTTAATGCAGCAGATACTCCTGCAGATACAGGCGATGCTGAAGAACCTGAAGAATCAGGAATACTTGGATTCCTGAAGAAAAACTGGTGGATATTTGTGATAGCTGCAGCTGTACTTGTTCTACTGACTATAATAATCATATCATCAATAATAAACAAGAAAGCAAAGAAGAAGATAGCAGCAGCTCATGCAGAAAGTCAGGCGCAGATAGAAAGTATGAAGAAATCAATAGAAGAAGAAAACAACAAGAAGATGACCATCGAGGAAGCTGCCAAGGAACATACAGAAGCTTCAAATGCTACAGCAAATGAAGTTAAAGAATTTGCAAAGAAAAATCCGGAGATCGCTGCAGCACTCATTCGTTCAATGATGAAGGAACAGCAGTGATAACTTCATAGGAAGTGAATTTATTGCGTAAGATATTAAAATCTGATGATGTAATCAAGCTGGAGGAAGCTGTAAAGATACCAGACTGTATAGTAAGAAGCCGGCTTGAATTGTTACCGGATTCGACGGTGATCGAAGATAATTCATATGACGAAAATGAAGAGTATCAGGCAGATACAGATGATGACCTGTCAGAACTGTTCGGAGACGATGACCCGGATCATTCAGATGAATTTGACAGTGAGCTTTATCTCAGAGAAGAACAGGATAAGCTCTTAATTGAAAAAGAAGCCGTTATTAAACAGGCACAGACTCAGGCAGCACAGATAATGCGTGAAGCAGAGGAAGCAAAGAGCAGAATTCTCGCAGAAGCACAGGAGCAGGCAGAAATAATAAAGGCAGAATCCCGTGAAAGAGGATATGCTGAGGGTGCTGATGCAAAAAAAGACGAGATATTTGAGAGAATATCCGAGATAGAGGGAAATATAAAAAGCCTTTATGATGCTCAGGAAGAATATTTTGATGAATATGCAAATGAGCTGAAGCTGCTTGCAATAGAAGTTGCAGAAAAGGTTATAGCTCAGAAGCTTTCTGATGATCCAAAGACGATCATTCCTCTTGTAAAGAGTGCTGTTAAGTCAATACGAGACGTCAGCTGGATAAAGGTTGAGATCTCGGATAAAATGAAAGCAAATGCACAGGAACTGGAAAGAATGCTTGTAGATCTGAAGCCTAATCAAAACGTTGAGATAGAGCTCAGAAGAGGTGCTGATGAGGGAACCTGTGTTGTTCATACAGCAGAAGGGGTTACAGTAGCTTCAGTTGCAACACAGCTTGAAAACATAACCGAATATTTTAAACGATATAAGGAAAGTGGAAAAGATGAGCCGGAAACTTGATCATTCAGGACTGCGGAAAACAATGAGACTCAATAATTTTCACACTGTTTTAGGAAAAATAGAACAGATAGTCGGAATGACGGTTGAAGCGTCAGGCATGTCCTGCAATATCGGAGATGTCTGTGAGATCTCTGTAGTCGGAAAAGAAAGAAAAAAGATCCTTTCCGAAGTAGTTGGATTTAAAAACAATAAAGTACTTCTGATGCCGTACGGTGATATAGCAGGTATTGGTTACGGAAGCTTCGTATCAAATACGGGACATAAGCTGAAAATAAAGATGAGTGATGCGCTCATCGGCCGCACAATAGATGCACTTGGAAATCCTATTGACGGAAAAGGCGATATTGAGTCGGATATATTCTACAGCATAAACGGAACACCTGCAAACCCGATGACCAGACCTCCTATTACAGAGCCTCTGGAATTCGGAGTAAAAGCTATAGACGGCATGATAACCATAGGAAAAGGACAAAGAATGGGTATCTTTGCCGGAAGTGGTGTCGGAAAAAGTACACTTATGGGCATGATTGCCCGGAATATCAAAGCTGACGTAAATGTCATTGCTCTTGTCGGTGAACGTGGACGAGAGCTTATGGAATTTATAAATAAAGACCTTGGACCTGAGGGAATAAAAAGAAGCGTTCTTGTAGTTGCAACATCAGATCAGCCAGCGATGCTCAGATCAAAATGTGCACAGACAGCAACAGCGATCGCAGAATATTTTAAAGATCAGGGCAAGGATGTTCTGCTGATGATGGATTCGCTTACGCGTTTCTGTATGGCAGAGAGAGAGATAGGTCTGAGTGTAGGTGAACCGCCTATTGCGAGAGGCTACACTCCTTCAATATATGCATCACTTCCGAAACTTCTTGAACGATGCGGAAATTTTGAAAAAGGGTCAATAACCGGAATATTTACAGTACTTGTTGAAGGTGATGACTCCAATGAACCTATATCGGATACGGTTCGTGGTATTATTGACGGACACATAATGCTTTCAAGAAAAATAGCAATGAAAAACCATTATCCTGCTATTGATGTATTAGCCAGCATAAGCCGTCTGATGTCCGGAATAGCGACACCTGAACAAAAGAAGGTTGCCGGACAGATAAGAAAAATAATGTCACTTTACAACGATAACCAGGACCTTATTTCGATAGGTGCATACAAGGCGGGAACAAATCCCGATCTTGACAATGCGATAAAACGAATGGATGCAGTAAACAAATTTCTTCAGCAGGCAGTTGACGTTCGCTCTACTATGGAAGAGACAATTACAAGTATGATGAATATAGTAAAGTAAGGAAGCGTATAACATGAAAAAGTTTGAATTTACTTTGAAAAAAATGCGCGATTACAAAAGACAGATACTTGAAAGAGAAAAGGGATATCTTTTGAGTTTATATTCGGAATATAATTTATTGGAAGAACGAAACAACGGGCTTAACGAGGATATGAAAAATATTTGTCTTAAAGCTTCCGAAGATATGAGAAAAGGGATAAGTGTAAGAGAGATACAGATCTATGAAATGCAGAAAACAGCAATACGTGATGAACAGGCTCAGCTCAGAATTCAGATGAGTGTAATGGAATCAAGTATTGAAAAGCAGCGAAAGATAGTGGTCAAGATCTCTCAGGAGGTGTCCGGACTGGATAAGCTGGAGGAAAAGCAGCTCGCAGATTACAAATATCATCTGTCAAAGGAAAATGAACAGATGGTCGAGGAGTTTCTTTCATTCCGCCTTACGAAGTCAAAGGACGAAGATTTTTACGATACCGGCGATTATTAAAATACAGGGATTTTTATGAGAGGGGGTGGACTATATGAAGGTAGACATAAATATTGTTCAGGGCGGTATTATGATGCCGAACACGAACAGTACAAATGTTGATGAGCTTGCGGTAGATCCGGAGTTTATGTCTATTCTGAATAATATTCCGAGTGAAGGTACTGATGCTTTACTGCTGGAAGAGCCGATTGAAACAGATACAGAAATGCCTGTCTGCTTCGGCTTTGAAAATGATGAAGACGATGTACCGTGGGATAGTTTGAGGGATGAAATTGATACTGATAATGATGAAAAGATTTTTCCGAAAACAGAAAAATCCGATAAAAAATCTGAAAGTATCAAACAGACAGCCGATATGAACGGAGCACTGTATACAGCTGAAGAAATATCAGTTCAGTGTTTTGATTATCAAAATGATCAGAGCAATGAAGAAACTGAGATGTTTACAGCTCCTGTTTCGCAGATGAAAGCAGCAAACGCTGTTTACAAACCGGAAGGATTCAGAACGGCTGAAGCTGATAACAATTCAAAAGACGCTATACCGAAAGAACGAAGCAGATCACCTGCTTTATCAGATGAAATAACCGACAATTTAAATACTGTCGTTTATAATAAAGCTTTCAATGAATTTCATGTGACGGAATACAAGACAGAGATTCAGAATTCTGCAGCTGATGAGAAAGACACAGAATTTGAGATGCAGGAGCATGTAAATATTGAAACTGCGTTTATGGATACTGACTTTGAAAGAACTGAAGCAAATTCTGAAAATGATGTAATTATTCCGGAAAAACAGGAAGCTCAGAACTTCGTTAGTTATGACAATTCAGTAAAATCTGAAGCGAAAGAGCAGACAGAGTTTGAACCAAAGAATCAGAATTACGAAGTTAAGGAAACTGAAGTAAATGCTGAAACCAAGGAACAGACAGAGTTTGAACCGAAAGTTCAGAATTACGAAGTTAAGGAAACTGAAGTAAATGCTGAAACAAAGGAACAGACAGAGTTTGAACCGAAAGTTCAGAATTACGAAGTAAAGGAAACTGAAGTAAATGCTGAAACCAAGGAGCAGACAGAGTTTGAACCGAAAGTTCAGAATTACGAAGTTAAGGAAACTGAAGTAAAGGCTGAAGCCAAGGAACAGACAGCGTTTGAACCGAAAGTTCAGAATTACGAAGTTAAGGAAGCTGAAGTAAAAGCTGAAACCAAGGAACAGACAGAGTATGAACCGAAAGTTCAGAATTACGAAGTTAAGGAAACTGAAGTAAAAGCTGAAGCCAAGGAGCAGACAGAGTTTGAACCGAAAGTTCAGAATTACGAAGTTAAGGAAACTGAAGTAAAAGCTGAATCCAAAGAACAGACAGAGTTTGAACCGAAGATTCAGAATTACGAAGTTAAGGAAACTGAAGTAAAAGCTGAAACCAAGGAACAGACAGAGTATGAACCGAAAGTTCAGAATTACGAGGTTAAGGAAACTGAAGTAAAAGCCGAAACGAAGGAGCAGACAGCGTTTGAACCAAAGATACAGAATTACGAGGTTAAGGAAACTGAAGTAAAGGCTGAAACAAAGGAACAGACAGAGTATGAACCG
>JAZQPR010000244.1:0-11203 GCA_045628605.1 Oscillospiraceae bacterium
GCTTGAAGAAGAATATGATATAGAGCTTACGACCGAGTACAGAAAGGCGATGAGTGAAGTGGGCGCAAATCTGTTTGAATACTATATAGACGTCGCATCAGAGAATGGGTTTAGCAAAGGAAAAGACGAAGGATTAAAGCAAGGAAGAGATGAAGGACTGAAGCAGGGAAGAGATGAAGGATTAAAGCAAGGAAGAGATGAAGGTCTGAAAGAAGGAAAAGAAAAGGGTATTGAAATCGGAATAGAACTTGGGGAAGCATCTGCAATGGAAAAAATGATAAGTAAAAAGATCAGACAAGGCATGGATGATAAAAGTGTTCTTGAGTTTTTCGAAATTACACCTGAATATTTGGAAATAATCAAAAACAAATTAAGACAGGAAGATCATTCTGAAATAAAATAACAAATTTTATTTACTTTGATCACTTTTCGGACGCTTATTTTGCATACAATTTAATCATAATAAAAAATATCCTCTGGGTATAATCAAAACTCAGAGGATATTTGTCTGTATATTGTAAAAAATAATTATTCCTTCTCAATCTTCCCATGTGAAAGAAATTTCAGATACTCATTAATAAATCCATCCAGATCCCCGTCCATAACACCGTCAACATTACCTGTTTCAAATCCGGTTCTGTGATCCTTAACCAGTGTATACGGCATAAATACATAAGATCTTATCTGAGCGCCCCATGCGATTTCCTTCTGAACGCCCTTGATATCGGAAATCTTTTCAAGATGTTCACGTTCCTTGATCTCAATGAGCTTTGAACGGAGCATTTTCATACAGTAGTCCTTGTTCTGGAACTGGCTTCTCTGAGTCTGACAGGAAACAACGATACCTGTAGGAATATGTGTAAGACGAACGGCTGATGAAGTTTTGTTGATGTGCTGACCGCCGGCGCCGCTTGAACGGAAAACGTCCATTTTAAGGTCTTCAGGTCTGATCTCAACTTCCATACTGTCGTCGATTTCAGGCATAACTTCGATAGCTGCGAATGAAGTATGTCTTCTTCCTGCGGCATCAAAAGGTGATACACGAACAAGTCTGTGAACGCCTGATTCTGATTTCAGGAAGCCGTAGGCATTTGTACCTTCGATAAGGATAGAAGCACTCTTCATACCTGCTTCATCACCGTCGAGGTAATCAAGTAGTGTGATCTTGAAGTCGTGCTTTTCAGCCCAGTGGTTGTACATTCTGTAGAGCATTTCAGCCCAGTCCTGAGCCTCTGTTCCGCCTGAACCTGCATGGAAGGTGATGATGGCATTTGAGTTGTCGTATTCACCTGTCATGAGTGTTGAGAGTTTTTCGTTTTCAAGCATTTTCTTGAAGTTTTCAGCTTCGGTTCTGATTTCTTCTTCTGCGCTTGTATCGTCTTCTTCAACGGCGAGTTCTATGAGAGTGATGGTGTCATCGAGCATTTCGTTGAGTTTGTTGAACTTTTCGATCTTGCCTTCAAGTCCTTTAACTATCTGCATGGTTTTCTGTGATTTTTCAACGTCATCCCAGAAACCCGGCTGTTCTACCATCATCTGAAGTTCTGCAAGTTTTTCCTTTGCGGCGTCAATGGCGAGTACTTCACGAAGCTCCTTGAGTTCGGGTCTGTAGTTCACGAGTTCGGCTTTGAGGTCATCTAAAATAAGCATTTTCTATATATCCTTTCGTAATAAGGTTGTGAAATTTTATTGTTATGGCAGGGCTTTGCGGTCGCCCTGCACCTTCGCGGATGCATACTATATAAATTATACTATATTTTTGGGAAAACTGCAATTATTGATTGATTCAAAAATTGTTGGGGAAAAATGAAGATATTAGGACAATTTTACAGGAAATAAAGGAATGAGGGATTTTATTTTTTGGGGAGAAAGGGATAAGTTGTGGAAATTTGTAAGGGATTTGCAGGGCTTTGCGGTCGCCCTGCACCTTCGCATATGCAATGGGTTTTGCGATTTTAGTGTGCATTTGAAAATATATGAGGGGGATGTATGAGAATTTGAATGTTTGGGAGAAAAGATTTTTGGTTGTATTAGAGATTAAGGATTTGCAGGGCTTTGCGGTCGCCCTGCACCTTCGCATGCACTTTTACCATAGCATGCACTTTCACCTTTACATGTACATTTGAATTTGCATTTGCATTTGCATTTGCATTTGCATGTATACAATCTTATTATTTTTTGTGAAAAAGAAATGAATATATTGAGAAAAATGCAATTAATGAATTGAATTTGGGGAAGGCTTATGTTATAATAACAAAGTGAATACTTATAAAACATACAAATAATTGAGTTTGATGAATATATGAAGATTAAAGGAAGGTGTGTAAAACCGGGCGCATTTTTTAGGAAATACGGTCGGTGAATTTATGGCAATATATACAGGTGCAAAATGTCTGATCTGCTCAGAGAAATTTAAGGATGAAGATGATGTTGTAGTGTGTCCGGAATGCGGAACGCCGTATCATCGTGCCTGCTATAAAGAGAAAAAATGTATAAATAAAGAACTGCATGAAACAGGCGGAAGCTGGATGCTGAAAACGATAGAGGAGGCTGAGAAGGTTCCGGATATGAAGATCTGTCCGAACTGTCAGGCTCTCAACAAAAGTGATGCTGAAGACTGTGCGGTTTGCGGGAAGTCAATGAAAGTAAGAACTCTTCCTGTAAATCCGGAAAACAGCAGTACTGAAGAAACAGTAACTGAGGTTAAAGAGGTAAAAAAGGATTTAAACGCAGAACTGTTTAATAAAATAGGACAGGATCCGGATGAAATACTGGATGAAGAGAGCGGAGTTACCAACAGAGATGTTGCTGATTATGTTGAAACGCTCTGGCTGAAGTATTTGTTCAAGTTTAAAAAACTCAAAAACAGTGTTGTTGAAATTACAGCAAATTTTAATGCGTTTCTGTTTCCGGAGTATTATTTTGCAGCCAGAAAAATGTATCCACATGCTGCAGTTGTAATGATTCTGAACTTTTTAGTATCTATTCCTGCAATTATGACACCGGAAGCGATAAGTTTTCGATGGTTTCCGTTTTATCCTCTGTTTCCGTGGCTTCCGACATTTTTTTCAGTCGGACCGCACATAGGGACTTCTGCAGTCAAGATAGGCTTTGTGCTGAGTCTGTGTATGAGAATTGTATGCTGCCTTAAAGCAGATGATTTATATTTTAACGATATAAGAAAAAAACTTAAGAAACTGAAAGTACAATATTCTGATGAAACAGTATACAGAGAAAAGGTAAAAGAATCAGGCGGAATAAGTCTGTCAGCTGTTTTTATTCTTTTCTTATGTGCAATACTTTTATATTTTTTGTTTTGCATGATTTTAGCATTAGTAAAATATTGCTTATAAATATTTTTGCAGCTTAGAAGCTGTAATATGAAATAATTGTATGATAAATGGAGGAAATAACATGAAAATCAGAAAAGCTATAATACCTGCCGCAGGACTTGGAACCAGAGTACTTCCTGCAACAAAAGCTATGCCGAAAGAAATGCTTCCTATTGTGGATAAGCCTGCAATTCAGTATATTGTAGAGGAAGCAGTAAAAAGCGGAATAACAGATATTCTTATTATATTAAGCCGTGGAAAATCAATAGTTGAAGATCATTTTGACCGTGCTCCCGCACTTGAAGCAAAACTTATGGAAGGCGGAAAAGCAAAAGAAAAGATGCTTGAAGAGGTCATTTCTATTGCGAAGGCTGCAAATATTACATTTATCAGACAGCAGGAACAGAAAGGTCTTGGACACGCTGTTCTTCAGGCAAAAAATTTTGTCGGCAATGAACCGTTTGCTGTTATGTATGGCGATGATGTAATTATAGGTGAAGATCCTTGTATCGGACAGCTTTGCAGAGCCTATGAAAAATATGAAAAGGGTGTAGTAGGAATCAAAGAAGTTTCAGAGGAAGCAATTCAGAAATATTCTTCAATGAAAGTAACACCTTTGGAGGCTAATTATTTTGAAGTATCCGATATGATCGAGAAGCCTTCAAAACATCAGATTTTCTCACTTTATTCAATTCTCGGCAGATGTGTTCTTACACCTGATATTTTCGAGCTTCTTGAAGAAATACCGTTTGGTGCAGGCGGAGAGCTTCAGCTTACAGATGCAATGAGAATCATAGCTAAAAGAGACGGTATGGTCGGCGTTGATTTTACCGGAACAAGATATGACATGGGAAATAAGCTTGGCATTTTAAAAGCCTCAGTTGAAGTAGGTCTTTCAAACGAAGAATTCGGTGCTGAGTTTAAGGCTTATCTGAAGGACATGGTTTCTAAATTTTAAAATTTACACTTGACAATCAAAAATATTTTTGATATAATTAATCTGTTATCCTTGCTCATAGAAATATAATTTATGGGCGAAATCCAAAGGGAGGTGCAATTAATGGCAAAGGTAAAAGAAAATTACGAGTTGATGGCAATCTTCAACACAAAGCTTGGCGAAGACGGTATCAAGGAACTTGTTGAAAAGTTCAAAGCAAGAATCGAAAGACATGCTACTCTTACTTCCGTTGATGAATGGGGTAAGCGTAAGCTCGCTTATGCGATCGAAGATGAAACTGAAGGATATTATGTTCTTTACAACTTCGAATCAACACCGGATTTCCCTGTTGATATCGACAGAAGAATGAACTTAAACGAAAATGTTCTTCGTTCATTAGTAACAGTTGCTGCTCCGGCTGCAAAGTAAGCCGAAGAGATTAAGGAGGAAATATGTTTAATAAGGTAATTCTCATGGGAAGACTGGTTGCAGATCCAGAATTGAGACAGACTCCTAGTAACATTTCCGTATGCCGTTTCAGAATAGCTGTTGACAGAGGTTATACCTCAAACAGCGGTGAAAAACAAGCTGATTTTATTTCTATCGTTGCATGGAGACAGCAGGCAGAGTTCGTCAGCAAATATTTTTCCAAAGGAAAGATGATAATTGTTGAAGGCTCTTTAAGAAATGCTGACTATACAGATGCAAATGGTGTTAAGCACTATTCAATGGAAGTACAGGCTGACAGAGTTTCATTTGGTGAATCAAAGTCCGCTTCTGCTGCAAATGCATCAGGTAATTTCCAGCAACCGGATTTCTCCGGCAGTGAACCTGCTCCTGCTAAACAGCAGTCTGCAGAACCGGTTCAGATCGGTGATCTTGGTGAATTCGAAGAAATATTAAGTGACGGCGACGTTCCTTTCTGATCAGTTAAAATCGTTCAAGTAAAATAAGTGTTGAGGAGGGTTAATAATGGAAAATAGAGAAAAGGACAGAGAAAGAAGTCCTAGAAATGCAAAGAGACCTCGCAAAAAGGTTTGTTCTTTCTGCGTAGATCGTGTTGAAGTTATCGACTACAAGGATATCGCTAAGCTCAAGAAGTGCATGACAGACAGAGCTAAGATCCTTCCAAGACGTGTAACAGGCACATGTGCATTCCATCAGCGTGAACTTACAAAGGCTATCAAGAGAGCAAGACATGTTGCTTTACTTCCTTACGTAAGTGATTAATTTCGTAAAAAGATTTTAATATATTATAAACCGGTTTTGTATAAGACCGGTTTATAAAATACCTTTTAACTGTAAAATTGTGGCTTTAATGTATTAAATTGTAATTTTTATGGGGCGATATAGTAATTTTAGAGAAGAGTTTGTCTCAATTTAAAAATCTGCAATTTTTAAGTCAAAAATAAAGGATCCCGGATTTTTCCCGGGGTCTTTTTTTATTGTGATAATTTGTATTAATAATAAAAAAAGGCAGCGCCGGTTTTTCAGGCGCTGTCTTTTAAGTTTATTGGAAAATATGATCAAAGCTTTGTTCTTTCTGCGATGATATCGATCATCTCTCCAACGTTTTTCATGGTTGATACTTCTTTCATCTTGAACTTCATTTTAAATGTGCTTTCAACTGCACTGATAAGCGTAATATGTTCCAGACTGTCCCATTCATCAATATCGTTTGCAGTTGTTTCACGTGTAATAGTAACTCCGTTAAGATCAAATACATCGTCAAAAACTTCTGTTAATTTCTTTAAGATATCATTCTTTTCCATATTAGTATCCTCCGTTGTTTATAACATTTATATGTTTGTTTTTGTTTACATAGCCTGAAAGCTCAAGTTCAAATTCAGAATCCTCATTTTCATTTTCACAGATTTTTGTAAAACCGAAATCAGTAAACAGGTCTTTAACCATTTTATTTTTTGCAGTTTTAAAATAATATCCGTGTATTTTTGAAATATTTTGTTTAATACATATTTCTGCAAGTCTGTCGAGCATTGCAAATTCCATGTCTCTTTTCAGTACTCTGCAGCTCATGAGCCAGAGATCGATATGAAGGACATTTTCAGCTTTCTTTCCTATTACTACAGATACAACACCGTTGTCGCCGAATTTGTCAGTCAGTTTTCCGAAGATCTTGATGTATGAATCATCGTTGTATACATCATCCATTTCAGCTTCAGTATATCTCTTTGTTGTAAGATTGAACTGATTGCTTTTGTTAGTAAGCTGTACGATTCTCTGAAGATAAACCGGATCAAATTTGTCGATGACAGCTGTCATTTCAAGACTGTTTAAATATTCTCCGTAATCTGCATAGGATTTTTCTGAGCGTGCTCTGTTGATATTTGCCTTGTACATTTCATTTCTTTTGATGTCATCTTCTGTAAAAGAAGTAACTTCAAAATATCCGTTTCTGTCAAGAACATTAATATAAGTTTCGACATTTTCAATTGACGGAACGGCAATGCCGGATATCTGAGAAGCAACGATATCACGTTCAGCAGGATTGTCATCGACAAAAACAAAGCTTTCCGGTAGAATCGAAATTTCTTCGGCAGTTTCTTCTATGTTTGAATCCTTGCTGTTCCAGTTTGCCTTAATTGTTATGAAATCGTCCGGTGTGAGAACAGTGTCAGGATGCTTAAGACCTTCAAGTGCATTTTCAGGATCGTTCTTTGAATTTACAGTAAGAAGAACGCCAAGCTGTTTATGATCCTTAATGTATTTCTGAAAAGCGGTGTATGCTTCTGCAGTACCTGTTTCATGACCTATCTCAATTCCGTTCTGACCGTCATCACCGATAACTCCGCCCCACAGTGTGTTGTCAAGATCGAGTGCAAGAATTTTTTTGTTTTTGCCGTAAATTGATTTTATGATATTAGCGATGTTGAACGAAAGCTCCGGAACTGCATCGGTACACAGTGCATATTTGTACATGTACCACGCAGACGGATCAGACCATTTTGCAAGACCGTACAGCGATGACATATAATTTATATCGTTTATATAAAAATTATTATGACTTTGAGCATATTCGTAAAACATCTGATTAAGACGTGTTGTGAAATTTACTCTTCCTCTGTAGTCCGAGGCGTCACTGTTTCCTAAAAATCTGTAAAACGGCATTTCAAAATTATTCTGGATAACCGGACAGCTGAATTTTTTGTCTATGGCTTCCCATGCCTCTTTAAAATGTCCGAACTGCTGATCAAGCATAGCATCGATGTCGTCCTTTGAAGCTGTCATTGATACTTCAAATTCGGTAATGTTTCTTTGAGTTGTGTGAATATAAACAATATCAGGTTCAAAGCTGTCAAGCTCAGGATTTCCGAAAACTGCATCCTGCCAGTACTGAGCATATTCAGACTGATAAAATTCAGGTTCAATTCCATAGTTTAAAAGGAACAGTTCAAGAATATTTACTATTTCATTTGTGGTTGAGCCTCCGAGAACTGCTATTTTCTTTTTGATCCTTTTAGTGCCGTCTGCAAGAAGTTCTTTTTTTATGGCACGTTTTTTCTTTAAAATCAGAGCGTTGTCAAACGGATATGTTAATAAATTCATTTGTTTTTCCCTTCGAAAAATATTACTGTGTTCTTAATCTTTCAAGTTCATCAAAGTTTGATCCTGTTGCTGAGAATGTGTTCATTGCAAACAGAAGATCTGTAACGCCGTGTTCCTTCATAAATGAAACAGCATTCATATTAAAATATCTCATATCTACAACATAGATGTTTTTAAATGATCCTGTAAGGAACGGAACAAGTGCATTTCCATAGCTGTCTTTAATGATAAACAGTGTTCTGTTGTTTGGTGCATTTGTTTCAATATGGACTATTTTTTCGTCTCCGCCCATAAATGTCAGATACAGTGAGCTTCCGTAGCACTCCTGAAGAAGAGCCCCGTCATATTGAAATTCAAATGAAGGAGTATAATAGTGAGTAACATACTCATGACTTTCCGGAGGTATATAGTAAGTAAAATCCTCCGGATTGTCTCTTAATTCTGCAGCACCGGAAAATCCGTAAAGTGTTCCTACATATCCCGGAACAGATACTTCCTCATATTCAGAAAGGCTGTCGAACGGAACTACTGCTGCTTTTGCAAAAGCCTTGCAGGCGTAGTATGCTCCTCTTGGCTGCCAGTGGTGATCTGTTCTTGAATAAATATGCTCGCTTCTGTGTTCCATAAGAGGTGTATATGCATCTATACTTTTAACTCCGACAAGATGATCTTTGATATTGTTTATATTGTCGATCTCACTTCCATGTGACATATCGGCTCCCTCCGGCCAGTAAAATGAGATTGATGTAGGAGCTGTAAGCGAATAAACATTAACATTTTCACCGAGATCCTGCTTGTAGGCATTTACATATGAAGCATATGTGTTTCCGTTGTCAAAATCTCCGTAGTAAACCATTATACCGCGGTTTTTATAGATCATAATATTATTGGAAAGTTCACCGGCATCATTTTTGTCATCCTCCGGAATAGGTGCTGCTTCAGTGACAGGAGCTGCAATGTCAGGACGGTTAGGAACGATCAGCGGTTCTGCCATGGTGGTAACTTCAGCTTCAATTACAGATTCTTTGGAATCGTTCTTTCCCTGTGATCCTCTGTTGATGGTCATTACTTTGATACCGTCTTTGTTTACGCCTTTGTATGATTTGACCTGAGCAGCAGTATGCTTTATTTCTTCTCGTTTTGGAACAGTATCATTTATATAGTCGGCGATTCCTTCTGTATACGAACCGTCAAGCAGTGCTTCAATTGAAAATTCAGGCATTCTGGTAAGATTTCTGTTTTCAGATTCTGAAACAGTGGATCGTTCAAATGCAAACATAAAAACTGTGCCGGAAACCAGAAGAAGTGCAGCAACTCCGGCATTTACAACAGCAAAAGCCTTAAGCATTTTTGATTTTCTATTCTTTTTTCTGTCAGAATTGTCAGTATCAGTGTGCGATTCAGTTTCATGAATATCTTCAACAGAAACAGCATTTGTGTCAATTGGTGATGATTCATTTATATTTACATCTATATCAATTTTTGAAAAGTCATTTGTAAAATTATTGTCCAATTAAAGATCCCTCCATATTATCAGAAACGGAAATAAAGAAACGGATTGCTTGTAGAATCTACCATAAGTATACCGCACAGAATGAAAAGTGCAGCAGTGACAAGAACTTTTGAAGTATTTACAATGCATATTTTGCCATAGCTTGAATCTTCATCAGTTTTGAAGAGTTTAGCGATAGGGAAGCACGCGAGAACTGAAACAGCGATGATAATAATATTATTCATGCAGTTTATTTTCAAAGACTCGTCAATAAGTGCATTTCCGTTTAAGCCAACAAGGTTTTTGAAGAAATTTCCGAGATCAGGAAGATTTTCAAAATAGAAAATACCAAAACCGATTATAATGACGAGCTTATTGTAAATGTGTCGGATCACAACAGGTATTTTTTTGATTCGCTTCTTTCCGATCAAACGTTCAATAAATATAAATGTTCCGAAATACAGACCCCATATAATGAAGTTCCAGCTTGCTCCGTGCCATGCACCTGTGCAGAACCAGACAAGGAAAAGGCTGAGAGTCTGTCTTCTTTTTCCGAATATCGGAACATAAAGAAGATAATCCTTGAAAAATGTTCCGAGCGAAATATGCCATCTCTGCCAGAACTCCGTAATGTCCTTGCAGATAAAAGGATAGTTGAAGTTTTCGTTGAAGTGGAATCCGAGAATGTTTCCGATACCGATAGCCATATCGGAATATCCTGAGAAATCAAAATAAACGTATAGAGCATAGACTGCAACTGTATACCATGTTGCAGCTACAGAAAGCTGTTTTATATCTCCGCCGAAAAAGTCCTCGACAATAACATAAAGATTGTTGGCAAGAACAACTTTTTTTGCCAGACCAACAACAAATCTTGTAGCACCGCGGCTTAAGTCCTGAGCAGAGATTTTTCTGGAACTGATCTCTTCTTCGATGACACTGTATCTGACGATAGGTCCTGCGATAAGCTGCGGGAAAAGAGAAACATAAAGCAAAAACTTGAAGTAGTTTTTCTGAGGCTTTACAGTGTCCCAGTAACAGTCGATGGTATAGGACATTGCCTGGAAAGTATAGAAACTGATTCCGATAGGAAGACACCATGACGGATGGGGAATACTTAAAGAGAACTGAGTATTGAGAAAATCAGTAAATATTCCTTTTATATTTGGGGCAGTAAGATCAAGTGAAAACCACGAATTGAGATTGTCACATATAAATACACTGTATTTGAAAAGAAGCAGCATTCCTATATTGACAACAAGAGAAAAGATAATAGTGATTTTACCCAATATCTTATCTTTAAATTTTCCGGCACAAAGTCCGATCAGATAGTTGAAAATCGTGCTGAAAAGAAGAAGCACGACATAAACAGGCTCACCCCATGCATAAAACAAAAGAGACACAATGATAAGAAGTGCATTTTTTAAATGAATGTTAGGCATGAGAAAATAAAGAAGAAAAAAGCCTGTCAGAAAACAAAAAACAAAAAACAAAGTAGAGAAAACCATAAAAGAATATACTACCCCTTCCGTAAAATGATAAAAAATAACATACTATATAATTGTATATCTTTAAGCGGTAAAAATCAAGCAAATATTGCTCTGAAATATTGAAAAATATGAATTTGTATCATTTATAAAATTTAAGAATGAATAAAGCACATGATTTGGATAAAGCAATGAAATGGCGGACATAAAAATCATCTAAATAGGCATTTATTAACGAAAACAAAAATATACAGAAAAAAAGAAAAAAAATTTCAAAAAAAGTGTTGACAAATGAATTTGAATATGGTAATATATAAAAGCTGTCGGACACAAGAACAACAAGTGATGACAGTGTGAAAGTATCTTGAAAATTGAACAATGCACTAAA
>JAZQPR010000245.1:0-46372 GCA_045628605.1 Oscillospiraceae bacterium
GGTACTCTAAAATAGAATACTTAGCATTTTGCATTTTTTTATGTCTTATGCTTGACTTCTCATTAATTCATTATGTCTCAAATGAATCTTCAAGGGTTTTATGTTTAGTGCATTGTTCAATTTTCAAGATACTTTTTATACTCTTTTCAGAGTGTTCCGCTTGTCGTGGAACTATTTTATTATACCACACTTTTTATTTAATGTCAAGAGTTTTTTTTGATTTTTCAAATTTTTTCTTAACTTTTTTAGTGTGTCTTTTCCAACCGACAGCTTTTATATTTTATCACAACTTAAAATAAAAGTCAATAGTTTTTTAAAAAAAATTATCCCCTGTAAATACAGGGGATATTAATATCAAATTATTCCGGATCGGACATAACCTTAACCATTACTGCCTTCTGAGCATGGAGTCTGTTTTCTGCTTCTTCAAATATTTCTTTTGCATGAGCTTCAAACACTTTATTGGTTATTTCTTCTTCTCTGTGTGCCGGCAGACAGTGAAGAACCATTGCTTTCTCATTTGCACATGCCATTACATCATCATTTATCTGATAACCTGCAAATGCTATCTTTCTCTTTTCTGCTTCACTTTCCTGTCCCATGGAAGCCCAGACATCAGTAATAAGAACATCGGCATTTTCAGCAGCTTTCAGCGGCTGATCTGTCATTGAAAATCTTCCGGTACTTTCAGCATATTTGAGTACATCAGCTGCCGGCTGATAGTCATTCGGACAAGCTATTGAAACGTTCATTCCAACTTTAAGGAAACCTGTAATAAGTGAATTTGCCATATTGTTTCCGTCACCGATATAGCACATTTTCAGACCTTCAAAAGATCCTTTGAACTCTCTTACTGTCATAAGATCAGCAAGAACCTGACATGGATGGCAGTAATCTGTAAGTCCGTTGATTATCGGTATAGAACCGTATGATGCAAGATCTTCAACTTCTTTCTGTTCAAATGTTCTTATCATAATACCGCTAAGATAACGTGAAAGAACACGTGCTGTATCCTGAACCGGTTCTCCTCTTCCGATCTGAAGATCATTTGAAGAAAGGAAAAGTGGATATCCGCCAAGCTGGTACATTCCTGTTTCAAATGAAACACGTGTACGTGTTGATGCTTTCTGGAATATCATTCCGAGTGTTTTTCCTTTAAGAAGATGATTGTGCGGAATATTGTTCTTAAGTTCATATTTGAGCTGATCAGCAAGATTCAGAATATCGATTATTTCTTCCTGACTCAGATCCATCATTTTTAATAAATGTTTCATTTGGGGTCACCTTTGCTGCATTCCCTGCAGCATCCTTTCCTGTTTATTTTTATTATGCAAAAAGTTCTTCAAGAATTTTAAGACCTGCGTCTATTTCATCATAAGTAATTGTAAGAGGCGGCAGCAAACGTACTTTTTCTTTTGCTGTCAGAAGAAGCAGGCCCTTGTCAAGAGCTGCCTTTACTACATCAGCTGCTTTTTTCTCTTTAAGTGTAATTCCTATCATAAGTCCCATTCCGCTGACTGAAACTACGCCTTCCATTTTTGAGATCTTATCAAAAATATACTCACTCTTTTTATTTACTTCATCAAGGAAGCCTTCTGAACATACCTTTTTAAGTACAACATTACCTCCGGCACATGCTATAGGGTTTCCGCCGAATGTTGAACCATGAGTGCCTGGTGTAAGAACTGCTGAGCACTTTGGAAGAGCAAGACATGCTCCCATCGGAACGCCGCCTGCAATTCCTTTGGCAAGTGTTGTAATATCAGGCTTTACTCCGAAATTTTCTGATGCTAAAAACTTTCCTGTTCTTCCGACACCGGTCTGAACCTCATCAGCTATCATCAGAAGATCTTTTTCATCGCATATTTTACGAATTGCTTTTACAAAATCCTCATCAAGCTTCATCACTCCGCCTTCGCCCTGGATAAACTCAACCATAACAGCACATACGGATTTATCTTCTTCTATCATTTTCAGAAGTGCATCTGTGTCATTTGCAGGAGTATGTTTAAATCCTCCGACAAAAGGAAAGAAATACTGATGGAAATGATCCTGACCTGTTGCAGAAAGCGTACATAATGTACGTCCATGGAATGAATTCACGAGTGTAATGATCGTGCTTCTTCCTTCACCGTACTTATCAAAGCTGTACTTACGGGCAATTTTAATTGCACATTCATTTGCTTCAGCACCGCTGTTTCCGAAAAAGACTTTGTCATAACCGGTTTCTTCACAAAGTTTAGCAGCAAAATCAGCCTGAACTGATGTATAATAGTAATTTGAAGTATGCTGAATGCTTCTAACCTGTTCACAAACTGCATCAGCCCATTCGCTGTCACAGTATCCGAGTGAATTCGTTCCTATTCCGCTTCCGAAATCTATATATGTTTTACCGTTTTCATCTTTTGCATTTCGGCCGCTTCCTGAATTCATAACTACATCGAAACGACCGTATGTATGCATTACATTGTCGTTAAATTTTTCTATTGTATTCATTTTAATCAAGGCCTTTCTTTATTTGAACTGAGTACCTATTCCTTCATTTGAAAGAAGTTCTATCAGAATGGAATGAGGAACTCTTCCGTCTATGATACAGGTTTTCTTAACGCCTCTTCTTACTGCTTCAACACAGCAGTCAATTTTAGGGATCATTCCGCCTGAAATAATGCCCTGTCTCTTCATGAACGGAACGTCACTGACATTTACTGATGAGATAAGTGTCGACGGATCGTCCTTATCTTTAAGAAGTCCGGCAATATCTGTCATAAGAATGAGATTTTCTGCGTTAAGCTCAGCTGCAATTCTTGATGCGGCAGTATCTGCATTGATGTTCATTGTCTGTCCGTCAACCGTACTTCCTACAGTCGCAATAACAGGTACATAACCATTGTCAAGACAGTCTGTAATAGGCTTTGTATTTACTGATACGATATCACCTACAAAACCAAGATCAGCATCGGATTTTACTTTTTCTGCAACAAGCATCTGTCCGTCTATTCCGCATAAGCCGATTGCGTTTCCTTTATTTGCAGTGAGAAGAGCAACAAGCTCCTTGTTGACTTTTCCTGCAAGTACCATCTTAACTACATCTATTGTTTCGCCATCTGTATATCTGAGTCCGTTTATGAATTTGCTTTCGATATTAAGTCTTTTAAGCATATCATTTATTTCAGGACCGCCGCCATGAACAAGGACTACTCTGACACCAACAAGTGAAAGAAGAACTATATCACTCATAACTGCCTGCTTGAGTTCTTCATTTGTCATTGCGTTTCCGCCGTATTTTACAACTATTGTTTTGTTATTGTATTTCTGAATATACGGAAGAGCATCTATAAGTACCTGCGAACGAATATTGTTTGGGATTGTATCCAATTTAAAACACATCTTTCCTTTATTTAATTATCAGTCAGAACATCAAACCTTCTGTTCTGAAAAAAATATATATCAGCTTCTGTAATCAGCATTTATCTTTACATAATCATATGAAAGATCACAGCCCCACGCTGTTGCAGATTCAGTTCCTTCATTCATGTTGATAAGAATTGTTACTGCATCCTGTGAAAGGATCTCTGTTGCTTCCTTTTCATCAAAGCTTACAGGATCACCTTTATCAAATACCATCATCTTTCCTGCTTTGCTTTCAAAATAGAGCTGAACATCATTCTGATCAAACTGAGCACCGGAATATCCCATAGCGCAAAGGAAACGTCCGAAATTTGCGTCATGACCGAAAATAGCTGCTTTTGAAAGGCTGGAGCCAACTACTGATCTTGCCATTATTTTTGCGTCTTCCTTGCTTTTTGCATTTATAATTTTTGCTTCAAACAAAGCTGTTGCACCTTCGCCGTCTCCTGCCATTTTCTTAGCAAGATATTCACAGATACTGAAAAGTGCATCTCTGAAAAGCTGATATGAACCGTCGTTTTTATTTACAGGAGCATTTTCAGCAAGTCCGTTTGCAAGAACTACCAGAGTGTCATTTGTAGATGTATCACCGTCAACTGTGATCATATTGAAAGTATCTTTTACAACATCTGAAAGTGCTTCCTGAAGAAGGCTCTTTTCTATCACAGCATCTGTTGTTACGTACGCCAGCATTGTACACATATTCGGATGGATCATTCCTGAGCCTTTGCACATTGCACCGATCGTTACTGTTTTGCCGGCTATTTCAAACTGAACAGCTGTTTCTTTGTTTATTGTATCTGTAGTCATTATAGCTTTGGAAGCTTCTGTTCCGGCATCTTTGCCATATGCTTTTTTTGACATAAGTTCCTTTGTGCCTGCTATGATCTTATCAGCATTTATCTGCATGCCGATTACGCCGGTTGATCCGACAAGAACACATTCCGGCTCATCGCCAATAATATCAGCAACAGCCTTTCCTGTCATTTTACAGATCTCAAGTCCCTGTTTTCCTGTACATGCATTGGCAATTCCGGAATTAATAACAACCGCTCTTACTTTTTTATCAGAATCCGTTACAGCTTTGTCCCAAAGTACAGGAGCTGCTTTTACTACATTGCTTGTGTAAACACCTGCTGCTGTACAAGGCACATCACTGAAAACAAGTGCCATATCTGTACGGCCCTGATACTTTATTCCTGCTGCAGTTGAAGCTGCCTGGAATCCTTTTGGTGCTGTTACACCGCCTTCTATTTTAATTATATTCTCTGACATAATTATACCTTCTTTATCAAATTATATATTAAGCCCTGTGGCCTCGTCTATTCCCATCATGATATTCAGGCACTGAACAGCAGCCCCTGAAGCTCCTTTTCCGAGATTATCAAGTCTTGAACAAAGAAGAACCTGCTCATCATTTCCGAATACAAATATCTGCATTCTGTCATGATTGCTGAGGGTATTTGATGCAAGGAATCCGTCCGGAAGGACACCCTCTCCGCCCAGAGGCATTACATTTACCATTTTCTGACCTTCATAATGCTTTACAAGTGCTTCATAAATATCATTTATTCCGCATTTTTTCTGAAGAAGTCTTGTCTGAACAGGTATTGATACGACCATTCCACTGTAATAATCGCATACGATCGGATTGAACATAGGTTTAACTGACAGACCTGAAATTTTCTGCATTTCCGGCAGATGCTTATGAGCCATGGTAAGTGCATACTGTCTCGGACTGTTAAACTCCTCCGGCTTTTCATTTCCTTCATATACAGCAATTGCTTTTTTTCCTGCTCCGCTGTATCCTGAAGTAGCATATGCAAAAACAGGAAAATCGCTTTGCATAATTCCTGCACTTACAAGAGGATTTACAAGAGAAACAAATCCGCTTGCATAACATCCCGGAACAGCGAGTCTTTTTGTTGTTTTTATTTTTTCACGCTGCTGTTCTGAAAGCTCCGGAAAACCATACACCCAGTTATCATTTGTTCTGTGCGCTGTCGAAGCATCGAGAATTCTCACATGATCATTCTCAATAAGTGAAACTGCTTCAATGGATGCAGCATCCGGAAGACAAAGAAATGTAAAATCTGATGAATTTATCATTTTCTTTCGTTCTGAAAGATCTTTTCTTTTATCCTCGTCAATTTTAAGAAGTTCTATATCATTTCTTCCGCTGAATCTTTCAATTATGCGAAGTCCTGTTGTTCCTTCCTGTCCGTCTATATATACTTTAACTGCCAATCTTATCTCACCCTTCGTCTTTTTTCATATTTTTAACGACACTGACTGTAACAGTGACCAGAAATACAATTATCAGCCAGCCTTTCAGTACTGCCGCCGAATTTTCAAATTTTAAAATAATAATTAAAATCGTTCCAAGAAGCCAGATAAGTACACCGATCAAACTTGTTAAAAAAATTGATTTAACATTTTTTCTGGTCATTTACTTAATTCCTCTTCCAGTGATTTTCTGGTCTTTTCTATCTGAACTTTAACAGCTTCCGGAGCAGGACCGCCTTCAGAACGTCTCTGATTTACGCATGTATTAAGATCTATTGCATTGTAAATGTCCTTATCAAAAAGATCTGTATATTCTTTGTAAATATCAAGATCAAGGGTTTCAAGTGTTACGCCCTTTTCTATACATACTGCAACAAGAGTACCTGTGATCTTATATGCATCTCTGAAAGGCATGCCCTTCTTTACAAGATAGTCTGCACAGTCTGTTGCATTTATAAATCCTCTTGCTGCTGCATTTCGCATATTTTCCTTGTTGAGCTTCATGGTTCTGATCATAGGAGTAAATGTTTTTAAACAGAGCTTTACATTGTCAACAGCATCAAATATTGCCTCTTTGTCTTCCTGCATATCTTTGTTATATGCAAGAGGAAGTCCCTTCATCATTGAAAGAAGTGTTACCAGGTCTCCGGTCACTCTTCCTGTCTTTCCTCTGATAAGTTCGGTTATATCAGGATTCTTCTTCTGCGGCATTATTGATGAACCTGTTGCATATGCATCATCAAGATCAATAAATTTAAATTCCCATGAGCACCACATAATTATTTCTTCTGAAAATCTTGAAAGATGAGTCATCAGAAGCGAGAGTGCCGATGCAAGCTCAACACATGAATCTCTGTCTGCAACACCGTCAAGGCTGTTTACCATCGGTGCTGTAAATCCGAGAAGTGATGAAGTAATGTTTCTGTCAATCGGATAAGTTGTTCCTGCAAGTGCACAGCTTCCAAGAGGATTGTAGTTCATTCTTGCTCTTGTATCATCAAGTCTTGCCATATCTCTCAAAAGCATCTGTGCATAAGCCATCAGATGATGTGCAAATGTTATAGGCTGTGCTCTCTGAAGATGAGTATATCCGGGCATAACAGTATCAAGATTGTCATCAGCCATATCACAGAGTGTTTTAACAAGATCTGCAGTAAGGCTCTTTATTTCAGCTATTTCATCTCTGAGATAAAGTCTGATATCAAGTGCGACCTGATCGTTTCTTGAACGTGATGTATGAAGTCTTTTTCCGACATCACCATATCTGTTTGTAAGCTCAGCTTCAATAAACATGTGAATATCTTCTGCTGTCATATCAAGTTCCAGTTTTCCTGACTCAATATCATCAAGTATCTCTTTAAGACCTTTTCTTATCTTTTCACTGTCATCCTGTGAAATAATACCGCATCTGCCGAGCATTTCAGCATGTGCCATACTTCCCAGGATATCATGTTTATACATTCTTCCGTCAAAAGCTATTGAAGAGTTGAAAGCATTTACTGTTTCATCTTCTTCTTTTGAAAACCTTCCGGCCCACATTTTTGCCATTTGTATATTTACACACCTTTCATGATAAAAAGTCCGGCTTAATTGAAATTTCAGCCAAGCTTTTCTATATCTATCTTCTTTTCCTTTACAGCTTTTATAAGTACACTTACA
Organism: Oscillospiraceae bacterium; assembly: GCA_045628605.1. Taxonomy (GTDB): domain Bacteria; phylum Bacillota; class Clostridia; order Oscillospirales; family Ruminococcaceae; genus HUN007. Next base: position 7,354 of record JAZQPR010000245.1, read on the forward strand.
TCTATTCCGTCTATTTTCAGACCGTCTATTTCACATTCATTGATTTCAACATCTTTTAAATTGCACTCAGTGAATTTTGTATTGGGAAGTGTGATTTTTTCAAAATTTGCACCTATCATGTCTGAGAAATGAAATTTTGTATCATCAAGACATACTTCATCAAAAACTGCTTCCTTAAAATTCATTCCTTTAAATGAAGCTCTGCTGATATTTAAAGCACTGAATTTTGCTCTTTCCATGTTTACATTCTCTATAACAGCATTGGCAAAACTTGCATCATTTATCGTACTGTTATCAAGATATGCATTGTCAAACGCACAGCAGTTCAGATCAACATCATTAAATACTGCACATTCCATATTTGCCTTTTTGAACACAACAGTTGAAAGATTTACATCACTGAATTCTGCTCTTTCCAGATTTACTGTATTGAATTCGGAATCAGGAATACTGTCCTCTGTTATTCGCAGTTTTTCACCCACAACGTGTTCATATGTCTTAATCTCATTCACAAAAATACCTCCCCTTAAACGACCGGACCAACATTCATAAAATCAAAAGAAAAAACAAAAGAGCGGACGCGGTGCCCGCCCCTTTATATTATTTTTTCTTCAAAGCCTTACTTTTTACGCTTTGCTTCAAGCTGTGCTCTGACTTTTATCGGAAGTCCGAAGAGATTGATAAATCCTGCACTGTCCTTCTGATCATAAACGTCATCTTCATCAAATGTTGCAACTTCTTCATCATAAAGTGTATATGGTGAAGTAACGCCTGCATTGATAATATTTCCTTTGTAGAGCTTGAGCTTAACGTCACCTGTAACAGTTTTCTGTGTTTCAGTAACAAAAGCAGAAAGAGCTTCTCTGAGTGGGGTATACCACTGACCATTATATACGATATCGGCAAATTTGATACCGATGTACTGTTTCATTCTTGCAGTTTCCTTATCAATACAAATTGTTTCAAGAACTTCATGAGCATGATAAAGAATTGCTCCGCCAGGTGTTTCATACACACCTCTTGATTTCATACCAACAAGTCTGTTTTCAACAAGATCAGCAAGACCGATTCCGTTTGCTCCGCCGAGTTCATTAAGCTTCTTTATAAGTTCAACACCGCCCATTTTCTTTCCGTCAAGAGCAACAGGAACGCCCTTTTCAAAAGAAATAGTAACATAAGTTGGCTTGTCAGGAGCCATTTCAGGTGAAACGCCCATTTCAAGGAAGCCCGGCTTGTTGTACTGTGGTTCATTTGCAGGATCTTCAAGATCAAGACCTTCGTGTGAAAGATGCCATAAGTTCTTATCCTTTGAATAATTTGTTTCTCGATTGATTTTCAGCGGAATATTATGAGCTTCAGCATAGTCAATTTCTTCATCTCTTGATTTGATATCCCAGATTCTCCAAGGAGCTATGATCTTCATCTGCGGTGCAAAAGCCTTGATCGCAAGTTCAAAACGAACCTGATCGTTTCCTTTTCCTGTGCATCCGTGACAAATTGCATCAGCGCCTTCTTTTATAGCAATTTCAGCAATTCTCTTTGCAATGATAGGTCTTGCAAATGATGTACCGAGCATGTATCTGTTTTCATAAATTGCACCTGCCTGAACAGTCGGGAAAACATAGTCATTTACAAACTCATCTTTAAGATCTTCAATATAAAGCTTGGAAGCACCTGTTTTTATTGCTTTTTCTTCAAGTCCGTCAAGCTCTGTACCCTGTCCGACGTCTCCGGAAACAGCAATAACTTCACAGTTATTGTAATTTTCCTTTAACCACGGAATGATAATTGAAGTATCAAGTCCGCCTGAGTATGCAAGTACTACCTTTTTAATATCATCTGCCATAGTAATAAACCTCCATAAGTTCAGAAAACACTTGTCTGAAATAATTATTTTTTATGATATATTTTTATTATACTTATTATTGTTTAAAAGTCAATAGAACGTGTATATTTATTCATTTTTAATCAAATATTCATGGCTCAAATGAATATTTGTGTCTTGACTCTCTTATTTTTTTCTGTAAATTGCCATTATTTCGGAAATATACATTTTATGAAGAGGATCTTTTTCATAAAATTTCAGCTGGCTTTTATCATTAAAACATTTCTCATCCAGATCCTGAGCATACATTTTTCTGCATACTATGACCATATCTGCTTCTTCAAATGCCATCACACCGTCTATTTCGACCGGGGTAAGTCCTGTTTCCCTGATTTTGTCACAGTCTCTTCCCGAATGAGAACCGCAGAAAGAAAGTGCAGGTCTGTATTTTTCATCAAAAAATGAAACTGAAAACATATCATTGTTTTCCATGTATCCGAAAGTATGCCTGTTCGGTCTGACTGCGCATGTAAATGCATGTTTTCCCCACATTTCCCCTACTGCCCCCCAGGATGCTGTCATTGTATTAAAATCTGAACTGTCACCGCATGTGATAAGATACCAGCCTTCGCTGATCATTTTTACAGGGTTTACAACAAATTCAGAAATATCTGTCTTTACAAAATTCATAATTAATTTCCTTTCGCTATTGATTTTTTCTCATGTGAAAAATGATCCGTCAAAGAGATCAAAAGAAGCAGAACGGTATGAACAGCGGTTGGAAAATGCCGTACTGCATATACATCTGCAAGAGGTCTCATGCTGCTGTTCGTTAATCCGGATCCGTCTGCAAGAAAAATCAGTTTAACAACCACAGAAAAACAAACGATCGTTCCGGCAATCTCAAGAACAACAGCAGGGATACTTTTTTTTAAAATACATAAAATTGCAGAAAGGATCATAAAAGCAGAAGATATGACCATAAAAACACCGAGTTTAAAAAATAAATCATGATCCGACGAAGTAAGCAGACCGGCTGAAATATTTTCTTCCGAATTGTAAATAAGTGCAGCAGCCGCTGAACCATTTATAAACAAAGGAAAAATCAGTGTTGCTGCCAGCAGCAGAATTATTAAAAATACTCTGAAAACCTTTTTGATATACATCACTTCTTTTCGAATATCAATAAAAATACGGATCAGAACAAACATTAAACGTTCCGTTCCGATCCGATATTATCTACTATTTTTTCTAAGGATAAAGCGTTATATTACTTATCTTCACTAAAACCGCTGGTTACAAGATCCACAAGAGCTTCAACTGCAACCTGTTCATCAGAACCATCAGCAATGATTTTGATTGATGTTCCGCCAACTATACCAAGTGAAAGAATACCTAAAAGGCTCTTTGCGTTTACTCGTCTTTCTTCCTTTTCAATCCAAATAGATGCTTTGAATTCATTAGCCTTCTGAATAAAAAATGTTGCCGGTCTTGCATGAAGTCCTACCTGATTCTGTACCAATACTTCTTTTACAAACATAACAAAACTCTCCTTGTCAAAATATTAAAAGTCTGAATAACACCTGCGTAAAGAGAATGCAGGAATAATATGATAAACAAACATTCGAATAATGTCTGTTCTTATACCTTTTTTGCATCCCAAAACCCACTATACTATACTAAAACAACAAAATTATTAATCTATTCATAATTATACAGTGTAATATTAATATAGTCAACGCATTTTTTATGATATGTTGGCATTTTATTTGAAATTTCTATGTATTTGTTATGCTTAAAATATTTCCACCAATGGTTTTTGGTAATATTACCGAAATTTTATTAAACAGTACCAACATTCAACAGAAGATTATATTCAAAATTACTTTTTATCCGGATCATTTAATGAGTTCATATATTTTTCATACATATCCGGTCTGCGTTCCTTAGTTACTCTGATACTCTCGCTTAAACGATATTCCTCTATTTTTTTATGATGTCCGGACAGCAGTACTTCCGGCACTTTCATCCCATGCCATTCTTCCGGTCTTGTATACTGCGGATATTCCAGAAGTCCGTTAAAATGGCTTTCATCTTTATAGCATGCTTCATCAGAAAGAACGCCTTCACACATCCTCGATACGGCATCGGTTACTACTATCGCCGGTATTTCTCCGCCTGTAAGTACATAATCACCGACAGAGATCTCCTCGTCTACTATCAGATCAAGAATTCTCTGGTCAACGCCTTCATAATGACCGCATATGATCAGGATATTTTCATAGGATAAAAGCTCTGCAGCCTTTGACTGAGTAAATACTGTTCCTTTCGGAGACATATATATCGTATGCGGTTTATCGCCAAGCTCCTCACATACTGCATTATAACAGTTAAATATCGGATCGGCCTGCATAACCATTCCCATTCCGCCGCCGTATGGAATATCATCTACTCTTCTGTGCTTATCATTTGTATAATCACGAATATTTCGGCATGAAATGTCTATACATCCTTTTTTTCTGGCGCGTCCGATAATGCTTTCGGAAAGTACTGTTTCACACATTTCAGGAAATAATGTTGCTATTTCAATCCTCATCGTCAAACAGTCCCTTCAAAGGTGTTATAAGCATAACTCCGTTTTCAATATCCGTACTGAAGATCACGTCAGGAATAGCAGGTATCAGAACTTCTTTCTCGCCTTGTTTAACTGTATAAACATCATTTGCCCCGGTCTGAAAAACATCGGATACAGTTCCGTATTCTTTTCCGGAATCTTTATCAATTACCTTTATCCCGATAAGATCCTGAATAAAATATGTATTCTCATCAAGTTCAATATCATCTCTGGATATAAACAGAACTTTTTCTCTGAGTTTCTGAGCATCCTCAACTGTATCTATTCCTTTAAACTTGGCTATAACCATGTTTTTGAATACTCTTGAGTGCTCGACCTCAAGTTCTTTTTCACCGTTCCTGTCGAGATAAAGATAATCAAAATCGCATATAAAATCCGGGCTGTCGCTCCACGGCATTATTTTAACTTCGCCCCTCAGTCCGTGTACTGATGTGATTTTTCCGGTTTCCAGATACTTCTTCTGCATGTTTCCTCCATATATATTTTCAAAAAAACTGTCAGAATAAATTATTCAGAACACTGAACAATTAATCTGACAGCATTGTTTTCTTTTTTACTCCAAAAAATGTTTTGAATACAAAATTATTCAATTTCAAGAAGAACTTTAGAGTTGTTTCTAGCTGCGCCTGCACGCATAACTGTACGAATAGCCTTAGCTATCCGGCCCTGTTTGCCTATAACTCTGCCCATATCGCCCTGTGCAACATGAAGATGATATACTGTGATTCCTTCCTCGTTTGGAAGATCTTCAGTAATTGTGATTGATTTTTTGTCTTCAACAAGTCCTTCAACAATAGCAAAAAGTAATTCTTTCATATCTCATAAGCCTCCAATAATATAATATACTATCAATTAGAAAAATCCCCGCACAAAATATGCGGAGGAAAACATCTTTATTTGATACAGACAAAATGTCTGTATCTCGTAAAGATAATAAATTACTGTGCGTTTTTAAGAAGTTTCTTTACTGTTTCTGTAGGCTGAGCACCATTCTTAACCCACTTGTCAGCTTTTTCAGCATCAACTTTAATCACGCTTGGTGTCTGAGTTGGATCGTAGTAACCTATCTCTTCGATAAATCTTCCGTCTCTTGGATATCTTGAATCAGCTACAACTATACGATAGAAAGGAGCTTTCTTAGCGCCCATTCTCTTTAATCTGATTTTAACTGCCATTGCTTGTTTCACCTCCGTAACAAAACTGGTTTATATTAATGCCAAAGCAAAAATATCATTATTTTTTAGGTTTAGGCATTCCCGGAATACCAGGCAGCCCACTCTGATCTGAAGGCATATTGTCAAAATTCATACCTGCAATTCTTTTTTTCATTCGTCTTGCAGACATTCCGCCTTTTCCGCCTTTTTTTCCGAAACCGCCAAGTTCTTTCATCAGCTTCTGCATCTGTTCGAACTGTTTAAGAAGTCTGTTGACATCCTCAACTTTGGTTCCGCTGCCGGCAGCTATACGTTTTTTTCTTGAAGGATTAACAATTGAAGGTTTTGCTCGTTCCTCAAGAGTCATAGATGTTATTATAGCATCTACACGATAAAACTGCTTTTCATCTATATCAATATCCTTTACCTTGTCGCCAACACCCGGAAGCATTGCCATCAGGCTTTTGATAGAACCCATCTTTTTGATCTGCATCAGATAATTTCTGAGATCATCCATATCAAATGAATTATCCTGGAACTTCTTTGCAAGCTTTTCAGTATCCTTGATGTCTACTGCACTTTCAGCTTTTTCAATAAGTGTAAGTACGTCGCCCATTCCAAGAATTCTTGATGCCATACGTTCAGGATGGAACTGTTCAAAATCATCAAGTTTTTCGCCCATTCCGACAAATTTGATCGGTTTACCGGTTACAGAAAGAACTGATAACGCAGCACCGCCTCTTGTATCAGAATCAAGCTTAGACATAAGAACGCTGTCTATACCAAGTGCATCGTCAAAAGCCTTTGCAACATTTACAGCATCCTGACCTGTCATAGCATCTACAACAAGCATGATTTCACTTGGTGTAGTTTCTTTTTTTATATTTTTAAGCTCATCCATGAGCTCCGTATCTACATGAAGTCTTCCGGCTGTATCCAGAATAACAATATCATGACCGTAATCCTTTGCATATTTGATAGATTCTTTTGCGATCTTTACAGGATCGATCTGACCCATCTCAAATACTTTTACGCCTGCTTTTTCACCAACGACCTGAAGCTGATTGATCGCAGCCGGTCTGTAAACGTCACATGCAACAAGCAGAGGTCTGTTGCCCTGATTTTTAAAATATTTTGCAAGCTTTGCCGAATGTGTTGTTTTTCCTGATCCCTGAAGACCGCACATCATAATAATGCATGGCGGTTTTGACGGCATATTGATTTTTGCATTTGAATTTCCCATCAGGCTGCAAAGTTCTTCATTTACTATTTTTACAACCATCTGAGCAGGTGTAAGGCTCTTAAGAACATCTTCTCCAACTGCTCTTTCTGAAACCTTTGCAACAAATTCCTTAACAACCTTATAACTAACGTCTGCTTCAAGAAGAGCAAGACGAACTTCTCTCATAGCTTCCTTAACATCAGCTTCGCTGAGTTTGCCGCGTGATTTTAAGCGTTTGAATACATTATTCAGTTTGTCTGATAATCCTTCGAATGCCATAAAACACCCTCCTTTTTTATTCCATAAGATTTTCTATCCTGCCTACATTTTTTCTTATTTCTGATGCATATTTTGAAATCGTATCTTTGGAATATATATTTTTGCTGTTATTATATTCTATTTTTTCTGCATACTGATCTATATTTTTCAATGACTCCCGAAGAGCATTCATCTTCTTTACAAATCCGACTTTTTCTTCAAAATCATCCAGGTACTGCTCAGCATGCTTTATCGCATCATGTACTCCCTGTCGTGTAATGTTTTCGTTTTCTGCTATCTCTGAAAGAGAAAGATCTTCATAATAATAAAGCTGCATGATATCTCTCTGCTTTTCTGTTAGAAGCGAACCATAACATTCAAGAAGCATTGCATAATTTAAATCCTTAGCCATACATCTGCCTCCTGCTGTCATTCATTGTAAAGCCATAAACCTTTACAATTATACTTCTTTTTTCTTTCAATGTCAATAGTATTTTTAAAAAAAATAAAAGGAAACGAACCTTATCCGTATGGATAAGGGCCGCCTCCCAAGGAAATATGAGAAAAACACTTTAAGTGAAAATTTCTTTATCTGAATGATGTGATCTGTTTGCAGATATACATTTTAAGTTTTGCGACATCAGCGATATCTATTATTCCATCTTCCTGACAATCGCATCTCTTTGTTTCTTCTTCTGTAAATACTCTATGATCCATAGTATAGATCTGCATTAAACTCAGGTCTGTAAGATCCACATTCCCGTCGTTGTTTACATCGCCTATCAGGTACTGTTCTTCAACAGCTTCAGTTTCAACTGCGATCTGTTTTCCGGGTTCTGTAATACCCATTATTTCTTCAGTAACTGTACTTTCTGATGATGTTTTTATTACCACTGCATAATCTGTTTCTTCTGCAACATCGATCTCAACTGTTCCGTCTGATGATGTCTGCTCTTCAGAAATCAGGTTGAGTTCAGATGTTACTTTATCATAAGAATAAACTTCAACAGTTTTTGCTGCATATTCTGTTCCGAGTTTATAAGTAACAGTTGCCGGAATCTGCGGGCATTCCCTGAGATTTATTTCGCTGAAATCATCTGTTCCTGTTCTTTCATCAATAACCTCCCATGGAATATTATTCTGATCTTTTTTAACTGACAAATCAAATCCTTTGTCTTCTTTTTTGACGTTTTCGCCGTTTATATTCCATGCATATTCGTTAAAGTCAAAAGATACGTTTATTTTTCTGCCTGCCATAGCAGATACGGCCTCTGTCGGGAGTACAGTTTCTGCTTCTTCAGTATAGTCATATTTTCCGGATTCTCCATCCTTTAAATTATTTATAAAGGAAATAACGCTGCTTATATATGAATAATTCTGAAGATTGAGTTCTTTTATCTTGTATAGGTAACCGGTATCTGAAGGAGCTTTTTTAATAACTGCATATAGAATGTTGTCTTCCAGAACCATTCCGTATACATATCCTTCCGGTTTATCATCTATCTGAATCGGATTTACATACTGTACACTCTGTTTCCATGATCCGTCAAGTCTCATTGAAAAGATAAGATCCGGTGTATTATAGTATACTGTATCACCTGAAACGATCATGCTCATATATGAACCCAGCCAATAGGAGGTATCATCTCCGTATGTCTTCCAGTGACCGTCAAACAGACACACATCCGTTGCAACTGTATTTGTCTGCGGATTGTAGTTTGAATATACGCCGTCATTGTCAATATAGTACCATTTTCCGTTATACATAAATATTTCTGATGAAACATTTGACCAGAACATATTATCATATCTGTTATCATCAGCTGTGATTCCGCCGGAATTCCAGTTATAATGAACTTCGCCTCTGGTTTTTGCGGTTTCATCGCTCATCATAAAATATGTATGCTTTACTCGTCCTTCGTAGTCAGGAACCGGATCATCCCACGTTACATCGACATGATACCAGTTATCATCAATTTTAACCATATTCCAGGCATGATTCATATCATCACTGGATACCATTATTGATTCAACACCTGCACGTCTGAGAAGGTCTTTGTATGCCTGCGCATAACCCTGACATACACCTGCATTATTACAGATAATATCATATGAGGTAATTCCGTCGCTGTCAGGATTCACCTGATGTCCAAGATCATATTTTGTATGAAGAACAAGATAATCATGAAGCTTCAGAGCTTTTTCCATATCCGTCATATCATTTGTAATGGTGCAGCTGATAATTTCATCTGCTTTGGCATTGTATTCAGCTATCATTCGCTTGGCATCTTCAAGAGTGTTTTTATATGTTATTTTGACCTTTGTAATTCTTGTTTCACCATTTCCGCTTTTTGATGCCGTCATCGATATTTTTTCATGTTCAAAAAAATACATATCAGGATCAATTATTACATTATTAATAGTATCATTGACTATATCTACGCCGCCATCTATACTGTAACCGAACTGCGATATATTTATTTCTGTATTATATCCGCATATTCCTTCTTTGATTACATCATATAATGATTTGTCAGTGTCTTCTTCTGCAAAAACGCCTGTTACCGGTGAAGAATAACCTACTGCCATTGCCGCTGCCAATATCCCCGATACAAATTTGTTCATATATTTTTTCATACATGTCGCCTCCCTGCTGTTTTCAGGAATAATATTCCCCGCTCTTAAACAATATAGTTAAAAACTAAAAAGGCTGATATCCGGGATATCAGCCTTTATTTCCAACCATAAACGACCATTAAAATTGGTTCGCTTAAAATTGTGCAACTGGCTGTCATACCATATATGGTTTAGACCCTAAGCTTTGCGTCCTTGCCTTTCAACAAGTTTGCCCAATATTTAATTCAATACTATTATGTCTTTGAGTAGTACAACAAAAGAGTAAGATGTTTTTTAAGAATACTGCTGAAATACTGGTAGTATGAAGAGTTAATCTGTATTTGTTGTTTAGGTTAGAAGTGTCAGAAAAAAAGAGAAAAGACATTCTGTGAATGTTCCCTGCTCTGTTTTTCTTTCTGTTTTTAGTATATCATAAATAAATAATTTTGTCAATAGTAAATAGTTTGTTTATTTTATAAAAGTTTAAAATTATCATTTTGCATAATATGAACCGTTTTTTAATAGCTATAGTGTATACGTACGGTGAAAAAAAACACGAAATTTTTCAGGATTTTTCAATTAATATAGTAAAAGTATTGAATTTTTATGTTAATTCGTGTATAATGTTTATATATATCACTGATTTTGAGTAACCGATGCTATGCTCAATTTATCAATTTACACAATTTAGTGTTCATTTTATACTTTATTACAATAATCACTTCGTCGGAGAATGGAGAAAGAAATGAAAAAACTGTCCAGGGAAGTAATCAAGCATGAACTTATCAAAAAGCTGAGCGCCGATTATAATGTATCACCGGATGATGCCTCGGATACTCAGGTATACAATGCTCTCTCCTCTATTATAATGGATCACCTCAATGAAAAACGGAATGCATTTAACAACAAGATAAACTCACAGGGAAGAAAACAGATATACTATCTGTCTATGGAGTTCCTTATGGGAAGATCTTTAAAAACCAGCCTGTACAATCTGGAAATACAGGACGATGTACGGAGCGTTTTAAAAGAATACGATATTAATCTTGAAAAGATCTATGAAAATGAACCTGACGCCGGACTTGGAAACGGAGGTCTCGGACGGTTGGCTGCATGTTATCTGGATGCCATGGCCACACAGTGTATTCCTGCAATGGGATACTCTATCTGTTATGAATACGGAATATTCAAACAGAAGATCGAAGAAGGATGGCAGACAGAGCTTCCGGACAACTGGCTCCCCGGCGGTGAGGTCTGGCTTGATCCGAAACCTGAACGTGCAGTAGAAGTTCATTTTGAAGGAGAACTTCACGAATACTGGGACAGCCAGTATCATCACATATCATATCAGAATTACAACACCGTTCTTGCCATACCATATGATATGTATGTTTCCGGATACAACAGTGAAGGCGTATCCGTTCTCAGACTGTGGTCTGCAAAATCTCCGAGCTTTGACATGGCTATGTTCAATCAGGGCGACTACGCAAAAGCTTTAAGCCAGAACAGTATCGCCATGGCTATTTCGAAAGTACTGTATCCTAACGACAACCATCTTGAAGGAAAATCTCTACGTCTTCGTCAGCAGTATTTTCTTTGTGCAGCATCAGTCGGCGATATAGTTACAAATCATATGTCCGTTTACGGTACTCTTGAAAATCTTCATGAAAAGGTTGCTATCCACATCAATGACACACATCCGACTCTTGCCATTCCGGAATTAATGAGAATTCTTCTCGACGACTGCGGATATTCATGGGACAAGGCATGGCATATCGTAAAAAATACTTTTGCATATACCAACCACACAGTTATGGCCGAAGCTCTTGAAAAATGGGATCTGAATCTGTTAAAGAGCGTCGTTCCGAGAATTTTCTCAATCATTGTTGAAATTAACAACAGATACTGCAAAAAGCTTTCACAGCTCAGCGAGAACGACTACGAAAAGACAAACAGAATGTCTATCGTAAAAAATAATCATGTTCATATGGCTACGCTTTGTGTTGCCGCATCACACAGTGTAAACGGAGTTTCAAAGCTTCATTCTGAAATTATCAAAAAAGATGTATTCAATGACGAACATGAATACTTCCCGTTAAAATTTAAAAATGTAACAAACGGAATAGCTTACAGAAGATGGCTGTATCAGTCAAATCCGGGACTCACAAATCTTTTAAGCGATAAAATCGGAAACAAATTTCTTAAGGATGCCGATGAACTGAAAAAATTCAGTGTATTTGAAAACGACACCGGCGTTCTTGATGAACTCGCAAAAATCAAACGAGAAAACAAAGAAAATTTCCTGAAATATGCAAAAAGCTACTGCAATCTTGATTTTAACATTGATCCTGACAGCGTTTTCGATGTTCAGGTCAAGAGACTGCATGAATATAAAAGACAGCATCTGAACGCACTTAATATTCTGGCTGACTATAACTATCTGCTGGAACATCCAAATGCTGATTTCACTCCTAAAACTTATATTTTTGCGGCAAAAGCTGCTCCGGGATATTATCTTGCAAAACAGATTATCAAAATGATATGGAGCATTTCTGAAGAAATCAGAAAAAATCCTAAGATTTCAAAGAAGCTGAATGTATTTTTCCTTGAAGACTACAAAGTAACTCTTTCAGAACTTCTTATGCCTGCCAGTGACATATCGGAACAGATCTCACTTGCCGGAACAGAAGCATCCGGAACAGGCAACATGAAACTTATGCTTAACGGTGCAGTAACGCTCGGAACACTTGACGGTGCAAATATCGAAATAAAGGATGCAGTCGGTGACGACAACATCATTATCTTTGGTATGACAGCCGAGGAAGTAAATGCAAAAAAATCTATGGGTTACAACCCGAGAAGCTACTACGATTCAAACGATACGATAAAGCAGGCAATCAACAAAATATATCACGGAATCAACGGCTGTACATTCAACGATGTTGCAAATTCACTTCAGAATTCAGATCCGTACATGGTTCTTGCTGATTTTGATTCGTATCGCGCTGCACAAAAGCTCTCATCAAAATTATACAAAGACAAATACAAATGGCTGAAAATGTCACTTTGTAATATAGCAGGCGCAGGTGTATTCTCTGCTGACCGTGCTGTAAAGGACTACGCACGAGATATCTGGGGAATCCTGTAATATTCTTTGAAATTTTGCCGTCTTTATTGATTGAAGTTCATACTTATCCTATATACAATTCACTTTAAATCCAATAACAGAAACGAGGTATTTGCTATGAAAAAAATATTTGACAGCTGGGACCCTTCGTACAAATCAATCTTCGGTGCTATAAAAACTGAAGAATTCTGTGACTTTACAATTTCCCTGCCAAAATCATATACGATTGAAAGCAGCCCTGTAATGGTAATATACAGAATAGGCTTCAAAAAACGTTTCATAAAAATGAACCGAACCGAAGAAACATCAGATACCGTATCATATACGGCTTCGTTCAACACAAGCTATTCCGGGGTATATTATTACTGTTTTTTTGTTACCGTCGGTCAAAACACTCTATATATCAAAAAACAAAATGCCCATATAGGAAGCTTCGAGGAAGGCGATCTTTTTCAGCTGACAGTATACAGCAGCGATTACAAAACTCCTTCATTTCTTAAAGGCGGCGTAATGTATCAGATTTTTCCGGATCGTTTCTGCAAAAGCGGAAAAGAACATAAAAACATACCTGATGATCGTCTGATACGCGATGACTGGGGCGGCACTCCATTATACAAGCCTCATCCTGAAACAAATTTCTGGAACTATGACTTTTTCGGCGGTGACCTTGAAGGTATTATCTCAAAACTGCCTTATCTGAAGAGCCTGGGAGTAACGTGCATTTATCTTAACCCAATTTTTGAATCACATGAAAATCATCGTTACAGCACTGCAAATTATATGAAAGTCGATCCTATGCTCGGTACAAATGATGACTTCAAGGCATTATGCGCCAAAGCAAAATCATTAGGAATAAATGTAATCATTGACGGAGTTTTTTCACACACCGGGGCAAACAGTATATACTTTAACAAATACAATTACTACGACAGCAACGGTGCCTACAATACGAGAGAAAGTGAATACTATGAATGGTATAATTTCACATCATATCCGGACGTTTATGAAGCATGGTGGGGCATTGACACACTTCCTAACATAAACGAAAACAATTATAAATTCACACAGTTTATCTGTGATGATGACGGTGTTCTGCATTACTGGATGTCACTCGGTGCATCAGGATTCAGACTTGATGTTGCTGACGAACTTCCGGATACTTTCCTTTATAATGTAAACAAATCCATTAAAAGTGTTAATTCAGAAAAACTTATTATAGGCGAAGTATGGAATGATGCTTCAAACGCAGAAAGCTATGGAATAAAAAGAAGATATCTTTTAGGTGCACAGCTCGATTCTGTAATGAATTATCCTTTCAGAGAATACATTCTCTCTTATATAAGAGACGGAGATCCTGAATTTAAAAATAACATCATGACAATTCTCGAAAATTATCCGAAACCGGCAACAGATGTCCTGATGAACTTCCTTTCCACTCATGACGTAGAAAGAGCTATCACTGTTCTTGCCGGCGAAAGTGATGAGGGAAAAGACAAGGAATGGATGGCTGACAAAAAGCTTACAAAACGTCAGTATGAAAAAGGAAAGAAGCTTCTGAAACTCGCCATGGTAATGATTTACTTCCTTCCGGGAGTTCCATGTATTTACTACGGTGACGAGGCAGGCATGCAGGGATATAAGGATCCGTTCAACAGAGGATGCTTCCCATGGGGTGAAGAAGATACTGAACTCATTGAATTCACAAAAGAGCTGTCCGCTCTGAGAAAAAATTCAAGTATTTTTAAAGACGGAAAATTCAGATTTTTAACATTTGATGAAGATGTGGTCGGATTTGCCAGAATTAAGGAAAATCATAAAAAAGCTGCTCTGATATTTATTAACCGTTCAAATAAAGTTAAATATATCAACCGTGCAGCTGATAAGAAATATTCAAAATACAACATTATCGTCGGAAAGCAGGAACAGCCGGGCGATGGTGAAAATGAAATGAAACTTAAACTTGAGCCTTACAGCTTTGCATTTATCAAAGTTGAAGCATAAAAAATAAGGAGCAGAGAATTTATTTTTCTCTGCTCCGTATTTTTTTAGAAGCTCTGCGCTTTTACATTATTCAGTGTCCTTAATTATGCTTTTTTTCGGATCTGCAAGATTTATAAGTGCATACGCCTTTTTCAGAAGCTTCAGATTTCTGAAAATAATTATCACCATACCGATCAAAAGGAATATTCCCATATATTTAAGCTTCAGAGATATCACAAGCATCATCCCCAGGAGAATAACAAAATTAAATTCTATATTTGTCCAGTTTAATTTGAATTTCGCTATTGACTGGGTTTCAAGCGTTCTTATTACCACACAGATCGTCAGCGATACAAGCGTTCCGATAGCAGCTCCTTTTGCCTTAAATAAAAGAATAAAGAGAATATTTAAGAAAAAGTTCATTATTACCGTCAGCACACTTGTAGACGCAAGCCTTTTGTTGTTATTTGTATCTGCATAAATGCTTCCTATAAGGATACAAAGGCTCTGCATTACTGCAGCGCCGGTCAGAAGTGCAGAAAACTGATATGTATCAGCATAAGCTGATGAAGGTGCCACCAGCTTGTCAAGAATCCTGATAAGGAACAGGATCACTGCAGCCATTGTAAAAATCACTGCAGAATAAATATCAAACGTTTTTATACTGTACTTCTTTCGTTCTTCATGTGTAAGATTTTCACCGCCGGTAGTCTGAAAAGAACGGAAAAACAGTGTGGTCATATATAAGATCAAACCGGGTATGGTATAAGATGCGATAAATACAGCGTTTCCTTCTTCGGAAATCAAAATTTTAAGGATCAGCTGATCTGTCAGCATCAGCGTTGGCCAGAACATAAAAACAGGAAGAAGTGAAAAAGAATATCTTAGCAGTGGTTTAATCGCTTTAAAATCGACACTTCGTACACTGAAATCATGTCTCATATTACCCGAAAAATTTAAAAACAAAACCGAAACAAAACATGATATTATCATAGATATATAATATGCCTTTATTCCGCCTTTAAAACATCCGACGAACAAAAAAATCATAACAAGAAGAATAACTGCAGAAAAAACATTATCTATCATATACAGCTTATCAAGCTTTTTGATTTTCACATTACACTGAATAAATGTTCTTATTGTCGAAATAAAAGAATATACAGCAGCATATAGAATATAAGGTCTGAATTCCTTAATACACCAGATCAGCACTAAAGAAAGCATCGAAAACGTCAGTGAAACAACGCAGAATATCAGTCCTGTTGAATACAGCATTTTTCTGTCTGCATTTTTATCAAAATCTGATTTAAAAAAGCCTTCTGTAATACCGGCTGTAAACAATAAAGCTGTAAGTTCCACTGTATTCTGCAATGTCATTGCATTTTGAAAATCTTCCTGAGATAAAATTATTGTACACAAAGGAATAACCAGAATCATTATTATTTTCGAAACAAAAGTACCTTTAAAAAACATCTTTGTTTCATAAGCAAGTTTTTTGTATTTATTCATATATTGCTCCATCCAACTTTTTGTATCTTTTCAAAACTTGAATTTATAACAACACAGAGGATATCATCCGTCTTTACTGAATGACTCACTCTTAAAAAAATTCTTTATTTGCATATTTATTATATCAGAAAAAAAATAAAATATAAAGGGATTTAGAATAATTTTAAAAAAACAGCATCTTTTACAGACACTGTTTTTCAAAAATATTAATTGTTATTGGATTCTGAACCGTATATATTCTGATAACTGTAATAATTATCATCGATCAATACTTCTTTGATATTGTCTTTATTTACAGCATACACATCCACAAGAACAGCCGGAATATCCTTATAACCGTTATTCTCAAAACTCAGATTTTGTGATTCTATTTCTTCACCGCTGCAAAGCTTTTTGCATATATCAATTGCAGTATGAGCAAGTTTATCTATAGGTTTATATATTGTAACCGTTTGTTTTCCGTTTACAATTCTTCTGCACGCCTCCAGATCTGCATCCTGACCGGCAATCAGCATGTTTTTTTTCTGATTCAGAAAAGCTGCATTGGAAGCACCGTATGCAAGTGAATCATTGGCACAGATTATTCCGCAAATATCGTTTCCGGCCGGATCAGACAAAATACTGTTTACTATATCAAAAGACTCAACATTATCCCATGAACTTACCTGTGTTGACTGATAACTAATGTTCTTTTCTTTCAGAACTTTTTCAACACCTTCCCTGACTAACTGACTGTTATTGTCGGTCATCGGTCCTGATACAACAAGATAACGTCCTGAAGGATCTATTTTTGTTATTTCTTCTGCCTGAAGTTCGCCTACTTTTTCATTGTCAAATGATACATATGCATCTATATTTGAGTTTAGTGCAAGCCTGTCATAGGAAACAACACGTACTTTCTTCCTTTTGGCATAGTTTACAATTGCGGAAGCATCCTTATCCTGAGGAACCAGGACAAGAATATCTATTCCTTCCGATATCATTGTCTTAACGTCTTCAAACTGCTTTTCAGAGCTCTCGTTTGCATTTTGTACTGTAATACTGCAGCCGTTCTCTTCAGCATATTTCATCATACAGTCACGGTCACGGATCCAGCGTTCCTCAGTCAGAGTTGCCATGGAAAATCCTATTCTCGGTTTATCTGTAATTTTTTCTGAACACGATGAAAGCATCAGCGGAAGCATCAGAAACAAACTAAATAATACTAACTTTTTACTCAAATTTTTTCACCTACTGATTCTGCAGCCTGTCTGAAACCGCGCGGTGAAAATCCGGTTATTTTTTTGAAAAGCTTCGAAAAATAACTCTGATCATGATAACCAACAGATACTGCAATATCACCGACAGACATTCCGCCTTTAAGGATCAGTTCTCTTGCTTTGGTTATTCTGACTGTTGTGAGTGTATCAATAAACGTTACACCCTTCTTCTCTTTATAAAGATGGCTGAAATAATACTGACTCAGATTAACTTCCTTTGCGATATCTTCCAGTGTTATATCTTTATGATAATTCTCTCGGATATATTTATCTGCTTTGGAAATATATTCGTCATTTTCATCGCCGTTTAATGTTTCATTCTGATTTGTAAGAAAATCTCCATATATTTTTCTTATTCTTTCAAGAGAAGCCACTGCATCTTCATATTTCTGACTGATCTCATCAGCTTTCTCCATTCGTTCCTGTCTTTTGGCGATCCTGTCGATCAGTTTATTGACTGATTCCACCAGAACAGAAGCTCTTACCGGCTTTAAAAGATAGTCACGTGCGCCCAGCGTAACAGCTTTGGACGCATAATCAAAATTATCATATGCAGTAGTAATTATGATCTC
This sequence comes from Oscillospiraceae bacterium, assembly GCA_045628605.1. GTDB lineage: Bacteria > Bacillota > Clostridia > Oscillospirales > Ruminococcaceae > HUN007. Next base: position 25,514 of record JAZQPR010000245.1, read on the forward strand.
TGTAAGCTCATTATATCGCTTTATTTCTTCAATGGCCTCTATTCCGTTTATTCCCGGCATTTTTATATCCATCAGAATAATATCAAAAAATTCTGCTCTTGCTTTGAGAATAGCTTCTCTTCCGGAGTATGCACCTTCGATTTTATCGAACTGATCTCCCAACTTATTCTTCAAAGTGTAAATAAAAGACTGAACCTCAAGCGGCTCATCATCAACAACAAGAATTTTATACATTTTTTTTCTCATCCTTTCCGTACTTAAGCTTCACAAAAGTACAGCCTTCGCTGCAAAAAATATCAATAACATCCTCACGGTAATAAAACAATTTCATACGTTCAATTACGTTTCTGAGGCCAATTCCGGTAGTATGGAATTTTTTATTTGTTTCCTTTTCATAATCGCTGTCGCCTCTGAGTATTCTTTCTATTACATCCTTTTTTATGCCTTCGCCGTTGTCTTTAACCTGTACAACAACATATGGACCTTCTTTAAAAACAGAAATGGTGATTTCACCGCCCCGTTCCAGTTCTCCTATTCCGTGTATATATGCATTTTCTATTACAGGCTGAACTGACATTCGCGGAACTACGGTATCAAGAAGAGACTCATCTATATCAAATGAAAACTTAAATCTGTTCTGGAATCTTATTCCCAGAAGATACATATACGATTTCGCATTTTCTATTTCTTCCTTCAGAATAGTACCTGTATCCAGAGACTTCAGATTATATCTGAAAATATCAGATGCATTTTCAAGATATTCACAGGTTGCCTCATCATCATTCAGCATTGCAAGCTTTGCGCCTATGTTGATTGTATTGAAAATAAAATGCGGATTTATCTGAGACTGAAGTACCTTCAGTTCACATTCACGCAGAACACCGGTCAGTCTCAGCTCATTGACTTCCTGATCTCTGATTTTCATTTCCATTTTCTGTGCCTTTTCTTCATCTTCGGTATGCTTTCTCCATGAAATAAAGATTCCGACACACATCAGCAATGCAAGCAGACAAATGAAAATATAATTTCGTTTATTGTGTTTAACCGCATTGTTATACTTCTCCATTGTTGAATTTGCATCATTCAGAAAAAGCTCTGTTTTCTGTTTGATGTAATCAACTATTATAACAGACTCTTCTCTTACATCCTTAAGGCTTTTATCACATTCAGCATATTCAAGATTGTTTCTGAGATTTACTGTTTCATCACATTTCTGTAAAAAATCATCCGTCATATTCTGAATATTTCTAAGAACCATATCTTTCTCTTCTTCACCAAATACTTCCGGTACCGAATGAGCATTGATATTGTTTGCACATTCGTAGTATTTGGTTTTTACACTTGTAACATCCTGATAAACGTAATCATCCAGCAGCTGAGGCATCTTTTCAATTTCGCGATATAACTGAGAAAGATGATTTGTCTTCTCGATCATATCATACAAAGGTTTAATTTCCATGTTCTGATAAACATTCAGATATAAAAAGCCTGCAATTGCTGCTATAACCGTTAATATACAGTAAATATTTATCTTTTCTGAATAATCAGGTTTTTCTTTTTTCATTTTTCCGCCCTGCTTTTTGAATAAAGTTCCTTTGCAACATCATATCCGATTTCCGAAGCGTTATCGTCAATCAGTGCTGAAATAACGCCGTTATTATTGTACAGTTTTGAATGCTCGGCATTTCCGTAACCAACTATTGTTTTGCCGTTCAAATCAATATTGCTGTCAAATAACGCTGAAATAAGGAACGGTGTGCTTCTTTCATCCAGACAAATTATTCCTGAAAGATTTTTGTGATTTACAATTTCTTTCTGAATTATGAAATGCATATTTTTATCTGTGGAATTAACATAATATACATCCAGACTGCATTTGTTCTTCTGACCATTCTGCCACTCGCTGAGAACTTCCTCAACCCCGCATGCTCTCTGAAATATACTGTAGTCCTCAACATATACATTATCAGAATCAGCTTTACTCTGTCCGGAAATCGTATTGTGGTTTCCGGATAATATCAGAACAACATCCCCCGGAACAGCACTCTCAATAAATTTTTGTGCCGCTTCTTTTCCAAGCTCCTTATACTGATGAACCTGAGATACTGAAGAAAAATCATCGGAATTAACATCAGACTGATAAAAAATAACATTTACTCCTTTATTCTGAGCAAAAGAGACAGCCTCTTTAAATTCCTCACTGTCTCCCGGCTGAAGAGCAATTGCATTTAAATGAGCATATGCTGCACTTTTAAGCGCATCACATAACTCCTTTTCGGAATAATTATTCAGTTCAACTATTTCTGCACAGCATTTTTTTCCGGATACGATCTTTTCAAAAGAATCATTATTGTTTTTCGAAAATGATGAGTAATTTTCATCTTCTTTAAAAAAGCCATCAACTCCATCAACAAATTTATTTTTATATTCATCATCCTGATTCTGTAAAACTATCTGAAAATAATAATCGTATTCCAAATCTTTATCTGTATCACAAAGTGCTGATACCATCTGAGAAACAAAATAAACTGCAAAACATAATGACAGTATCATTAAACAAGTTAAAATTCTATTCATGTTTTTTTCTTTTCCCATTCTTCTATTATATTATAATTAATGTTCAACGTCAATAACGAAAAAAACTGCAAACTTCCAAAGATCACCCATCTTCAGAAATCTACAGTTTTAATCTTAACGGGATTTGAGTATTTTAATAAAAGGTCTAAGGGGGAATAAATTATACCTTAAAAAAATACAAGGGATTTTATGATGATGACAATATGCTCCTTTTCTTTGTCACTACCAGGAGATCTCTGCACATCTCCTGTCGTTTATTATGATACAAAAAATACAAAATGTTTTCAAGATATATTATTGCTCAGTATTTGTACATTTTTGCGAATAGGTAACCGTCCGTCAATTTCAGAATTCGTTCAAAAAATATATACAAAATTAAAAAAAGTTTCATTTTTCTATAGTAAAAAATATTTTTATGTGGTATACTGTATATATGAATAAGCCAATTCAGATTTTACACTATGTATAACAGGAGGACAACAAAATGAAAAAGTTTATTAAGATAATAACTATAATAATTGCGGTTCTTTCTGCCGTTACCGCATTAAAAATTGCAATAGACTACTGCTGCAGAAAATACAAAAAGACATATATTAAAGTCTGACTTACTTTCGGGAAACACTGATTTTATCAATGTTTCCTTAAACTTTTTTATGATTTAACCAGAATGTTGCATACGACATTCTGATCAATTTAAATTTTATAATATATGAAAGGCGATCATAACCATGGATATTCGTGTTGAATTAACAAAAACACCAAAAGCAAAACCAACTGACGAAACAAAACTCGGTTTCGGTCATATTTTTACTGACCATATGTTCATTATGGACTATGAAACAGGCAAGGGCTGGCATGATGCCCGTATTGTTCCTTACGGACCTCTTGATCTTATGCCTTCAGCAATGTGTCTCCACTATGCTCAGGAAGTATTTGAAGGTCTTAAAGCATACAGAACAGCTGACGATCAGATACAGCTGTTCAGACCAATGGAAAACTTCAAACGATTAAATATTTCAAATGAACGACTTGTTATTCCGCAGATAGATCCTGAATTTTGTGTTGAAGCACTCAACAAGCTTGTAAATATTGAAAAAGACTGGGTTCCGCATACAGATGGCGCTTCTCTTTATATCAGACCATTTATTATTGCATGTGATCCGTTCCTTGGCGTTCGTCCTGCTGACCACTATAAATTTATCATTATTCTTTCACCATCAGGTGCTTATTACTCAACAGGATTAAATCCTGTAAGCATTTATGTTGAAAAAGAATATGTCCGTGCAGTAAGAGGCGGTATGGGCTTTACAAAAACAGGCGGAAACTACGCTGCATCCCTTATCGGACAGGATGAAGCACATAAACAGAATTACTCACAGGTTCTCTGGCTCGACGGTGTTGAAAAGAAATATGTTGAAGAAGTTGGTTCTATGAACATCTTCTTTATTATCGACGGAAAACTCGTTACACCAATGCTTCAGGGTTCTATCCTTTCAGGAATCACACGTAAGTCAGTTATCGAACTTGCTAAATCATGGGGTCTTGAAGTAATTGAAAAACGTATTGATATTCAGGAAATTGCTGATGCATACGATGCAGGAAAGCTTGATGAAGTATTCGGTACAGGTACTGCTGCTGTTATTTCTCCGGTTGGAACTCTTAAATGGGGCGACAAGGTTATGACAATCAACAATAACAAAATCGGTCCTGTTTCTCAGAGAATTTATGATACCATGACAGGTATGCAGTATGGAAAAATTGAAGATAAGTTTAACTGGATATACAAAGTAACAGATAAATAATTTTAGTCTTATCAAAAATTACAGCACTTTATCAATAGATAAAGTGCTGTTTTTTTATTCAAAGCTCTGTGTTGTTCAAAGCTCTGCTTTTAACAAGCAGAGGCGGGGGATATCCTCTGTGTTGTTATAGATCCGGTTTATATTTTTCTTTTCAGCTACAGTAAAAGAAAAAATTATATATGCCTGCGCATAAAAAAACATCCCGAAAAAATCCGGAATGTTTTTGTGTATTTAACTTTTAGTTCATAACAGTAACTTCTGTTTCCTTATCAAATATATGGAATGCATAAGGATCAAGAACGACCTTAATATTATCCATTGCTTTGGCAGTTGAAGCAGCTGATACCCTGGCTGTAAGCGGTATGCCTTCACATACAAGGTAGAGATAAGTTTCTGCACCCATAAGTTCAGTTATCTCAACTGAACATTCAACAACTCCTGCACCGTTTGAAGTGAAGTACTGCGGCTCATCATGAATGTTTTCAGGACGAATTCCGAGAACAACGGTCTGATCAACATAATTTGCAAGTTCAGGAGTTACCTTTTCAGCCGGAATAGCTATCTGATACAGATGACCTGCTTCTGTTTTTGAGCCAAATTCAATATAATACTGTCCGCCGTCTTTTCTGAGCATTACATCAAACATGTTCATCTGAGGTGAACCAAGGAATCCTGCAACAAATTTATTTATAGGCTTGGAGTAAAGATTTTGCGGTGTATCGATCTGCTGAACACTTCCGGCATTCATTACAACGATTCTGTCACCCATCGTCATAGCCTCTGTCTGATCATGTGTAACATAAATAAATGTTGTTCCGAGTTTTTTATGAAGTTTTGCTATTTCTGTTCTCATCTGTGCACGAAGCTTTGCATCGAGGTTTGAAAGAGCTTCGTCAAGAAGGAATACCTGGGGATCACGTACGATAGCACGTCCGAGCGCAACTCTCTGTCTCTGTCCGCCTGACATTGCCTTCGGCTTTCTTTCAAGCAGTGTTGTAAGATCCAAAATCTTAGCAGCTTCTTCAACTTTACGTTTTATTTCATCCTTCGGAACTTTTCTGAGTTTAAGTCCGAATGCCATATTGTCAAACACTGTCATATGAGGATAAAGAGCATAGTTCTGGAAAACCATTGCTATATCTCTGTCCTTGGGCGCAATATCATTTACAAGGCGATCTCCGATATACAACTCGCCTTCTGTAATTTCCTCAAGTCCTGCAATCATTCTCAAAGTAGTTGATTTTCCACATCCGGAGGGTCCGACTAAAATGATGAATTCTTTATCCTGAATCTCTATACATACATCACGGGCACCAACAAAACCGCCCGGATATTTTTTATATATGTGACGTAATGATAAACTTGCCATGTTACAAAGCCTCCTAAACAGTAATATTGTGTAAGCAAATACGAAATAATTACATTAATATAATACCAAATTTTATGACATTTTTTCAAGATTCTATTTACCCAAACTTCTAAAATGTTATTTATTAATAATGCATAATAGCTTATTTATAGCACTTAAGTAATATTTTTACATATTTATTCAGTTTTTTTACATTCAAAAGCAAGCTTCATTTTACTATTTTTTCTAAATTTTTTATAATAATAAAACCGGCATTTGTATATCACAAATGCCGGTCAGTTATTATTTAAATCAATAAATTAGTTCATTATTGTAAGATACTCGTTCGGATCGCCTTTTTCTTCACCTGTAAATTTCTCAAAGAGATGGAATTTATAAGGATCAAGAACTACCTTGATTGTATCCATTGCTCTTGCAGTTGAAGTAGGAGCAACCTTAGCTGTAAGCGGAATACCTTCACAGTTAAGATACAGGAATATTTCAGCACCCATAAGTTCTGTGATTTCAACTGAACATTCAACAACTCCTGCACCATTTGGATTGAAGTACTGTGGTTCATCATGAATGTTTTCAGGACGGATACCGAGAATAACTTCTCTGTCAATATATTTTTCCATCTGAGGTGTAACTTTTTCAGCCGGAATAGCTATCTGATACATACGACCGCCTGACATCTTTGAAGGATTTGAACCAAATTCTACATAGTACTGTCCGCCGTCTCTTCTGAGTGTTACATCAAACATGTTCATCTGAGGTGAACCAAGGAATCCTGCAACGAACTTATTAACAGGATTTGTATAAAGATTCTGAGGAGTATCAACCTGCTGAATCTTACCTTTGTTCATTACAACGATTCTGTCTGCCATTGTCATAGCTTCTGTCTGGTCATGTGTAACATAGATAAATGTTGTACCGAGTTTCTTATGAAGCTTTGCAATTTCTGTTCTCATTGATGCACGAAGCTTTGCATCGAGGTTTGAAAGAGGTTCGTCAAGAAGGAATACCTGAGGATCACGTACGATAGCACGTCCGAGTGCAACTCTCTGTCTCTGTCCGCCTGACATTGCCTTCGGCTTTCTTTCAAGAAGATGAGTAAGGTCGAGAATCTTAGCAGCTTCTTCAACTTTACGTTTTATTTCATCCTTCGGAACTTTTCTGAGTTTAAGTCCGAATGCCATATTGTCAAATACTGTCATATGAGGATAAAGAGCGTAGTTCTGGAAAACCATTGCTATATCTCTGTCCTTTGGTGCTATATCGTTTACAAGACGGTCACCGATATATAATTCACCCTTTGAGATTTCCTCAAGACCTGCGATCATTCTTAATGTTGTTGATTTTCCGCATCCGGAAGGTCCAACCAAAACAATAAATTCCTTATCATTAATCTCCAAACAAACATCATTAGCACCTACAAACTGATCTTTGCCCGGATAAATCTTCCAAATATGTCGTAATGATAAACTTGCCATGCTAAAAAGGCCTCCTAAACAGATTTTTATGCCAATACGAATTGACTACAATAGAAATAATACCAAATTTCACTATGATATTTCAAGTCCATTATTACCCAAACTTCATTACATTTATTTATTGAATACATCCAATACTTTTTTTTGCATTGTTCAAAGCAACCGAAAAGTTTGATATTTCAAACAATTTTTTGACTTCATCGGATGTCATTTCCCTACATTTTCCCTTTTCAAGTTTTTCGTCCAGAAAAAGACCTCCGATCTGTGTTCTGAAAAGATATTCAACATGATTGCCAACAGCTTCAAACATTCTTTTCACCTGATGATATTTTCCTTCATGAAGTTCAATAAACGCATATTTTTTATTTTCATCAAATCCACAGACTTTTGCAGGCAGACATTGTTCACCATGATCAATAACCAGACCTTTTTCAAACATTTCTTCTGCTGAAGAATCATAATCCCTGCTCAGACGCACAAGATAGTATTTAGGCAGATGTTTTTTAGGGGAAAGCATTCTGTGAGCAAGATCTCCGTCATCCGTTATCAGTACAAAACCTTCTGAATCCTTGTCGAGCCTTCCGGCCGGGAAAAGCCCGTTTACTCTGTACTGTTCCGGAACAAGAGACAGAACTGTAGGTGATACTCCGTCCCGTGTTGAACAAACATAGCCATCAGGCTTATTGAGCATAATATACATATTTTTTCTGAAAAGAAGCATTTTTCCGTAAACTGAAATCTCATCTTTTTCGGGATCAATTTTACAGGAAGGATCTTTCACTGCATTTCCGTTAAGTTTTACTGCACCGGATCTTAAAGCACTTTTAACATCCTTTCTTGACATTTCAGATCTGTCAGCTATAAACTTATCTATTCTCTCCATTATACACCTCAAAATCTGTTGAATATTTTAAAAGTGCTGCTTTATATCAAAGCAGCACTTTTAACTGTAATTTATATTTTCTTATTCAATTTACTCAGCTGCAGATTCTGCAGTTTCAGCCTTTTTTGTACCTTTTTTCTTTGAAGATGCGAGTAATCCGCCTTTTTCATACATTATAAACAATACAATAAATCCGATACCAATAATTGAAAGTATTATTCCAAGAGGCATTCCTGCCGGGAAGAATGACATTTCAACTGTATGTGATCCCGGAGTAAGGTTTACACCGATAAATCCGCCTGCGATCGTCTTATAGTCGACTTTCTTTCCGTCAACCTTAACAGTCCAGCCTTCCTCAGAAGGTATTGATGTAAAGAAGATCTGATTTTCCTTGGCTGTTACTGTACCCTTGATATGTGTATCAGACCATTTGTCAATTTTCCATTCATTTTCATGAAGTTTCTGAATATCCTGCTTGAAAAGTTCTTCATCAAAACTATAGAAAAGCTGATCACTCATATATGTATATTCGTTGGCAACAGTCATTCTGATACTGAAGTTTGTATTTGCAGTAAATCTGTCAATCTTCTGAATGCTGTAATACTCTGTTTCATAGTAGAAATTGATAAAATCACTGTAGCTGAATGAGTTGGTATCATTATCCCATTTACCCTTCCAGAGATTAACCTGTTTTTCATATGTTGCAGGGAAATAACAATATACTGTATCATTTGAATCAGCATGGACAAAATAATCGATAGTCCAGTCATTTGCAGTTGTATCAGCAACGTATTTTGTCTGATTTCCTGCATTTTCAAGAGAAACGTTTGTATAAATAGGATCCTGTGAAAAATCCAGTCTTCTGAAATAATCTTTATCACCCTCGCCTACCATTGCACTGAGAAGCGCATTCTGATTTGCGAAAGGATTTGATGCATTAGAAATATTTACATTGAGAATATCATCATCAACCATATATCCTATAGAAAGTGCATATGGATTTTTATGAACATCTATTTCTGTTGAGGAATCATCATCATGCTGTGTCTTGGTTGTAAATTCAAGCGGATAAAGATCTGAAACTCGTGATCTGTTTACATCAAGGACATATTTTATGCCAAGAAGTGAATCTGTCAGAGGAGTTGCACCGTTATATCTTGTATAATGACCTCTGCTTGAATATCCAAATTTTCCAAGTGTATCTATCATCTTTGCGTTCATTACAGAACTCGAATGTGTAACACCTTTAAGTCCGAATGCCATATTATCATTTACAGTTCTTTTCAGAGGAGCTTTCATCGTAACCTTATCAGAACGATACAGTCCGTTGTCTCTTTCCTCTATTGCATCTACAGCAGCACGTCCGGACTCAACATAATCGTAGTAGGAAGAACGCATACTGTATGTAACATCTTTGTCTATATCCTTTAATGTATCAAAAGTACTGATGATAAGTTCTCCGGAACAAAGGACAAGGATCGTTGCCGGTATTACAAAAGATGTCTTATTTTCCTTATATGCGGAAACAAGGATAGCAAAGCACAGAATACATCCGGCTGTAAACCAGAGTCCGCTGAGCACCTCAATATTTTCATATTTGAATACTTTTTCAGCTAAAAGCAGATATGCAAGGATTCCTGCAAAAGTGCCTCCGATAGAACCGGGTTTGATCCCGTCAAGTTTTTCAAATGATTCTGCACCCATGCAAAGAATAACAAATGACATCATAAATGAATATCTGTACGGCAGCCAGTTCGGTACCTGTCCGCCATGCCACATCATGTCTATCGGTTTGATATACATACTGAAAAACAGTGCAGCAAGCAGAAGTGAATGGCCTATTTTCTTCCTTTTTGAAATTTCTGAATTCATGAAGAAAAGAGGAAGCATAAGAATGGCAAGTGTTCCGCAGTAAATTTCCGGAAGTCCTTCATTTCTTACCGTATCATAGCTTGAAGGCAGAAGTTTTGAAAGGATATCTACAGAATCGAACTGAAGTGCAAGAGAATAATCCGGATCGGAAAATTCAAATTTACCAAGGCTCAGTGCTTTGTAAACCGGAATAACCATAACTGCAGCACACATACCTGCAATTAAGGAACAGTATCCGAATCTTACACATGTCATGGCAATATCTTTTGTTTTCATGTTTTCCTTGTCGGTACCGAGGAAGGCATAATACAGAAAATAAAGTACACAGAATATTGCCATCATAAATCCGATGTAGAACTGAGCAATAAACATAAGTGCAAGAGGAATTATGTAGTTTGCTCTTTTTTTATTGTCAACAAGCTGTTCAATTCCATACATGATAAGCGGCATCAGGATCAGACCATCTATCCACATCGGATCCATCAGCTGAATTACTGCATATGCACAGAGTGCAAACAGAGTTGAGAAAATTACTGAATTAATAGGTTTCAGTTTACGTGATTTCTGAAGATAAAAGCTGAATGTCACTCCGATGGTTCCAAGCTTTGCAAGCATCATTATAAGAAGGCTTTCAAGCAGCATCGTTCTCGGAAGCAGCATTACGATCAGCGTAAACGGGCTGGCAAGATAATAGCCGATAATACCGACAAATTCACCGGAAAGGTTTCTTGACCAGTTGTAAAGGATACTTCCATCTCCCCAGAAAGCATCTCTGAGTGCTTCAAAATAATAAACATACTGACCGTTCAGATCAAGCACGAGAACTGAACCGTCATGCGGATGATTACGTCCTTCATATTCTGTTCCCATAAGATTTCCAAAAGGGTATACATCAAAAAGTCCATAAGCAATTGACATTATGATAACCGGAACAAAAAAAGCTATAAGATAATATCTTTTATCATAAAGCCACTTTCTTGTTTTTCCCCAAAAGCCCGGTTTTGCCCCTGATAAAGGCTTTGAAGTCTTTTCCATCCAGATCCTCCTAGTTTCAAAAAGATTTTTTGCATATAAATGCACATATAGTTTTATTATACATTATCGGAACTGTTTTTACAAGTGTAAAAATAAAATAATATTTGTAATTATATTTACGACAGGATTGATACTTACGGTAATAAAATTTTAATAAATTATTTTGATAAAATATTGACTTATTCTTTTAAAAGTCATATAATAATATATGTCTATAATATTTGGATATATTATATTAATAATAATATCACTTATTTAATCATAAGTTATGGAGGTTTATTTAAAAATGAACAGAGTTTACAATTTTAGCGCAGGTCCGGCAACACTCCCTGAAGAAGTACTCAAGCAGGCAGCAGACGAAATGCTTTGCTATGGCGATTCAGGTCAGTCAGTAATGGAAATGTCTCATCGTTCAAAGGAATATCAGGCAATTATTGATTCATGTGAAGCTTTACTCAGAGAAGTAATGTCAATCCCTGACAACTACAAAGTTCTCTTCCTTCAGGGCGGTGCTTCATCTCAGTTTGCTATGGTTCCGCTTAACCTCATGAATAAATCCGGCAAGGCTGACTTCGTTCTTACAGGTCAGTGGGCTACAAAGGCTTACAAAGAAGCAAGCAGATATGGTAAATGTAATGTTATAGCTTCTTCTGAAGACAAAACATTCTCATATATTCCTAAGCTCGACAAATCAAAATTTGATCCTGAAGCAGACTACTTCCACATCTGCCAGAACAACACAATCTACGGAACAAGATTTGCTGAACTTCCTGATACAGGCAACGTTCCGCTCGTAGCAGACCTTTCATCATGCATTCTTTCAGAACCTGTTGACGTTTCAAAATACGGCGTTATCTACGCAGGTGCACAGAAGAACATGGGTCCTGCAGGTCTTACAGTAGTTATCATCCGTGAAGATCTTATCGGAAACGCACAGGATATCACACCTACAATGTTCAACTATAAGACACACGCTGACAACGGATCAATGTTCAATACACCTCCAACATACGGTATATACATTCTTAAGCTCGTTCTTGAATGGATCAAGAAAAAGGGCGGACTTACAGCAATGAAAGATCTCAATGAAAAGAAAGCTGCTGTAATCTACAACTTCCTCGACAGCTCAAAGCTCTTCAAAGCAACTGTTCAGGGCGCTGACCGTTCACTCATGAACGTTCCTTTCGTAACAGGAAACGAAGAACTCGATGCTAAATTTGTATCAGAAGCTAAAAAAGCAGGCTTCATCAACATCAAGGGTCACCGTTCAGTAGGCGGTATGCGTGCTTCAATCTACAACGCTATGCCGATCGAAGGTGTTGAAAAGCTCGTTGCTTTCATGAAGAAATTCGAAGAAGAAAATGCTTAATCTCATAGGAGGCCAGAAACAATGTATAACATTCAGACTTTAAATAAAATCGCTGCATGCGGTACTGACGTTTTCGACAAAGCAAACTACGCAATCAGTGACGCTCCTGAAAATCCTGATGCCATAATGGTTCGTTCTGCAGCAATGCATGACATGGAATTCGGTTCAAACCTTCTTGCAATCGCAAGAGCAGGTGCAGGCGTAAACAATATTCCTGTTGACAAATGTGCTGAACAGGGTATATGTGTATTCAACACACCTGGTGCCAATGCTAACGCTGTTAAAGAACTCGTTATCTGCGGACTTCTTCTTGCTTCAAGAAAAGTATCCAGCGCACTTGCATGGGTTCCTTCACTTAAGGGCAAGGGCGACGAAGTTGGAAAACTCGTTGAAAAAGGAAAATCACAGTTTGCAGGTCCTGAAATAAAAGGCAAGACACTTGGTATCATCGGTCTCGGTGCTATCGGTATCTTAGTTGCAAATGCAGCTGTTGCTCTCGGTATGAAGGTTGTTGGTACTGACCCGTTCCTTTCAGTAAATGCTGCTCTTAAGCTTTCAAGAAAAGTAACTGTTGTTCCAACACAGAAAGACGTTTTTGAATGCTGCGACTATCTTACAATTCACGTTCCATGCAATGCTGATACAAAGGGCTTCATCAATGAAGACGCAATTGCTTCAATGAAAGACGGCGTAAGAATTCTTAACTTCGCAAGAGGCGAACTCGTTGACACTGCTGCTCTTCTCGATGCTCTTTCTTCAGGCAAGGTTGCTTCATATGTTACAGACTTCCCGAATGATGATGTTATCGGTGTTGACGGTGTAGTTGCTCTTCCGCATCTCGGTGCTTCAACTCCTGAAAGTGAAGACAACTGTGCAGTTATGGCTGCAAATGAACTTGTTGACTTCATTGAAAACGGAAACATCAAGAACTCTGTAAACTATCCTGATGCTGAAATGGCTGCTTCAGGCACAAAGATCTGCATCATGCACAAAAACGTTCCTGATGTAATTTCCAAGATCACAAAGGTTCTTGGCGATGAAGGCGTAAACATCGAAAACATGCTCAACAAGAGCAAAAAAGACTATGCTTACACAATGATCGATGCAACAGGCAAGGAAATTGATGACGCTATTGTTTCAAGCATCAGCGAAGTTGCTAATATCATCAAGGTAAGAGTTATCAAGTAATTTTATTTATTTTAATTTAAAATAATAGTAAAAACGACCCGGAGATCATTTCCGGGTCGTTTATTTTTTACTGAGGTCCCAAAGTTACATTTTCCTTGCATACATAACGTTTAAAATGTGCAAGGTCTCGAATATCAACTTCATCGTCGCCTGTAACATCGGCTGCTTTGAGGAAACTTTCCTCTGCTGAATATTTTTCCATCAGATATATACTTAGTATTGAAAGGTCTGTCAGATCTGCTGATTTATCTCCATTAAGGTCACCGTATATTATTTTCTCTTCAGATATTTTTTCAGTTTCTGATGAAACAGTTTCTTTCGTTTCAGAAGAACTGCTGATCGGATATGTTTTCAAATCAGGAAGTTCATCAAGAGTTATGCAGTATTCACTGTTGTATATTTCTATAAGATTGTCAACAGGATTATTCTGCTCACTTGTAAGATAATTCATATACCATGGGCAGAAATACAGCCATGCCGCCTTATCATTTACAAGATTTTCAAGAGACGGAATAGAATCGTTTTCTGTCATTGCAACCATCTTCTGACAGTCTGTGCTCTGAACAAGACTGTAAAATGTTGATGCTATCGAACTGAGATTCGGCTGTCCGTCTGCTGCATTATATTTGTCATATCCAACAATATCTACAACATCATCACCCGGATACCATTCAGAAGCTGCAGGAGATGTACTGCCTGTCCATTCCCATATAAGATTATCAAGCCCATATTCCTCTGTCAGCTTTTTATAAAGAAGTCTGTAAAGCTTTTTACAGGGTTCAGCACCTTCTGCCCCCCACCAGAACCATGCGCCTTCTGCTTCATGAAGAGGACGCCACAGAACAGGAACATCTGCTTCTTTAAGTTTCGTAAGTTCCGCTGCTATAAGATCAATATCTGCAAGCAGCTTTTCATTTTCCCAGGTTCCTTCAGTAAGCGCATTTGTTATACTGAATGTAGTAAACGGTGTATTTCCTGTTGATTCTACATAAAATGCGGTATCTGTACTGCCCTTTTCAAGCGGTACATTCCAGTGCCATGTCATTGTTACGATACCTTTGTATTTATTTACCCATTCTATTGCTCTTTCGGGTGCATGATCTCTCCACTCAAACGTTGTATTGTATGCAAGAAGATCAATTCCTCTTATGGCAGGATACTTTCCTGTCTGCTCATAAATATATGTAAATTCTGCTTCGTTATCTTTGATAAAAGTATCAGGATCACTCCAGAGATTGTAGTTATGATCACCGCAGTATTCCTGCTGTCCTGCAATAATATGACTGCCGTATATATCACACAGATAACTGTAGAGTCTCTTTGCTGAATCAGAAGCATTTGGATTTGAAAGCTGCCTTGTCGGAGAAAGATTATTCAGCTTGTCATCTGCAGGCTTTATAATGATATAATCGAAAAATGTATATCCCCAGTATGCTTTTAATTCAATCGTATTTTTTCCTTTTTTAAGATTTATAACTCCGGCAGATGTTTCTTTAAAAGAAAAGCTGTGAGGACACGTCAGTTCGCCCTGATTTACGCCGTTTACATTCAGATACTGAACCTTTTTATTAGGATCGCTCGGTTCACAGCAGCACACTGTAAGCTCATAAAGTCCTTCTTTCTCAACCTCTACATCAACACTGACTGTTGTACCCTTCTGATCAAGATATGAGAATCCTTTTCCGGAATAATTCGTAAGGTCGGTATCCTCCGGAAAATCCTCTTTTTTCACACCGGTAATCCCGTCTGAATAAATCTTTCCGCCCTCTGTTTTTCCGTCTTCAAATTCGTATTTTTGTTCTTCGCTGTCTTCTTTTGCTTTCATTGCAGGATTCATCACAATACCTGAATTAATATTTATCAGCATAGAAGTCACTAACGCAGCACTGAGAAGTTTTTTTATTTTCATTAATAATTCATCCTTTCAGTTGTATGAAATCGTTTACTTTCAAATAGCCAATTAAAAAATATCTGAATTTAAATTCATTATATCACAGATTATTTTGAATTTCAACATTTTCAGAAACGTTTGTTGAATATGACTTGTGTTTATCCAAAGTTTATTATATAATTAAAATGTTCATAAAACATCTAAATGATCAAATTTACTTCGGAGGAAGATATGGATATAAAGAAAACAGTCGAAATATTTACAGACGGAGCATGCAGCGGAAATCCGGGACCAGGAGGGTTCGGAGCCGTTCTGAGATACAACGGACATGAAAAAGAGATCTCAGGAGGAGCTGCACAGACAACAAATAACAGAATGGAAATATCAGGAGTCATCGCAGCATTGAAAGCACTCAAGGAACCGTGCACAGTTAAGCTCACAACAGACAGCCAGTATGTTTCCAACAGCATAAACAAAGGCTGGATATACGGATGGGAAAAAAACAACTGGATACGCAAAAGCGGAAAGAAAACAGAAGAAGTCCCGAATGCTGATCTGTGGCAGGAACTTTTAAAACTCTTACGAATTCATGATGTTACATTTATCTGGGTAAGAGGTCACAACGGGCATCCTGAAAACGAGCGCTGTGATAAACTCGCTGTTATGGAACGTGACAAATACAGCAGGAAATGACCATGAATAATAAAATTATTTATCTTGACAACGCAGCAACTACAAAAATATCACCAAAAGCACTCGAAGCAATGACCGAATGTCTGAAAAATAATTTCGGAAATCCTTCCAGCATACACAGAGTCGGAAGTATGGCAAAAAAAGCACTTGAAACCGCCCGTGAACAAATAGCGGAAGAATTCAGATGTGATCCATATGAATTGTATTTCACATCCGGAGGCACAGAATCTGATAATCTTGCTTTACAAGGTATTGCGAAATCTCTTGAAAAGCAGGGAAAAAATCATATCATAACCTTCAAAGCCGAACATCCTGCGGTTTTAAACCGGTGTCTCGAGCTTGAGAAGGAAGGTTTTGAAATAACATTTGCTCCATCTGACAAAACAGGATGCGTAGATCCTGACTTTATAAAAAATGCCGTTACTTCAAAAACAGCTCTCGTATCTGTAATGTTTGCAAATAACGAAACAGGAGCACTGCAGCCTGTAAAACAGATCGGAGAAATATGCAGAGAAAAAGGCGTTCTGTTTCATACAGATGCAGTTCAGGCTGCCGGACATATCAGAATTGATCTCTCTGAGCTTCCGGTTGACCTTATGTCCGTCTCCGGACATAAGCTTCATGCTTCAAAAGGAATCGGACTTCTGTATATAAAAAACAAAACACCCATATCACCAATTTTATACGGTGGAATGCAGGAACGTTCAATGCGTGCAGGAACTGAAAATATTCCTGCTGCTGCTGCGTTTGCTGCTGCAGTCAAAGAGTCTTATCAAAACCTTGATAAGCAGACAGAATCAATAATAAAAATATCAGATAAACTGACAAACGGGCTTCTGAGCATTCCCGGAACACAATTAAACAGCATAGCAAGAAATAAGCTGCCTAACATAATAAATGTTTCTTTTGACGGTGTTGACAGTGAAACTATGGTTCTGATGTTGAGTTTAAAAAACATATGTGTTTCAGGCGGTTCAGCATGTACAGCTGCCGACAGCAAACCGTCGCATGTTCTTTCAGCCATGGGACTTGATCTTCCGCGAATAAAAAGTGCAGTCCGCTTTTCACCGGATACAGATATTTCTGATGAAGAAATTGATTATGTGATAAGAACCTGCAGAGAACTTACTGAAAAATTAAAAAAATAAACAGACTGTTAAGAAAAACTTTCATATTGATAAAAAAGCACATCAAATATACGTTATGATCCGTATTTTTTGATGTGCTTAATTTTAATGTGATTTTTCTATATATGACTTCCGGAACCTCCATGAGTTCCTCCGGAGCTGCTTATATGCGTTGAATTTCCTCCTCCGCCGCCTCTGCCTGAATTTGATTCAATTACAGACTTGGTAGTCGATGTACGAAGAAAGTTGTCTTGTTTAACATTCAGCTGCACCCCGTTACCTGATACATAACTTCTTGCTGTAACAGGCATATTGACAGAATATGAATGCTTTACACAAGAACATGCTATCAGTGCAATAATAACAGAAATACCAAATCCGATCAATGCTGCTTTTTTCATTCCGGCTGTTTTTATTGCCTTGGATAAATTATCAGGTGAAGTATACTCAAGAAATTTATCAATTGCTTCTTCGTTTTTTCCTTTATGAAGAAGCCCGGAAAGCAAATCAGACATTTTTTCATCATAAGAACTGATCACAGTTCCGCTGGTACTTATCCATACATTTGAATTGTCATGATCTACAAGCATTAAAATACCGTCTGTATTTACGCCAAACAGTTCATCATAAAAATCATCCGCATAATCCATCGATGATTTGCCTTGTGCATCGCCTGTAAACACAACCGCAATATTTATGCCGTTTTTTTCTGAAACGTCCATGATCTCTTTATTGATTTTACTCTCAGCGGAGTCATTTATACTGTCATCATAATCATATAATCTGATGCTGTTATCAAGTGCTCTGACATCTTCAAAAAAGCAGCAGCTGAATATCATCAGCATAAAAACAATAAATGCTTTTCCTGTATTTTTTATTATTTTCATGAGAACAGATATCCTCCTAACCCTGCCAGAACGGTACCGATCAGTACTATGGCAGCACCAAGTGCAAAAAGCTTTTTATTTGACAAAGGAGGGATTCCCGCCATATTTCCTGTCTGACCGTTTATTGCATACTCATAGGTTTTTCCATAATAATTATAGGTCATAAACCACAGCGGCAAAAGAGAATAGCTCCATTTTGTGCTCATGATATTGTTTCTGAAGCCTGTAACATCAACTTCCGAATATCCTTCAATCGTCGACTGCAGAATATCTCTTGTTGCCTTGTCAACTTTCTCCCTTATTCTTGGGAATACAGCACCTTTGTCCACGTCATATCTGTCTGCAAGAAAGCCTGAAAGATATGACATCGAAAACGGCTTCATTTTACTGTAATCAAACGGTTCTATTGCATCCATAAGTGAATCTTCGATCTTGCTGGCACCGTCTGCAGGAACACCGTCGAAAGTGATCCTTGCATCTCTTTCAACTGCATACTCTCTGGTTTCACAATATCTGTAATTACCGCTGGTCCATGATTTTATATGTTTTCCTGTCGCTGACATACTTGCATTGACATTACAGCCTGCAAGCCAGAAAGGTACATAAAGTCCGGTCATTTTTTCAAGGGTTTGTGATGCCATAAAATCTGATGGAATAAATTTCTTTTTACCCATTTTTTCCTTGAATATTTCAAGAGCTTTATCTTTTCCGATTTCAAAAGGAAGTACACAGTTAGGCTTATATTCACCCGACAGTCTTCCTTTCAAAATAACCGGGCTGTGACAATATACACAAAATGTTGCTGCTGTATTCTGATCAGACATTATCTCTGCACCGCATGTATTGCAAACGTAAAGATTCCCTCCGGTAAACTCAGCTTCCGCTGCTTCATCCACATTCTGACTAAGGTCTGTATTTTCCTGCTCACTGCATACTGTTTTGATTTCTTCTTCAGTATACTCACTCAGACAATAATCGCATCCGAACTTCTGCCTGTCAGCCTTATACTGCAGTTCGGCACCACAGTTAGGGCATTTGTACTGTAAAGTATCCAATATACTATCCCCTATCTGTTATTCAGGCTTCTTTGTTCCGCATCCTGAGCAGAACTTACCTTCATTTACCTGTCCGCATGAACAAGTCCATTTAGAACTTTCAGGTCTCTTTGCACCACATTCATCGCAGAATTTTCCTGTATTCACCTTTCCGCACGCACATGTCCATGAACCCTGTGCTTCAGGTTTTTTTGCACCGCATTCTGCACAGAATTTTCCTGTATTAACTTTTCCGCATGCACATTTCCATGAATCACCGGCCGGCTGTGCATTCTGAGCTGCCTGTGCCTGCTGCATTTGCTGCTGCTGCATCTGCTGCATTTGCATCTGCATCTGCATAGCATTGGTCTGGCTGGCACTGTTCATAAATCCGGCTGCAGCGTTCATGCCGATATTTACACCGGTAAAGGCATTTCCTGCACCTGCTGTATTATGACCTGCAGCATTAATACCTTCTGCTATGCTGCTCTGTACAAAGCCTTCTCTGATTGTAGGGTCAGACATCATTGCACCGCGGTTTCTCATATTGATAAGATCCTGACTTGTCTTATCATATGAAATATCCATAGTGACCCTATAAACTTCAAAGCCACGTTCCTTGCCCCATTTTTCTGCAAGACTGTTTCTCATATAGTCGGCAAGGATTTCCTGTTTGCTCTTCAGGTGTGATATTCTTTCACCTTTTTCCGACATACTGTTGATCGCAGTACCAAGACCGGATACAAATTCTTCAAGGAAAATGCTGTTCATTGTTTCTGCAGTATATTTTGAAACATTTATTCCGGCTATGCTGTTAAAAAATATAATAGGATCTGTCAGTCTTATTGAATACTGACCATGACATCTCATTGACAATTCAGCATTATAGAAATTATCAAAATAATTTATTGCGTTTGCTGTTCCGAATCTGAAACCGGTTATCTCACCAAGATTTATAAAATAAAGCTTCTGTGAATTTGACGGTACTCCGCCGAACTTAAAACGCTCCCATGTATCTTTTATAGAAGCTGAAAGTTTTCCTGAAAACAATGAAGGAGCAACTGATGTATTAACAGTATACATTCCTTCTTCAGCGCAGTAGTCAACGACCTTTCCGTTTTCCATAATGATCATCATCTGATTTGGATAAACATGAATCTTTGAACCGTTTGATATTACATTATCATATCTTTTGGTATTTGAACCTTTTCCTTTATTTACAAGTACACCGGGAGCAATAATAGTCTGCTCTGTCATATTGTCTGCTTCCATTACTTCAAGCCACTGGTCTGCAAGATTTCCTCCGATTGCACTTGATGCTGCTTTTAAAAGTCCCATTTATATTTCCCCTTTTTATTAAAATATTTACCTGATATGTCAGGTATTGTTTTTTTATATGAATGTATTATAACATATGTATAAAGATTTTTCAAGAATATATATTTTAATTACAAATTTGTAATTTTGAGTTTTTTGGGATGAGAGATGAATAAACCTTGGGTCTGCAGGGCTTTGCGGTCGCCCTGCACCTTCGCAGTTTGGGGATTTTGGGGATGAGAGATGAATAAGTCTTGGGTTGCAGGGCTTTGCGGTCGCCCTGCACCTTCGCAGTTTTGGAATTTTGGGGATGAGAGATGAATAAGCCTTGGGTCTGCAGGGC
>JAZQPR010000246.1:0-26602 GCA_045628605.1 Oscillospiraceae bacterium
ATAAAGCCTTCACCGCCGAAAAATCCTGCACCGATCTTCTTCTGGAAGAATACTTCCATCTGAACACCTTCTGTAGCTGCAAGATATGCTTTTTTCTGAGCAACGATCATTCTGTCAGGAGCAATTTCGACTGCAAGAATGTGACCCGGCATTGATGTTCCGAAAGCAATTTCTCCCGGACCTCCCTGTGCTGTATATTTGTTCTGAAACAGTGATTCACCGGAAACTACTCTTGAAAACATTTTTCCAATATTTCCTCCTGCTGCATTTGTAGACATCTGCATGTTAGGAGACATCCATGTCATTGCACCCCTCTGACAGTTTACTGTTTCATTTGGTTCAAGTGTCATTATAACGACCGGAAACGGTTCACCTTTTACTTCGTATCTCATATATTTGTACCTCTTTCTTTTTATATATACTTTTTTATCTTGTAAATTAGATAAAATTATGTATTTATTATATCATCGTTTTACATCAATGTCAACAAAAATTCATATAATTTGATTATCTGCAAAAAAATTTGTTACTCAGTTTATTTAATATGAGCAAAAAAACGCCGGTTTTTTAGTGATATTAATTTAAAGCCGAAGAAAAAATCCCCGTCCTATATAGGCGGTGCTGGATTTTCTCTTCGGCATTCATTCAAAAAAATATTAAGATGTTTCTGATAATAACAAATTTACTTTGTTTTCTATTATATGCTGTAAGTCCTCTGAACTTATTTTATCATTAAAATATTCCATCACTGAATCATATAAAGCATCCAGTATTTCATCATTATCGAATTCTAAAATTACATAATTATCTATTATATTTTCTAATTTTTCTATTTCGTCATTTTTCATTCCGTTTTCTTTTGTCAATGATTCAAATGCTTTACGATTTAATGGGAACGATTCTATTTTTGCCTGACTATCCTCGGAAATAATTTGTTTAATAACACTTTTTGCCATATCCTGTTTGTCAGATGTTTTCAGAATAGAAACAGAATATATCGGCATAACTGTCACACACGGTTTATCACCAATTGGCACTCCAACATATACAGGATCTTCTATATCTACATACTCTTCCAGATTACTGTAAAGATTGATGTCGAAATTGGCATAAGAAAGTAAACACAGATCATCTTTGAATATATCATAAGATTTTCCGAAATATTCATCATATTTGCTGTCATCTGACTGATAGGAATCCGGAACTGTATTATTCTTTATCAATTCCAGCAGTTTGGAAATATTGTTTTCCTTAAAGGAAATTATATTGCTGTTCTGATCAATATAATAATTTAAATTATTATATATTAAATCATAAAACATTTCTGTTTGTAAAGAACCATAAAATAATCCCTTACAGTTTAAATCGGATGATTTTTTTATTAAATCATCTGCAGTCCATAAAGCATCTGATCCTACATTTCTTTTTTCTCCGAAAAACGAAATCAATCTGTATTCCGGAATAACCTCATATATCTTATCTTCTCTTTTTCCAAAATTAACAATACTGCTAAAATATGTATTTTTCAGATCATCTTCTCCAAATAATTCTGATAAGTCAACTGTATACTGTGAATATGACAGATCCATATTGCCTTGGCTAAAAAGCAGATCAGGTCCATCATCCGTCAGAATTTTTTTAGACAATTCTTCAAAAGAATGGTATTCTAATTCAATGATATAATCTTCAGAAGAATCATTTATTGCATCGATTTGTTTTTTTAATTTCTGAATAGGGGTTCCCGGCAGTATATCACTGAAATCCATGTTAACCCAGGCACTAAGTACAGTTTTTTCTTCTTTCTGAGGATTATCAGTTTTATAAAAATTATACATAGTAAGTTTGTTTTCAGTATTAGATCCTACAATATTATAAGAATGATCTTCATTTACAAAAATCTCTAAAACACTTGGTATACTCTGTATTTTATTCCATTCAAACAATAATTTTGAACTGTTATCTTCATAAGCATAAATATCATTATTTGAAATATAACAAAAATCATATTGACCACTGCTCATTGTAAAACTTATGGAAGCATTATCTATAGATAATATTTTTTCCATATTTTCACTATCAAACTGATATCTGAAAATATCAGTTGTAGTACCTGTTTGATAATTTTCATTTAAAATATAAAGACAGTCATTATTATAATAAAAACCGGTATTACCTTCGAAGGAATCCAGTTCAAACACATTTCTGGTATTATTTTTAAGATCAAGAATATCTGCCTTGTAATTATACGAAGCATCGATGAATACTCCACACACTATATCATCATTAATCGCAAGATAATTTAAATAATAACCCGATTCCTGAAATTCACATGGCTGAACATTTCCTGAAGAATTTTTTATAACATACTTATCATCATTGTTTCTGTATAAATTATATATTTCATTCCCACTTCCGCATAATGAGCAATAATATTCAAACTGATTATCATATTCCGGTTTGTTCTGTTTAATGAGGTTTAATTGATTATCCAGCAAATATGTAACGTCAGTCCTGTTTTTTTTCTGATAACCGGTGTATATCAATTCATTATCTATTTCTGAAATACTCGATACAATATATTCTGTATTACATAATTGAACTGTTTCACCCATCTCTGATACTCCGCCAATACCATCGCTGTTCAAATATAAAAACAGATAATCACCTTTTCCGTCCATAATACCATGTAATTCTATATCAGAAACAACAATTACATTTTTGTATTTGCCGGTCTCAATATCATATTTATCAACATATAATTCATTTTCACCGACAATTCTATTAATTAGTAAATCGCCTTTATTTGATATACAACAACCTGCACAGTTATCATATAAATAATATTCATCACCGTTGCTTTCAATACTATATTCTTTTTTTAATTCAGAATCATATTTGACAAATGAAATAACAGATGTATCTGCGTTATAAAAGCACCATATACTTCCTTTAAAATCGGAATATGATGAAAACATAATATCTAAATTTGAATCATTAAATTCTTCTGTTTTGGAAATATCAACAGAAAATGAATCACCGGATCCGGGAGAGTATTCTATCAATTCTATCAGCTTATAATGAGCATCACTTTCTTTTATTACGGAAATGATTACGTTTCCGTTATAATCAATATTAATATCGGTATAAACAGGAAAATCAGAAGTATATATTATTTTTTCGGTATTACTTACAAAATCAAAATCTACAACATTATAAATATTTCCATCTGTATATAAAATAAAGATATTATTTTTATATTTTTCTGAAAATAAAATATTCAATACTTCTTTATCATCATATTGTTTTTCAAAAATTTTTTTTGAAGAATCAGAAAGTGACTGTATAACAAGTTCCGAACTTGATTGTTTTAAATAGCCATTCAAAACAATGCCCTCATTATCTTTTGATGAAGAAAATGACGTAGGAATAACATCTGAATAATCTTTTACAGTCTTGCACGCATAATAATATTCAGTATCTTCGGATTCGATTTTCTCTTTATCATCTTTATCACATCCGGAAAAAGAAAATATGCATAAAAAACATGAAAATAATATCTTTATAAATTTTTTTATATTCATATATTCGCTGGCTCCTTTTACTAAATTATTAATAATTCCCCATCTATAAAGATGGGGAATATTCTATAAAAACAAAATGCGAAATAATAATTTATTCGGACTATAATTTACTTACTTGAGGTTTTTATTATTCTTCAAAGCTCTGCTTTTAACAAGCAGAGGCGATTCGTAGAATCGCTGACCAAACAGTCGGAGATTGTACTCCGACTGAACGGAAAGATAGAACCCGCCGCCTGCAGAGGCGGGGGATATCCTCTGTGTTGTTATATTAGGATAATCACTAAAAGCAGGACTAAATACTCAATCCTGCTTATTATTATTATTTAAAGCTTGCAATAGATTCGTTGATCTTTGCCATTTTCTCCTCTGCAGCCTGAAGTTTTGCTTTCTGTTCATTGATAAGCTTTTCAGGTGCTTTTGCAATAAAGCCCTGATTGTTGAGCTTTCCTGCAAGGAAGTCGATATCCTTCTGAACCTTTTCTTTTTCCTTGGTGAGTCTTGCGATCTCCTTGTCCTTGTCAACAAGCTCATTCATAGGAATAAATGCTCTTGCACTGTCTGTAACTGCTGTAACTGCATCTTCAACAGAAACCTTTTCAGATACATTTACGCTGCTTGCAGAAGCAAGTTTTTCAAAGAACATTGCACAGTCATTGAAAAGATCTGTGAATTTTGTTTCGATATATACATTTGCCTTTACTGAAGGCGGAATGTTCATTTCTGTTCTTCTGTTTCTGATTTCTCTGATTACTTCGATAACCTTTTCAAAGGACTGAGCTTCTTCCTTGTATGAGAGAGATTCCTCAAATACAGGGAATTTTTCAAGCATGATAGGTGTCTTTCCGTCTGTCAGAGTCTGCCAGATCTCTTCAGTGATGAAAGGCATGAAAGGATGAAGAAGCTTAAGCATACCCTGCATGATAAATACAAGAACTGCCTGTGCTGTTTCCTTGGTTTCACCGCCAGCCTGAATTCTCGGCTTTGTAAGCTCGATATACCAGTCACAGTATACATCCCAGATGAAGTCATAAAGTTTCTGTACAGCTACACCAAGCTCGTAGCTGTCGAGATTGTCGTTTACTTCTTTTGCAAGATCGTTGAACTTGCTTATGATCCACTTGTCTTCAATGTTGAGATTTTTCGGAAGTTCTGTAAACTGATAATCATCAGGAAGATTCATCATGATAAATCTTGAAGCGTTCCAGAGTTTATTTGCAAAGTTTCTTGAAGCCTTTACCTTTTCTTCAGTATAACGCATATCATTTCCCGGAGCGTTGCCTGTTGCAAGTGTAAATCTGAGTGCGTCTGCACCATATGTTGCTATAACTTCAAGAGGGTCTATACCGTTTCCGAGTGATTTGGACATTTTTCTGCCCTGTGAGTCACGGACAAGACCGTGGATAAGTACTGTATCAAAAGGAACCTTGCCCATATGTTCGATTCCTGAGAACATCATTCTTACTACCCAGAAGAAAATGATATCATATCCGGTAACGAGTGTATTTGTAGGATAGAAGAAGTCAAGGTCTTCTGTCTTGTCAGGCCAGCCGAGTGTTGAGAACGGCCAGAGAGCTGAACTGAACCAGGTATCAAGTGTATCAGGATCCTGACGCATCGGCTTTCCGCACTTAGGACATACTGCGCTGTTGTCCTTTGTAACTACCATTTCGCCGCAGTCATCACAGTAAAATGCAGGTATCTGATGACCCCACCAGAGCTGACGTGAAATACACCAGTCCTTGATATTTTCAAGCCAGTGGTAATAGATCTTGTTGAATCTCTCAGGAACAAACTTTGTTTCGCCGTTCTTTACAGCATCTATAGCAGGTTTTGCAAGAGGTTCCATCTTTACAAACCACTGTTTTGATACTCTTGGTTCAACAGTTGTTCCGCAGCGGTAGCATGTACCTACGTTATGGCTGTAATCCTCTATCTTTACGAGTGCGCCTTCAGCTTCAAGGTCTTCAACGATTGCTTTTCTTGCCTCGTATCTGTCCATGCCTGCGTACTTCGGATAATCATCTACGATCTTGGCGTCGTCTGTCATTACGTTGATAACAGGAAGGTTATGTCTGAGACCTACTTCAAAGTCGTTAGGGTCGTGAGCAGGTGTGATCTTAACTACACCGGTACCGAAATCCATTTCAACATAATCATCAGCAACGATCGGGATTTCTCTATGTACAAGCGGAAGAATTACCTTTTTGCCGACAAGATCCTTGTATCTGTCATCGTTCGGGTTTACTGCAACGGCTGTATCGCCGAGGAGTGTTTCCGGACGTGTTGTTGCAAGTTCAAGGTAACCTGAACCGTCAGTAAGTTTATATCTGAGATGCCAGAAATGACCTGCCTGATCCTCGTATTCAACCTCTGCATCTGAAATTGATGTTTTACATTTCGGACACCAGTTGATAATTCTTTCGCCTCTGTAGATAAGACCCTTGTCATAAAGCTTTACAAATACTTCCTTAACTGCCTTGTTGCAGCCTTCGTCCATTGTAAAGCGCTCTCTTGACCAGTCGCATGATGAACCGAGTTTTTTGAGCTGTTCAACAATACGTCCGCCGTACTGTTCTTTCCATTTCCATGCACGTTCCATGAATCCGTCTCTGCCGATATCTTCCTTGGAAACGCCTTCTTTTCTCATGGCTTCAACGATTTTTGCTTCAGTTGCTATTGAAGCGTGGTCTGTACCCGGAAGCCAGAGTGTTGCATAGCCTGACATTCTTTTGTATCTGATGAGGATATCCTGAAGAGTTTCATCAAGTGCGTGGCCCATGTGAAGCTGTCCGGTTATGTTCGGCGGCGGGATAACGATTGTGTACGGTTTCTTGGTTTTGTCTACTTCTGCTCTGAAACATTTGTTATCGTTCCAGTATTTGTAGATTCGGTCTTCGAAACTGCCGGGATCATAAACTTTTTCAAGTTCTTTTTTCATAGATGAGATCATTCCTTTTTATATTTTAAGTTGTGTGAATGGCGAGTATGCAGGGCTTTGCGATCGCCCTGCACCTTCGCGATTCAATGTTTTAGGGATTACTTGTTGATAACGCTTAAGTGTTTGCAGGGCTTTGCGGTCGCCCTGCACCTTCGCGGGTTGTGATCGTCTGAGATTTCAGTTGATGTAAGCGCTTAGGTGTTTGCAGGGCTTTGCGGTCGCCCTGCACCTTCGCATATTATTCGGAGATTTTGCGGGCTTCGACGTAGTATTTTTTGTCCCATGCATGGCCCATGGAGAAGGTTTTTCTTGGGAGGGCGCCGTCGAGGATGACGGTTGGGAAGAGTTCGGATTTTTCCATGTCGGGGAGGATGAAGCCTATTGAACCCTCTTCGAAGGAGAGTTTTTCAACGACGTCAATTCCGTGGATGTAGTCGATCTTTCCTCCCCAGGTCTGAACATAGCTGTCAAGGAAGTTCTGGAGGCTGCCGACTGTGATCTTGCTTGATTTATTTTTAATGCCGACTTTCTTTCTTTCGCCGTTTAATACATATTCGAAAATCTGGTCACATTTGTCAAGATTGTCTGTGATTCCGAGTTTTGTATTCATGTCAGCGAGAAAATCAGCCGGATCGATACCTTTTACTATTCTGTGGATGGCTTCAAATCTGAGTGCCGGTGAATGGAGATTTACGATCTCAACAAGTGCATATCTTGCAGGATGCTTCTTCATGTTCTTGTCAGGATTCTGTCTCTTGAGTTCCTCGTAGTATTCCTTTGCTGTAGCAAGTGAATGATTTCCGTCACCCATTGCAAATACGAGAGGTTTTTTGAAGTTCACACTGTATTTTTTATTAAATGCATCAATATTTTCAAGTCCTGCAATGGCGTCTTCAACGCATTTCTGCTCATCTTTGCCTAAAAGCCATCCTTTGATCGAACCGCCCTTCTGCATAAGATTAAAATCATATACCTTTTCAAGTGATGATTTTTTCTTTTCAAAAGGTTCGATAACTGTCTTTTCTGTATCGTCAATAAGGATCATGATGTGCGGAAGTTCAAGCTCTGCACCGCGTCTTACAGCAAGTCTCGGAGGAATTCTTTCAACCACTGTTGACTCAGTTGCTCTTACAGGTGAAAGAGAACCCTTCTGATAATCATAGTCTTCAAGGTCTATACATCCTACTATTCCTGCTCTTACTGAACCGTCATCCTGTGTTCTCTCAACATAGACCATTGCATTTTTGTAAACGGTAAACATATCATCTTCAAGACTTTTTCTCATTGTTTCATGAATCTTGTCGATACGTCCTGAAACATTTTCTTCCCCAAGATAAAGTTCAGGTAAAATGAAATTGAGAGCTGAAGGTGCGCCGTTTGTGATCTCTTCTGTTTTTTTCCAGTATTCAGGTTCACTTGTGTACTGATCGCATGCTACTACTGCCCATTTCTCCATGTCTGCGTTCTTTGGAAGCAGGATATCTGCATTTTTAAAAGTTGCCATGATTAATAATTCCTTTCATAATAAAATAATAGATTTTTTTCTCGATATCTTTAACAGTATAAATATTTAAAAAACGGAAAATTTACAGAACTATCTTTCGTCCTGCACTTTCGCATTAAAATTTAAACCATTTTAAATCTGCTTAGCTGAAGAAAACATATTCTGATTCCGGAGCTTCAGCTTTCTGGATCGACTTTACATGAAATACAGGTGACGGTTCATCCATTCCTTCAGGCTGACATATCTGTACTCCCGCAGTTACTGTCACCCATTCATCCACCCTGACATCAGCACGTCCCTCTGTGATGCAGAGAAGCTTAAGATAAGCCATGTCATTTGCACAGCAGGTCATTGCATAACGTCCTGTAAGGAATGAATTATCAGGATAGCCCTTCGGTCTTGCGACCTTTCCTTTGAACTGTACCGTTTTTCCTTCATAGTTCTGAGGATTGTCAAAAATGTCAATAAACCACAGACCGTAGTCGATATCCTCTATTTTAATAACAGGTGCATTTATGTCAAACGGAAGCTCGTCAAGGCTTTCATCCGCATTTCCGTTTTTATCTATAAACAGTAATGATGCTTCAGGATTTACTGCTTTTACAAGACCTCTGAGCTGAAGCTTGCTTGTATTTTCATCACATCTGTTAAAAACTACAGTTGAAGCATATTTGATCTGTTCAGACATTACAGCATACATATTTTTCATCTGATTCTGAAAAATCTGAGCATTTGCAATCGCTGATACTTCAACAAGCTCCCAGTTTTCAGGCCATTCAAAAGACATGATGTCATTTACGCTCACCATGCAGTTATGTTCAATAATGATCGCTGTCGGAGTATGATTGTTCTCAATATCTTCAAGAAATTCTTCGTTAAAATCCTCTTTGTTTTCAACCATAAACAGTTCAACATTCTCATCGAGATGATCAAATTCAGTAAAACCATCCTCGCAAACTATCAGAGCAATTTTCGGCTGTTCCCTGAAATAGTCCTGTACAAGCCAGTTCTTGATCATGGTCGTCTTTCCGCTTTCTACAAAACCGGTAAAGAGAAATACAGGGGTGGTGTTATTTTCGTCCATTATCAGAAATCACTTCCTTTATTTGACGGGCTTTTACTGCCCGGATTTTTATCACTTTTTGAAAAGTGCTTCAAGTTCAGGTTCGTTGAGATTGGTTCCGATTACTACAAGACGTCCTGTAACATCTGCATTTCCAAAACGAACGTTTGATTCATCCGGAACATAATCAAAGTGGATCCATCTTCCGTCCTTAGACATTACAATACCTTTTGATCTCAGTATAGTACCGTATTTCTCAGAATCAGAAAGTTTTACAAGTATTTCTTTTACTTCTTCTTCAGTAAATTTCTTTACTGTTTCACTGCCCCAGCTTGTAAACACTTCATCTGCATGATGATGGTGGTGTCCGCATGAACATTCACCGTCATGGTGATGATGATGGTGCTCATGTTCATCATCGTCGTCATCATCATGGTGATGGTGGTGGCAGCAGTGTCCATCGTCATCATCGTCGTCATCATCGTGATGATGGTGGTGGTAGCAATGATCATCATCATCGTCGTCATCATCATGGTGATGGTGGTGGCAGCAGTGCTCATCGTCATCATCATCGTCATCATCAGGAATATCTATATATTCATCGTCAAATTCAAGTTCAAATCCGCTCTCCATAACATCAAGTATCTGCTTGCCTGTTATCTCATCCCAGTCAGTTGTAATGATAAGAGCGTTCGGATTGATCTCGTTGAGTGCATCTGTACACTTTTCAAGTTCTTCTTCGCCGATATCCTTTGTACGGCTTAAAATAACAGCACCTGCGCTCTTTATCTGATCAATAAAGAATTCACCGAACAGCTTGAGATACTTTGCATATTTCTTTACATCAACAACTGAAATATATGAATTGAGGAATATCGGAGTATCTTCACATACGCCCTCAACTGCCTTTATTACATCAGAAAGCTTTCCTACACCGGAAGGCTCGATAATGATACGGTCAGGAGCATATTCTGAAACTACCTGTCTGAGAGATTCACCAAAATCTCCGACAAGTGAACAGCAGATGCATCCGGAATTCATTTCTGTTATCTGAACGCCTGCTTCTTTTAAAAATCCGCCGTCAATGCTTATTTCACCGAATTCATTTTCAATAAGAACAACCTTCTCGCCCTGATAAGCTTCAGCGATCATTTTCTTGATAAGTGTAGTTTTTCCTGCACCTAAAAATCCTGAATAAATATCTACAGGACAAAGATTTTCCTCTTCTTCATCGCACCATTTTTCAAATGCGTTAAGTACATCGTTGAGTTCTTTTTTGTCTTCTATATTTATAAGCTCTATCTCATTTTCCTTGTGCTCAATAAATCCGTAAAGGAACACATCTCCTTCAGTTTCCGGATGTACCGGGACAAGTGCAACATATTCCTTGCCGTTGCATTCAAGAACAGTAAGAATATTGCATTCCATTACTGTATCATCCTCAAGTGTGATTTTGATTGAATCATGATGATCGTGCTTCATTTCTTCATTACTCATGATAAACAAATTCCTTTCATAGATATATTTATTTATAGACTGTGACTTGTTCAAAACCGTCAAGCAGAGAGTCCATTTTGTCGTATACTATCGCTGTGCCTTTTGCAACACAGGTCACAGCATTGTCTGCTATTATGCAGTTGAGACCGGTTTCCTCATTTATAAGCCGGTCAAGCTTTCCGAGATGAGCACCTCCGCCTGTCAGGATAATTCCGTTTTCATAAACATCTCTGACAAGCTCCGGAGGAGTATTTTCAAAAACCTTTTTAATTGCCTCAATTATCTCCCTTACCTGCTCCTCAATTGCGAGATGAACGTCAAGTTCACTTATCTCGATCGACTGAGGCATATTTGTATAGAGATTTTTTCCGCCTATCTTCATTTTTTTGTCTATACTCGGATTGAAAACATTTGCCATTTTTATTTTTATCTTCTCAGCGGTTCTTTCTCCGATAAGAAGCTTGTATCTGTTGGAAATATATTTTAATATCGACTGATCAAGCTTGTTTCCGGCTGTTGTGACAGAATAAGAACTGACTATTCCGTTTAATGACACAACTCCGATATCAGTTGTTCCTCCGCCGATATCAACCACCATATGACCGTTCGGCTCCGAAATATCTCCCATCGCACCAAGCATGGCTGCGATCGGTTCTCTTACAAGATAGATTTTTCTTGAACCAGCGCTTACTGCAGCTTCTATTACTGCTCGTACTTCAATATCAGTTGTCAGTGACGGGATACAAAACACTATTCTCGGTCTTACCGGCTGACTGCCCAGTACCTTCAGAATGAGAGCCTTTATCATTATCTCAGCCATTCCGTCATCTGAAATTACCCCTCCTGCAAGAGGTCTTACTATAGTAACATAATCGGGAGTTCTGCCGATCATATTGTATGCTTCAGCGCCGATTGCGACTACTTCTTTTTTGTATCTGTGATACGCCATTACAGCAGGTTCATTTAAAATGACGCCTTTTCTTGACGTTGATACAACTACATTGGCTGTTCCAAGGTCTATGCCTATATCCATACGACCGGTTTCCCTCCTTTTTTCCTTATTTCATTTTTGATTCTGCAGCACATACAAGCAGGACTTCCGCTGCCCCTTTTTCCTTTAAAAGCATTGCGCACCTGTTTACTGTGCTTCCTGTAGTTATAATATCATCACACAGGATCACTTTTTTTCCGGATATACTGATATCATGTGCCTTTATCGCGGAAATACTTCTGAATCTTCCGGCTCTTCCTAAAAAATGCTGGGATGAATTCATATTTTCCTTATATAAAATATCATTTCTCAAAGGCAGTGAAAAAACATCTGATATTTCTTCTGCTATGACCTCTGCCTGGTTGAAACCTCTTTTAATAAAGGATTTTCCTGACATTGGTACAGGAACAATAAAATCAAATGCTTCATTATAAAAATCTCTTTTCAGTACCTCAGCTATCATTTTTCCGGAATATTCTCCGAAATTTTTGTTTTCACTGCGCTTCATTGCAAGGATGCCTTCCTTTGCAAGCGTTTCATATCTGAAAATCGATACTGCCCTGTCATAAAACAGTTCCTCCGAACAAATGCAGATCTCTTTTCCGCATTTTCTGCATATCTTATCATACACAGGCTCAAGCTCACGATGGCATTTTCCGCAGGTAAGCTTGTCCCATTTAATGAAATCACCGCAGCACGGACATCTGTTCGGATAAAATATATCAAGTAAATATTTACTGATTTGTGTATTCATGGTTTATCTCATTTTCAAGCATGTCTTTAAGACACGTGTACCTCAGGGTCCTTCGGTCATTGTCGACCATCTGAAATACTTTATTCTGCGATCCGACAAGTATCAGAAGCTTTTTTGCTCTTGTAACTGCAGTATAAAGCAGATTTCTGTAGTAAAGCTTCTCAAATCCGCCGAGGATCGGAATAATTACGGTATTGAATTCGCTTCCCTGGCTTTTGTGAACCGTGATGGCGTAAGCCAGCTCGAGCTGCTCGAGCAGTTCAAATGTATATGTACAGATCCTTCCGTCAAAATCAATAACGGCCTCTCTGTCAAATGTGTTTATTGAAATGATCTTTCCTATGTCACCGTTGAAAACACCTGTTCCGGTATCACTGCCTTTCGGAGTATCCTTGGTCCAGACGATATCATAGTTGTTTTTTGTCTGCATGACCTTGTCACCGGTACGAAACGTGTATATCATAGACTTGTTTTCAGTTTTGGTCTTTGAAGGCGGATTTACCACATTCTGAAGCTTTTTATTCAGCTCTATAACACCAAGACTTCCTTTTCTTGAAGGACACAGTATCTGAATATCATCTGTCGGTGAGTATCCGTACGCCTCCGGAAGACGTCTGGTATAAAGATCAGTTACAAACTCGGAAGCATCTTCAAATCCAAGTCTCTGGAAAAAGAAAAAGTCATTATCCTTTTTAGTGATGTCAGGATGCTCGCCGTTTATGATCTTATGTGCATTTGTAATTATCATGCTCTGCTGAGCCTGTCTGAATATTTCCTTAAGTTCAACTACCGGTATCCTGTGACTTTCTATCAGATCCTTAAGAACATTTCCGGCGCCGACAGACGGCAGCTGATCACTGTCACCAACCATTATAAGTCTGCATGAGAGTCTCATTGCTCTGAGAAGACTTTCAAAAAGAAGTACATCTACCATAGACATCTCATCCACAACAAGAACGTCACATTTGAGAGGATTTGTCTCGCAGTGGGCAAACTTGAGTTTTCCGTCTATGTCGTACTGAACCTCAAGCAGTCTGTGAATAGTCTTGGCATCATATCCGGTCAGATCCGAAATTCTTTTTGCCGCTCTTCCTGTAGGTGCTGCTATCATAACTTTTTCACCCTGTTTTTTATACATGGAAATAACAGCGTTCAGTGTAGTTGTTTTGCCTGTTCCCGGTCCTCCGGTAAGGATAAGCAGTCCCTTGGAAAGCGCTTCTGAAATTGCAAGGCGCTGAAGCTTTTCGTATTTTATTCCGCTTTCATTTTCAGCTTCATTGATCATTTTTTCATAGTTGTATGTATCAGGTGATGTAAACGCCTGAATCACACCGATTCGCCCTGCTATATATGATTCTGCAGCATAGTAGTCTGCAAGATAAACATATTTTCTGTTGTTTTTTATGTACTCGACAAGATTATCATCCTCAAGTTCTTCGTTATATGCTGTTTCAAAGCATTCCATATTTATTTCAAGATATTCGCAAACCTTTGCAGAAAGCCGGTCAAGAGGAAGACAGGTATTTCCCCCCGAAGCATTTTCAAGAAGAATATATGAGATCGCAGCTTTAACTCTCATCGGAGAATCAGAGGCTATCCCAACCTCTCTTGCGACCTCCTCTGCCTTTTTAAAATCGAGTTCAACTCCATATGAACATAATAAATACGGATTGTTTTTAATAGTTTCAAGACTTGCAAAACTCCATTTTTTAAAAGCCTTCATCGCATATTTTGCTTTTATCTCAAATTGTGAAAGATATGTCATCAAACGGCGAAGATTAAAGATCTGTTTAACCTCGTTTGAAATATTTTCACATTTTGCCGGTGATATTCCTCTGATATCCAGAAGCTTCTCCGGTGTGTTTTCCATTACTTCAAGTGTCTGGTCACCAAACGCTGCAACGATTTTTTTTGCAAGCGACGGTCCTATACCCTTGATAACGCCTGATGAAAGATACTTCTGTATATGCACTGCTGTGTCAGGAAACATGCGTTCACAGTATTCGGCATTGAACTGCGGTCCGAATTTTATGTGATTTACATATTTTCCTTCAAGTCTGAGCTTTTCGCCTTCGTCTGCATCGCCTAATTCACCGACTACAGTTATCAGCTCCCCGCCTGCATCAAGGTCAAACACAATATATCCGTTATCTTCATTTCTGAAAAGAACATGATCGACAACTCCCTCAATAACGAGCGTCCTTTCTTCCAGCTCAAACACCTCCACAAAAAAAATATAACCTTTACTATTATATCAAATTTATTTATAAATTGCAATAATGAATTTTTTCTGAAAAATTACTCTGCTTTCAAAATCCATTTTTGTTTTTGCATATTTAAATTTGTAAAAAATGTCAATTTTTTCTTCTCTCAGAACAGAATAAATGCCATATAATAGAAATTTCATTTGACAGCTTGATTATTTTTCCATTATATTTTATAATATAGAAAACATCATTTGACTTGACATAAAGGAAAAAAGGCGATAAAATAATATATGAAAAGCAGCATTTTGAACGAAAAAAATACTAAATATCTGATTTTCAAATCAGAAGAAAGCGATTTACCTGATAATACAACACGCGGAATGCTTTTAAACAACAGCATTGACGGTGTACTTCCGTTTTCATTTTCAGGATTTGACAATGTACAGACTGTAAGATATGACATTTCAGGTCTGAAGACAGTATCCGAATATCTGAAAAACGAGCCTGACTGTGATTCTGTACTCAGGATCATTAAAGCCGCAGCCATGTGCTGCAAAGAAGCTGATGAATATCTTATCGAACGGTCATCAGTTGTATTCTGTGCTGATAAAGTTTTTATGAGTGATGATGAACAGAAGATCTTTTTTTTGATCCTTCCTTTTGTAAACAGCACATCACCTGATATAAAGGAATTTATCAAAACACTTCTGTTTAACATCAGTTTCAGAGAAAATGAAAACTGTACATATATCGGAAAAATCATAAATTATCTGAACAAAAATTCGTTTGAACCTGAAAAGTTTACTGCACTGTGCGATACATTGTCTGTACCTGAAGTATTTTCAGACAGCACATCTCAGACAGATAACGAAAATTCAAGAACTGTTTATGTACCTGAAAATCACAGAAACGATTTTCCTGTATTTCATCCGAAAACCGAACAAAGCAATGGAAAAAAACCAGTTTCATCTGTTTCCGACAAAAGCAGAAAAAATGAAAATTTTTACGGATTTAAAATTCCACTTGACAAATATGCGGATGAAGAACCTGAAGTAAAAGAGAAACGAGGTCTTTTTTCAAAAATATTTGAAAGAACAAGACCTGCCTTTGAAAAACTAAAATGTGATGAGTTTGGTGAAATAATCAATGAATATGATTCATGTGAACATATCCCGTTTCTTCTGAGAGTTAAAAACAATGAAAAAATAACAATAAACAACAGTTTTTTCAGAATTGGAACTGATTACAACATGGTTGACTACTGTATATACGACAACACCGCTGTCAGCAGAATCCATGCTTCTATAAAAAGCAAATGCAAAAATTATTATATAACTGACGAAAATTCTACAAATCACACTTTCTTAAATGAAAAAAGAATAAAGAACGGGATCTCTGAGAAAATAGAAAACAAATCAAAGATCAGACTTGGAAACGAAGAATTTATTTTCTACTGCAGTTAAAATTCCTGTTCTTTTATAAATACAGGGGGGATTTATTATGATAAAACAACTGGCTTTTTTAGCGGGTGCAGCAGGCATAATAGCTGCTGCTGTTCATGTAAAAAAATACATGGATGAACCTGAAAAGAAACCGAAATTCAGAGCTCTTATGGATCTGCATCTTCATCTTGACGGATCACTTTCAATTTCTTCTGTCAGAGAACTGGCAAAAATGCAGAACATAGATCTTCCAAATGACATTGAATTAAAAAAGAAACTCACCGTTTCTCCAAACTGTCACGATCTTAATGAATATCTGGAAAAATTTGAATTTCCGCTTTCTCTGCTTCAGACACGTGAGGCATTGAGTATAGCTGTTTATAATTTATGTGAAGAACTCAAGGATCAGGGTCTTATATATGCAGAAATCAGATTTGCCCCGCTTCTCCACACACAAAAAGGACTCAGCATTCATGATGCAGTCAGTGCATGTATTGACGGATTAAACCAGTCTGATTTCAAAGCAGGTTTAATACTCTGCTGCATGCGTTCGGATTCAGAACAGGAAAACAATGAAGAAACAATAAGGACAGCAAAAGAGTTTCTCGGAAAAGGTGTATATGCAGTTGATCTTGCCGGTGCCGAAGGAATCTATCCAACAAGAGACTTTGAAAATCTGTTCGTTCTTGCTGATGAGCTTGGAGTTCCTTTTACAATTCATGCAGGAGAAGCTGCCGGTGCGGAAAGTGTAATGACTGCTCTGAAATTCGGAGCAAAACGTATCGGTCATGGTGTTGCTGCAGCAAACTCTCCAAAGCTCATGAAAAAGCTTGCTGAAGAAGGCGTAACTCTTGAGCTGTGTCCGTCAAGCAATCTGCAGACAAAGATATTCAGCAATTTAAGCGAATTTCCTTTGAGGAAACTTATGAACGCAGGAGTTAAAATAACAATAAACACAGACAATATGACAGTATCACATACAACACTGGAAAATGAATTTGAACTTCTTGATTCTGAATTCCTTCTTTCGGAAAATGAGATCAAAAAGCTTCTTTTAAATTCCGTTTCTGCATGCTTTGCATCTGAAAAGACGAAAAAACTTCTGAGAAAAATAATTATCAGTGAATATAAATAATTTCATAAAAAAAATATGCGCCTGTATAATTTGAATACAGGCGCTTTTATTATATTTTAATGTTCTGAATTATTAAACTATTTTTGTTGTCCAGTCTTCAAGGCTCCAGATATCTGTTACTATATCCTGATAGAACTCAGGTTCATGGCTTACCAGAACGATCGTCCCCTTGAATTTCTGAAGTGCTTCCTTCAAAGCATCCTTGGCAAGAACATCAAGATGATTTGTTGGTTCGTCGAGAACCAGAAGATTATATTCAGAAAGCATAAGTCTGCAAAGTCTGACTTTGGCATTTTCTCCTCCTGAAAGAACCTTCATCTGTGATGTAATATGTTCATTAGTCAGTCCGCATTTTGCCAGTGCTGCTCTGACTTCGGCGTTTGTCATTGCAGGATATTCATCCCAGATCTCCTGAAGTGCAGTCTTGGATGATGCATTTTCTTCCTGCTGAAAATAACCGTACTGAATAAACTGATCATGCTCAATGGTTCCCTGAACAGGTTTTATTATTCCGAGAAGTGTTTTTATAAGCGTTGATTTTCCGAGACCGTTTACACCTTTAATGGCAATTTTCTTATTTCTCTCTATCACAAGATCAACAGGACGTGTCAGAGGCTCATCATATCCGAGTATAAGATCCTTCGCCTCAATAACAATTTTACCCGGTGTTCTTGCAGATTTGAATGCAAAAGTAGGCTTGATTTTCTCTTTCGCTATTGTAATGATCTCCATATTATCAAGTTTTTTCTGTCTTGAACGGGCCATGGTGGCTGTTGCAGCTCGTGCTTTATTTTTGGCGATAAATTCCTGAAGATGTGCGATTTCCTTCTGCTGCTTTTCAAAAGCCTGTTCATTCTGTCTTTTCTTAAGCTCATACATACGCTTAAAATCTTCATAGTTTCCGGTATATCTTGTCAGAACTGCATTTTCGATGTTATAGATAACATTTACTACAGAATTCATAAACGGAACATCATGAGATACAAGAATAAAAGCGTTTTCATAGTTCATCAAAAAATTCTGAAGCCATGCAATATGGTTTTCATCGAGAAAGTTCGTAGGCTCGTCAAGGATAAGGATCATAGGATTTTCAAGAAGAAGCTTTGTAAGCAATACTTTTGCACGCTGACCTCCTGAAAGCTCTGTAACATCTCTGTCAAGACCTATCTCACCAAGTCCGAGTCCGTTTGCATATTCGGATATCTTGCTGTCAATTGTATAATAACCGCTCTGATCAAGGATCTCCTGAATTTCACCGACACTCTCCATCATTTCATTCACTTCATCTTCGGACGCATCGCCCATTTTTTCATACAGATCAAGCATTTCCTTTTCAAGTTCAGTAAGATGGTTAAATGCTTCTTTTAATACATCATAAATGGTTTTTCCGGGAGTCAGCGTACTGTACTGATCCAGATATCCTGTTGTAATGTGCTTGCACCATTCGATTTTACCTTCATCAGGCATAATTTTTCCGGTGATGATATTTAAAAATGTTGTTTTTCCCTCCCCGTTTGCTCCGACAAGACCAACATGTTCTCCTTTCAGAAGTCTGAATGAAGAATCCTCAAGTATTCTTCTTGCTCCAAATCCGTGGGTCACATTTTCAACATTTAATATACTCATTAATAAAAGTCAGCTCCTTATAGATTTTAATAATATTATCGGGGTTGATTATTTTTTTGCTCTGCTGTATTTTAATCTGAAACAGTCAGTAATTTACTTTAGTAATATTTTCAGCTGTACGCAAAAATATAGATGCAGGCGGATCGCTCCTGCATCTTTTATTTTACTTAATAATTATTTATCTTCGATAAATACTTTAAAAGCACGATATGCGTTGTATACATCTGTTTTGGCAACAGTTTCGTAAGGTGCATGCATTGAAAGAACCGGCACGCCAACATCAATGGTATCAACGTTAAGGTTAGCTATAAAAGCAGCAACTGTTCCGCCGCCGCCTGCATCGACCTTTCCAAGTTCTCCGGTCTGCCAGATAACGCCGTTTTGATTTAATAAAGAACGTACTCGTCCGACAAATTCTGCACTGGCATCTGATGTACCCGACTTTCCTCTTGCCCCTGTAAACTTGGTTACACATACACCATAATTAATAAATGCTGAATTTTTCTTTTCAAATCCACTCGGGAATGTCGGATCAAAAGCAGCATTTACATCAGCTGACAGACATTCTGAATGTGAAAGAACTGTTGTTCCTCTGAGTCCGAATTCATTAGCTATATCCTCGAAGAAATATTTCAGATAAGAGGACTGGAGTCCTGTATTTCCGTCACTTCCGGTTTCTTCCTTATCAGTAAGGATCGTTACGGCAGTCTTAACAACATTTCTGGCGTTTAAAATTGCTTCAAGAGCAGGATATGCACATACTCTGTCATCATGTCCGTAAGCTCCTATCATACTTCTGTCAAATCCGAGATCTTTAGCCTTAAATGCAGGAACTGCTTCAAGCTCTGCTGAAAGAAAATCCTCTTCCTTTATTCCGTATTTTTCATTAAGTATCGACATGATGTTGAGCTTTACCAGCTCGCTTCCTTCATCATCCTTAAAAGGTCTTGAACCAACGATAATGTTCAGATCTTCTCCGGCAATAACCTGTGAAGCTGATTTCTTCATCTGCTCTGATGCAAGATGAGGCAGAAGATCGCTTACAACAAAAACCGGATCATTTTCATCCTCGCCGATCACAACATTAACCTGTGTTCCGTCTTCGAGAACAACTACCCCGTGAAGTGCAAGCGGAATTGCAGTCCACTGATATTTTTTTATACCGCCGTAATAGTGAGTCTTGAAAAGGGCTATTTCACTGTCTTCATAAAGAGGACACTGTTTAAGGTCAAGTCTTGGAGAATCTATATGAGCAGCACATATTCTTGCGCCTTCTTCCAGAGGTGCTGTTCCTATTACTGCCAAAATAACAGCCTTGCCTCTGTTATTTACATAGATTTTATCACCTGCTCTGAGTCCCATTCCGGGTTTGTACTCTTTAAAACCTTTGGCTTCAGCTGCCTTTATTGCATATACATTCGCTTCACGCTCAGTTTTTGCCAGGTTCAAAAATTCCTTGTATCCTTCGCAAAACGAATTTGTCTTTTTTATTTCATCATTTTCCATCAAACTGTATGAATTTTTCTTCTCATAAAACAGAGTCTTTTTCAGTTCTTTTGATGCGGATTTTTTTTCTTTGCTCATTTTCCCTACTCCTGATCTTTAAATTTATTTTCATAATACTTTTTGATCTTGTCTGCAAGCTCTTTTACGATCGCGTCCAGCTTATCCATTGTTTCATCATTGTTCTTTATGATAAAATCCGAATTGTCTACAAAAAACTTTTCCGTATGCTGTGAACGTATCCTGTAAAGTGCCTGCTCTTCAGTAAGAGAATCTCTTTTTACTATACGTTTTAATCTTACCGGTTCATCTGCTATTACAGAAATAATGATCTCACAGAAATCATCGGATCTGCTCTCAAAAAGTGTTGGTGCATCCAGTAAAATCAGCTTATGACCTTCACTTGAATTTGCCTTGATAAGAGACAAAATTTCTGAAGTGATATGAGGATATGTAATACTGTTAAGAAGTTCAAGCTTGATAGCATCCTGAAAAACAATGTCAGCAAGTTTCTGTCTGTTTAATGACTGATCCGGATTTAAAATATCAGAACCAAAACACTCAGCAACTTCCTTAAGACAAAGAGTATCCGGCTCCATAATATGCCTTGCAACTATATCGGCATTTATTACAGCAAATCCATATTCCTTAAATCTTTTGCATACCGTTGTTTTGCCTGAACCTGTCTGGCCTGTCAATCCGACAACCATTACTCCGTCCAAACTATTCACGATTCAACCACCTCATATCCCGCAGCTCTAATAAGACGGTTATAGACAGCAAGTCCTACGCCTTCTTTTCTCGGAGCACGTACGTATAATGTTTTTATTCCGATTTTATCCGCTTCTCTGAGTTTTGCAAATATCTGATGTGCCTGCTCCTGCGGAGTATTTCCGTATGTCATATATTTGTACGGAAAATCCGGAGCGTCATAATCAAAAATCAGACTGCATGAATCGGGATCTGTCTGCTCTGATACATATTTTTTAAACATCTCAAGTCCTTCTCTTACAAGAACGACTCTTGCTTTCGGAGAATAATGCATATATTTCATACCCGGTGATCGAACTTCTTCGACTACAGGCATCTCATTGCTGGTAATATTTTTATCGATAATAACATCGTCAACAACTTCTCTGAGCTGTTCCGGAGTAATAAATCCGGGTCTCAGTACTCTTACTGAGTCATATCCCTCAAAACTAATTACAGTTGATTCCACGCCGACTGAACACTGTCCTCCGTCGACTACAGCAGCAATTTTTCCGTTCATATCGTCTATTACATGCTGAGCAGTTGTCGGACTCGGATAACCTGATTTGTTTGCTGAAGGAGCAGCAAGCGGTCTTCCGACATAATCTATGATTTTCTTTACTATTTCATTTGAAGGCATACGAACTGCAACTGTATCCATTCCTGCGGTTACGATATCAGGAACATTGCTTCTTTTCGGAAGGACCATAGTAAGCGGTCCCGGCCAGAATTTTTCTGCAAGCTTATATGCTACAGAAGGGATGTCTTCCGTAAACTTTAGCATCATATCAATACTTGTGACATGAATTATCAAAGGGTTGTCTGCAGGTCTGCCCTTTGCTTCAAATATTTTTGCAACAGCCTCTTCATTAGTCGCATCTGCTGCAAGCCCATAAACCGTTTCGGTAGGTACACCGACTATTTCGCCGTTTTTCAAAAGCAAAGCTGCTATTTCAAGATCGTTATCATTACAGCTGAGATATTTGATTTCTTTCATTTAACTATTTTCGATTCCAAATCCTTTTTTACAGAATCTAATTCTCCTTAATATATATAATAAAAAATAACTATGGTATCAATTATCATTCTGCATTGCAAGCTTAGCTGCCTGGTCTGCAGTCGCAAGGGCATCTATTACTTCATCAATATGACCGTTCATAATATCTTCAAGCTTATAAAGTGTAAGATTGATTCTGTGATCAGTCATACGTCCCTGCGGGAAATTATAGGTTCGTATTCGTTCAGATCTGTCTCCGGTACCTACCTGTGTTCGTCTTTCAGAAGCGATCTGATCGTTCTGTTCTCTTTCAAGGGCTTCATAAAGCCTTGAACATAATATTTTCATTGCTTTATCTTTATTTTTATGCTGACTTCGTTCATCCTGACATTCAACAACTGTATTTGTAGGAAGATGAGTGATTCTGACCGCAGACTCAGTTTTGTTGATATGCTGTCCTCCTGCTCCGCTTGCACGGAAAACATCTATCTTTAACTCTGTAGGATCTATATTGAGTTCAACATCATCTTTTTCAACCAGAACAGCCACTGTTACTGTTGAAGTGTGTACCCTTCCCTGTGACTCTGTTTCCGGAACACGCTGAACACGATGAACTCCGCTTTCGTACTTAAATCTTGAATAGGCACCCTCACCTTCAATTGAAAAGCTGATTTCCTTGAAACCGCCAAGTTCTGTTTCATTTGAATTGAGTATTTCCTGTTTCCATCCCATAGATTCCGCATACATTGTATACATTCTGTAAAGAGAATTGGCAAACAGTGCAGCTTCCTCGCCGCCTGCCCCTCCTCTTATTTCTATAATGACGTTTCGGTCATCGTTCGGATCCTTTGGAAGAAGCATTATTTTAAGTTCATCTGAATATTTTTCTATTTTCTCTTTCTGCTCTTCATATTCGAGCTGAGCCATCTCTTTGATTTCCTTATCCTGACCGCTCTCTTCAAGCAATTCCTTTGCTTCTTCAAAGTGACTTACAGCAAGCATATATTCATTATATTTTTCTACTATCGGAGTTAATGATTTGTATTCCTTCATCAGCTCTGTATATAAAGAAGTATTGTTTATTACTGATGAATCAGAAAGCTTGATGCTGATCTCATCATAGCGCTGTGCTGTAATTTTTAATTTTTCAAACATAATAAATATCTACATCCCTAAAAATGATTATTCTGTATGCCGCCGCATGACAGATGCCGCCTTACTTGCACAAGACGGTAAAATTACATTATCCGGTTTTCATATCTACTGTTCTTTTGAATCTCTTATTATCTTTTTTATTTTTTTCTCTATTTTACTTCTGGGTACCATAAATTCATGTCCGCAGCCAAGACATC
Organism: Oscillospiraceae bacterium; assembly: GCA_045628605.1. Taxonomy (GTDB): domain Bacteria; phylum Bacillota; class Clostridia; order Oscillospirales; family Ruminococcaceae; genus HUN007. Next base: position 23,341 of record JAZQPR010000246.1, read on the forward strand.
TCAATCTGAAATCAATTCCTGATCTTATTACAAAAAACTCACTGCTTCCGCAGGGATGACTTTTTTTCATCAGTAATTTGTCTCCCGGCTGTACATCCATGGTTCACCCTTCTTTCAAAGTTCGTATTCTATATTATATACTATTTTTTGAAATATGGCAATATTATTATTCACTTTTTTTTTTAAAAATCAAAAAATATCAAAATATCTAAAAAAATCATTTCATTTTCTAAAAATTGTTGATTTTACATATTGGAAAATGTATAATAAAAATGTATAAATTTCCTAAGAAAGGAATACTTCATGACATCTAAAACTCATTTTACAGTCGGAATAGCATCGGCAGTATTTCTGACTATGCCGGATAATTTCACTGACCTGATATTATGCCTCGGAACTGCAGGAATAGGTTCTGTAATAAGCGATGTTGATGCTACGACCTCAGAAAGCAAAAAGGCTTTGAAAAAAGTACTTCTCTTTTCCTTTTTTTCTGTTTTGTTTATATATCTTTCCGATAAATACCTAAACACAAATATTTTTTCATCCTTCAGAAACAATGCCACAATAGCAAGAATGATAACCGGTATAGTAATGTTTATCACAGTATGTGTAATCGGCGAAAAATGTCCTCACAGGACCTTTATGCACTCCCTTCCGGGCACTGCACTGACTGTATTGAGTACTTTTGTGATCCTGCCTCAGGCAGCCGTATATATGCTTATCTCGATGCTTTCCCACATTGTCCTGGACCTCTCAAACAAAAAAAAGATAAAGATACTGTATCCTTTAAAAAAGCCTAAACTTGGCTTCGGATTATTTTATGCCGACGGTGTCGCAAACAAACTTTTTTTCATCCTTGGTTTTGCTTTCTCCGTTCTGCTTACCGGTATGAGCATTTACTTTTGTATTCACAACAGTTGAAGATTATTCAGTTATAAAACTTTGCAAATCATTACATATCGCACGTTCATCATACTATAAATGGCTGAAAAGAACGCCAAGCAAGAGTCAGCAGATGCATTGACAACGGACCGATGGAGGGCTTCTGGGGAATCCTGAAATCAGAGATGTATTATCTAAAAAAATTCACTTCCAAAAAAGAACTGACAAAAGCTATTGAGGACTACATTGATTATTACAACAACAAGCGTTATCAGCTGAAGTTGTGCTGTATGTCACCGATGGAGTATCGCATAGCATATACGGCGTGACGAGATTTTTTGCAATCATTTTCTTCGTTACGGGCTATGCCCTCCGCTTCCAAAATGATTGCAAAAAATAGCAGCCTGCAAAAATGTTGCAAACTGCTATTGGTTATTACATAGATTATTTTTGTTTTTTCTGCTGTCTACTTGACAGGCGGGGGATATCCTCTTCGTCGTTATAATCAAATATTATTACCAGTGTATTTTATAATATCCGGATAATCTTTTGAAAAAAACTTAAATATTGTCAAACCATTATCAAAGTGTTCGGGACAATTAGTAACTTTTTCAACAATAAACACTAATCCCTGGGATAAAACATTACTTACGTATTTACAATGTCTTGCAGTCAAACTGGATATTTCAATTTGTTCGCCATATTGTGCATCTTGTAAAAGCTTTCTGAATTTTTTATCTATAGATATTTCTAATGCAATATCTTCGATTGACTCTTCATAAATGTTTCTCAGCTGATTTTGATTAAACTCATTTATCATCTATATTCATCCCAACCTTTATTCAAGTATTCACCAAATACTTTCACAAATTCTTTAAGCTTGTATATACTTGGCGAAGTATAACTTCCGCTTGCTACTCTTTTAGCAAAATTAGTAACTTTATTCATTTTGTCTTTGCTTTGCATGACAACATAGAACAATTGGTCGATATATTGAGTATAGCATTATATCTTTATTATGTCAACATCTTAGCGGATTTGTCCGTGCCATGATATTTGACGGATACATCGTTCACATTGACGAAAACGAGCTAAAACGGCTAAACGTACTTGCGAATACTATTGCTAACAATGTCAACCAGATTGCTCACCGAGCCAATATCACAGATAAGGTTTACAAAGAAGATATTGTCGAGATCAAAGAACTTGGAAATAAGCTTTGACAGCCATTGCTGTTTTTGCAAAGCAAGGTTTTACAGTTGAAGCGATAAACGAAAAAGTGCTGTCAGGATTTTTCCGACAGCACTGATTTTTGATATGTAGGTTATGAAATTGATTTCTGCATAATAAAGGCTCTCCTTCATTCATAAAAAACTGAAGGAGAGCCGGTTTTATGTTAATTTATACAATTTGTGTTTCATCATCATCAAGCAGAATGCTTGTGGTAATAATGTCATCATTATCGAAATTAACGATTTCAAGTTCAGCATTGATATACATTTCTTTCATATCAGTTCACCTCAATTGCTTTTTACAAGATCTGAAGCGGCCACACTGTACAGGTACAAAGCACGGCAGAGACATTTCAGATGATCATCATAGTCACCTTTAAGTACCTTCTTGATATAATTGTTGACAGTATAATCATAGCCCTCAATTTTCTGATCAAATTCAGTTGGATTAAATGCCTTTTCAACGTACCATAAATTGCCCTTCTGTGATGCACCGTCAACCTTGGTATTGAAGTAATGGCGAAGAGTTATCTTATCTTTGAGAAGCAGTGAGGAACCAACGTAGTTTTCATCCGTTATACCGGCGCTTGTAGGAATGATATCTGCATTTAAATCAGAGCGAAATGATGATGGATAGTTTTCTGAGTTCGAGAAATAGTAGTTTGCAAAATCTCCGTAAGTGAGCATCCAAAATACAAAATTATCATAGTCTGGATTTTTTTTAGCGAGAGTTTTTGCATATTTTTCTATGGATACATTTACAGTATCCAGAATCGTACCGGCTTTGTCTGCATGGAATTCAACAGCAACATCTCTTCTCATGTCCTTTGCAGAAACAGGAACAGAATAAACAAGATACGTCTTGCCTTCCACTGTCTTTGAAACACCATCACTTACTGGGATATCAATATTTTCTTTTTTTGTACCGTTTGGTACCTGAAAACGCACAAATGCCAGACTGCTTTCTACGATTTCCGTCGAATGTTTTATATAAATACTCAGCATAAAGCTACCGTTTGTAATATCAACCGAATATCCGTCGACAGAGATAGATTTTACAACATCTGTTCCAATGCCAAGCTTTTTGAGTATATCTTCTGTACCGGTACAACCCACATGCTTCAGTCTTGAACATCCAGTACAGAAAT
>JAZQPR010000247.1:0-29563 GCA_045628605.1 Oscillospiraceae bacterium
CTTTTAATGAATTTGATAATCAAAGCATAGAGCGTAGTCTTTACAGTGAAAATCTCTTAATCAGAATATTTGCAATACTGGACAGACGTGTAGGGAAAAGGACATTGAGTAAACTTAGGGAAAACATTCAAAATGAACCCCGGGTATTTCAGCTGTTCTTTTCTATCAGAATGGACGCAGAAGAAATGAAATTAACCTTAAACAAATAAATATGAAATATACAAATAAATATATCAGAAACAGTTACAGTTTTCAGATGACAGCTGTAAGAGTATCTTTGATACTGGTGTTTATTGGGGCGATTATGATTGCATGGGGCGTTGCTGATGTTCTCTGCGGAAAAGAAAACTTTAAAGGAACGCTTCCTTCACCGTGGTATGACAGTGCTGAACAGACGGGGACCGGTAACTGCAGATTTGAAAAGGGAAATGGTTTAAAATATTAGAAACATGTTGTTAAAAGCTCTGACATTTATGGACAGAGCTTTGAAAGAAGAGCTTTGACCGGGTTTGAAGCTCTTTTTTTTATCAGGTTTGCATATGCTTTTTTGCGTTTCGATGAGTAATTCAGATTTATTAAAAAAATTTTTTATAAATACTTTGAGTTTTTATATATAAAAGGGTACTAAGAAGTATATGAGTATTACAGAAAAATCAAGAGCGATTTTTGGTCAACTGTAAATTTTCTCTCAAAACAGGAGCGTGATAAAAAAATGGATAACGGTGAAAGTAGCTACCGCCGTTTTCTTTCGGGAGAAGATGAAGGAATGTTGGATTTGATTCGTGAATATCAGGACGGATTGATTTTGTATATAAACAGCATCGTCCGAAATATTCATACTGCAGAGGATATAGCAGAGGATACTTTTACTGAGCTTGCTGTCAGGCATCCTGTTTTTTCCGGCAGGAGCTCATTTAAAACCTGGCTGTATTCCATTGCACGCAATAAAACCGGAAAGTTTCTGCGCAGAGGTTCGAGCCGTGTGAACATTCCAGAAGAGATCCCTGATGATATAAAGAGTAAGGAAAACGTTGAAGATGAATATATAAAAAATGAACAGAGGAATATGATATACAGATCGTTAAGAACTATTAAGCCGGAGTATAGCCAGGTCATTTATCTTTCATATTTTGAAAATATGAGTAACGAAGAGTCGGCTGTAATCATGAAAAAAACCAAACGACAAATTGAGGCTTTGCTTTATAATGCAAGAAAGGCACTGAAAACAGATCTTGAAAGGAGTGGATTTGAATATGGTAAGTCATGAAGAAATGTACAGACGAGTACTAAAAAACCGTGATGAATACATTGAACGTGAAAACCGCAGAAAGAAAATTATGATCCGCTCGGCAGTTGTATTTTCAGGTTTGTGTGCAGCGGTTATATTTGGCATTAAACTTCAGTCGGATCCATCACTTAAAACTCCGGATAATAATTCATTAATTATAGAAGAAACGTCATTTCCAGAAAAAGATGATATCGCCGAAACTGAAAAGCCGGTTTGTGAGAGTACGGTTTTGGCAAATGAAGAACAAATAAGAAGTACAGACTCTTCATCCGTAACGTCACAGGTTTCTGTGCTTCAGACAACAGAATCGGTTGTCAATGATAAAAAAACGGGATCCGATTCACAGAAAAGTGATATTGCAAAAGAAAATACTACGACAACATACATAACAGAAGTAACGAAGGAAAAACCGGTTTCTTTTGAAAAAGATCCGGAGGAAACTATACAGGATATCATTGTCACTGACACTGATCCTGCAACAGAGGAGGAAACTAAAATGAAAATACAGTACAAAAAAGCGATAGCATTTCTTACAGCACTTGCAGCAGCAAATCCGGGCGGCATGATTTCATATGCAGCTGACGCCGTGAATGAATTTACAGATGATGAGACAGCACTTATTTACATAGATGAAAATATAGAAAAATTTGACTTTAACGCAGACGGAATATTCAATATGTTTGATACATATGATCTGTATTTGTATCTTAAAGAAAGAGAGTCTCTTCCGGATGAACATGCAGAAAGAATAGAAAATGCTGCTGACGTGAATACCGATGGTATAATAGATGAACTTGATTATAATCTGATTGACGGATACGGAAATTATAATCTCTTTGACATCTATCATAACTATGATAAAATGGAAGAATACAGGAATGATTTTTATGGTTCGGAAGAAATAAAAACCGATTTTATAAATCTTTCATTTTTGGATATCGGTAATAAAGACTTCAATATTTCAATGAAATATTCAGCACCGACATATTTAAAGCTTTGCAGGGAAATTGAATCAGGAAATATAGATCCTGATGTAAATGAGGATGGAGTTGCTGATCTTAAGGATCTGTATGATTTCTTTATTTACAAACAATACACAAGACCTTTTGATTTACAGGATTACCTTTCGGTTATGGAAAAAGATTATGAGATGACAGACGGTATGTGGACCGGAATTGAAGTTCCAAAGAAAATCGATATACCTGATGATATTCAAAAACGAATCATCTCAAACTGCCGACCGTTTTTTAAGGATGATACTGAATATTATACAATCGACAGAGGAACAATAGGTCTTCTTGCCCGTTACTATATTACACACAGTGATATCAAAAATGAATACCTTGAAGAAGAATTCTATGATAATATTTATAAGCTTGACCTGGTTCAGGAGAATGGCTATACTGATTCTGAGACATTTATGATTTGTCTGTCAGAATGGCTGATGTCTTCAGATGTATCCAATTACAATAAATATAAAAACATCAAGGTCGATGATATGGAATATATGCTTTATGAGGATCATGCTGTTCTTAGCAGAAGTGACTCTGATGCAAAAACAGTTGAAATTCCGTCTGAAATTTGCGGACAGCCGGTTACCAAAATAGGAGAACAGGCATTTAGCAGAAACAAAAACCTGAAAACAGTATTTATTCCGGCATCAGTAACTGTAATTGATAAACAGGCTTTTGAAGATTGTGAAGAACTTGAAAATGTTAATTTTTCCGAAGGACTTCAGGAGATTTTCTTTGCTGCTTTCTGCGGATGCAGGAGTATAAAAAATATAGAACTTCCATCCACACTTACTAAAATCTGGCTCAACGCATTTGAAAACTGCAGCAGCCTGACTGAAATTGTTATTCCTGACGGAATAGACGGAATAGCAAGCTATACTTTTTCGGGCTGCTCATCGCTGAAAAAAACAGTTTTGCCTGATAGTGTCACATATATAAATCTTTCTGCATTTGCAGACTGTACAAATCTTGAAGACATTAATTTTACTGACAGCCTTGAAACAATAGATAACTGTGCATTTAAAAACTGTGGTTTTAAGACACTCAGTTTTCCTTCAGGCTTGAAAAGAATAGAACAATATGCATTTTCCGAAAATAAAAATCTTGAGAATGTTGAATTTTCAGAAGGACTTGAACATATAGGTATAGATGCGTTTTTTGACTGCCCGAAATTAAAGAGTGCTACTATCCCGAAAAGTGTTGATTATATTTGGGAACCGGGCTTTGGAGAATGTATTATAGATAATTATCGTCAAAAATTCGACTTTGTATTAAAATGTTATCCGGAAACAGAAGTAGGCACTCCGGAAGAGTTTGGCTTACCTTATATTGTAATTGATGAAGAAGATGCATCTGCTCCGGTAAAGGAAGAATTTAAACCGAAAGCTGCTGTAATTCAGTGCGGAGATCTCGACGGAAACGGTTCTGCTGACCTTACAGATCTTTCAACGTTGTCAGTTGCACTGCTTTCCAAAAAAGAAATGAACGAAAAACAGAGAATTGCTGCCGATATTGATGCAAACGGAGTGGTTGACATAGCAGACCTTGCATATCTTAAACAGTATGTAAGCAAGGATGCAAGTGTTAAGGCAATGTTTGAAATGAAAAGATAACTGATTTGATATTTCGCTTCTTAAAATCTCCTCTGCTTGTTTAAAAGCAGAAATTTAAATGATACAAAAAATACGCCCTCCAGGGTTATCCTGCGGGGCGTATTCTCTTCGTCGTAATATTTACCACGTTATTGAATAATACGCTGCTTTATCGATAAATATATTAAGAAAATCCGGTCGACCTGTATTTATGCAAAGGAGAGTGGTGTATTATGAAAAAGTTTTTTAAGAGAAGTGCGGCCTTGTTTTTGTCATTTGCTTTAATATGCAGTTTAAGTACATATGACAGTGTGTTGTTTCAGAATGATGTTGTTTTTTCTGAAACGGGAAACGAAAAAAGTCAGCCGTTGTCTGTTGACATAGATTTTAAGAAAAAAACAGTCAGAAGCGGTTCGGATATCAGTTTCAGACTTGATATTACAGGTGATGCTGCCAAAGATGCCTGGGTAACAATAGTAAAGTCGGGTGTACCTCATACTGAAAAGGACGGAGATGAGCATAACAATTTTATATTCACAGCAGGCAGATAATTCCATTTTTATGGTTTGATTATCTGTCTGTTTGTGCTGCTCAAATTTCTCGTTTTTGATGCTATATTTGTAAAAACATCTCTTGTTTTTTGTTGTTATTATTTTTTTCTGTCGACAGAGTGCTTAAAAAGAGAATAGGAATATTATGCCACCGCTTAACTAAATGACATTGCCCGTGAGTAGTAACTTTTAATAATCTCGGAACTGGGAAAATCATTTGAAGTGTTGACATACTCAATAATATAAAGTAAAATAATAATATAAGAAAACGTTAAAAGGCAAAGCATGTGAAAATATGTGACGCAAAGCTATAGGGACTGTGGGGAAATGTCAGCCAGCTACACAAAAATAAATGTTTAGAAGGTAACACACTACAGGTATTAGCTTATACTTGTGGTGTGTTTTTTTATATTCTGAAAATACTATGATAAAAAACCGAAAAGGAGTTCAGAAATGGTAGTACGAAATATCAAGTTTCCATTGAAAATGCAAAATGGAGCCGAAGTTAGAAGTCTGGAAGAACTAAGAGAAAATGCAGATGTAGAAAGTATAATGAAATATTATAGTAATGGAAAATTAAAAAAATGGTGTAAAGCATTTGGAATGAATGAAATAGCAGAAGAGATACCGGAAATAAATAAGGGATATGTAAGAAAAATACTTAATATGCTGGGAGTAGAAATCACTGAAGAAAAAATAGAAGAATATATCTCAAAGAATTTTGGAAACAACTCAGATGATTCAGTATTACAAATAACAGCAGATATAGAGGAAGAACCTGTAAAAGAGACAAAGGGAATAAAAGAAGAACTTCAACAGTTGCTAATAGAAGAACAATCTATAAATTTATCTGACTATGTAATAGAAGTATTACCGGTATGGAATGATAAAGGAAAAATAGAAAAGAACCGAGTAATAATAACAAATGAAAAGACAGAACAGTATAGCAGATTTTCTTTTTTGAATGAAGAAAGAGAAGATTATAATGAAGAGTTATATAAAAAAGATCTGAACGAAAAGATAGCGTATGCAATAAAAGAAATGAAGAAAAGTCAGACAGTATATGAAAAAAGAAGCAGCATAACAAGTACAAAATATTCATCATTAAAAAAAGGAGAAGTATTTGAATTTGGCAAGTATGATGGAAAAATATTGAAGTGGAGAGTGCTGGATACTGGAAGCGACAGCATATATGTATTGTGTGAAACAAAAATATGTGATAAACAATTCGAGGATTCAGGAAGGCGATCAAACGATTGGAGTCAAAGTCCAATAAGAAAATGGCTGAATGAAGAGTTTTATAAAGGTTCGTTTGATAATGAAGAAAAAGAATGCATAAAAGAAGTAAACTCTGACAAAGTGACTTTGCTAAGTAAAGAAGAAGCAGAAAAACTGATGACACAACAAGAGAGGAGCCTTGGCTCCATTTGGTGGCTGCGCTCCGCCTATCCTATTTTTAGTTACTATGCCTGGAGTGTCTACAGTGACGGGTCGCTCAACAACCTCGATGTTAAGTATACCCTTGGTGTACGTCCCGCTTTAAATCTTAAATTATAAATCTTCAAATCAAAATAATAATCCGCCTGAATGGCGGTCGCACGAAAAAATTTTCGAGGTTTAAAATGCATAATCAAAATAATGACCTTGGAGTAATAACGAAAGCCAAGGATCTATGTAGCTATATAATGGTAATTACGCAAAAATCACCAAAACATTTCAGATATACATTTGTATCAAGGATGCATATGACAGGGGGAAATATTAATGAACTTAAGAAAAAACTTGCTTCAGTATATAGACGCAGGATATCCGATCCTATATATTGATGCATACGAGGAAATAAAGACAGATGAAATAATCTCATCACTTAATACCGGCAAAAAAATAATAGAGTGGAATGCTGCAGACGGACTTGTTGACTTTAAAAATAAGACGAATCTTCTTCCGGACAAAACAGAACTGAACGAAACACTTTCTTATTTGAATGAAGGAACAGAACTGAATGATCATATACTTGTTTTAAAAGATGCTCACAGAGAGTTAGACGGTGACAATATTGAAACTGTTGCGTTGTTAAAACGTATATGCCAGCGAATAATAACCGGACAGATTGAAACAACCATAATAATTGTTTCACCTGTAGTCGTTATCCCGAAAGAAATAGAGAAATTTGTAACCGTGTTTGAAATGGATGCCATGACACAGGATGATATTAAGGCACATGTAAAAGAATACCTTGAAGCATATGAACTTCAGGCAGAGGATTCTTTACTGGATGAGATAGCTGTAGCATTTAAGGGATTAACAACATATGAAATAGATACCCTTATAAATTTGTCACTTGCAGAAACAGGCGATATAACGCACAAGGATCTGAACCTTATTTTTGAACAGAAACGTCAGATCATAATGAAATCAAATACCCTTGAAATGATTGAAGTAAAGGAAAAAATAAGTGACATAGGCGGACTTGATACATTAAAGAAATGGCTTGAACGGAAATCAAAAGTATTTAAAGATATTGAAAAAGCGAAGAAATTCGGTGTTGATATGCCTAAAGGAGTACTTATAGCCGGTATCCCCGGATGTGGAAAATCACTTGCAGCCAAAGCAACATCAGCACTTTTTGAAGTACCGCTTTTAAAACTTGATATGGGCAGGATCATGGGCAAATACCTTGGCGAGTCTGAATCCAACATGAGAAAAGCAATAGAACTTGCTGAAAATATTTCTCCATGTGTTCTATGGGTAGATGAACTTGAAAAAGGATTTGCCGGAACGGACGGATCAGGACATGAAGTAACTATGAGACTGTTCGCAGCATTTCTGACATGGCTGCAGGAAAAGACTACGCCGGTCTTTGTTGTTGCAACTGCCAATGATATTTCAAAGCTGCCGCCTGAGCTTCTGAGAAAAGGACGATTTGACGATATTTTCTATGTAAATTTGCCAAACGATGAAGAAAGAAAGCGAATTTTTGAAATACATATAAAGAAACGCCGACCGAATGATTTTGCTTCATTGGATATTGATGAAATAGTAAATAAAACAAAAGGGTTCAGCGGAGCAGACATAGAAAGTGTAGTAGTTGAATCAGTAGAAGATGCATTCGCAAACGGACAGGATAAATTAATGCAGAAAAATCTTATCGATTGTATAAGTTCAACTAAACCTCTTGCGGAAACAATGAAAAAAAAGATAGATAAACTACAGGAATTTTACACAAAAAACAGTAATTTTAAAAATGCAATGTAAAGGAGAATCATATTATGGGTAACTTTTTAAGAAATATATTTTCATCAGGTGAAAAGAACAGCCTCGGAACAATAGTAAAGGATGTAGTCGGGGGAATAAAAGATATCAGTGAAGACGAGATAGAATCTTATCTTGAAAGAAAATATACAGAATACATGCCTGAAAAAAGTCATGACGAAATAGCATCAAATATTTCTGAGATTATGTCAACTATCCGAACAAATGATCAGAATCTCAGAGAACTTGAGCAGGCAAAGGAAAAAGGCATAAAAAGAGAAGCATGGTTTGAAGAAAAAACAAGAGCTGCTTTCGAAGAAGCAGGACTGGCAACAGCAGCAACTGTTTATGAATCATGTTCTGAAGCTTTGCAGACAGTAAATGAATCAATGTATAATACTCTTCAGGGAAACAGCAGCTTAATTCCTGATGATAAAGTGATAGATATCAGTCAGTATGAAATAAAAGACGCTCCGCCTGATGTACTTGAAGGCAAGGGAGATGTGAAGAAATGGACTGAATATGGAGTTGATAAAATAGCTATCGGAGTAGGAAAACAGGCAGCAGGGAATGCTATTCTTACTACGGCACTTGCGGCCGGTGAAGAAATAGCCGAATCGATAGCAACAGGACAGGATGTAAATGTTGGTGAAGTAGTTGAACGAGCAGTCACAACAGGAGTTGATACCGGAGTCAAGGCAGCTGTTGCAGGATCTCTGCAGATAGCATCAGAGACAGGTAAAATAAGAATTCTTCCAAAAGGAACACCTGTAAAAGTAATTGCGAATATTGCATATTCAGCAGTAGAAAAAATAAAAACAGCTTTTAAGGTTGCAACAGGAAAAATGACTGTTACTGAAGGTATGGAAAGAAATCAGGATATTACAGTAGCACAGCTTGCAGATTTGGCAGTTAAAGGGATAAAAACAGGAGTTAAAGCAGCGGCAACAGCTGTATTCGGACCTGTAGGTGCAGCAGTAAGTACAGTAGTAACAGAAGTCGTATCACATGTAGCCGGAGATAAAGTAAAGAAAGCAGTACATGAAGGAGTAAAGAAAATCGCTGATGCAGCCAATACAGCAGTGAAGAAATTTGGTGAAAAGGTAATTGATACAGGTAAAAAAGTTGTATCAAAAGCCAAAGAAGTATGTGGTAAAATAGGCGGATTTTTCAGAGGATTATTTGGATAATTAAATTCATCCATCAGTTGCACGTAAAAGGAGTATTGTCATGATAAAGAAAGTAATAAAATTTCCTCTTAAAATGAAAAATGGCGCAGAGGTACGCAGTCTTGAAGAACTAAGAGAAAATGCGGATATTGAAAGTATAATGCAGTATTATTTTAGCGGAAAGCTGTCAAGATGGTGCCGTGCGTTTGGAATAACAGAGATTGCAGATGGTATAGAAGAAAATAATCTTTCATTTGTAAGAAAAATCATGAGTGATCTGGGAGTAACTATACCCGAAGAAAAGATACAGGAATACGTCTCAAATAATTTTGGTACTAATGCAAATGAAGCAAGTTTACAGATAACAGCAGATATAGAGGAAGAACCGATAAAAGAAACAAAGGGAATAAAAGAAGAAATCCAGGCGTTAATAAAGGATCAGACAATAAAGCTGGATGATTATATAATAGAAGTGTTACCGGTATGGAATGATAAAGGAAAAATAGAAAAGAACCGAGTAATAATAACAAATGAAAAGACAGAGCAGTATAGCAGATTTTCTTTTTTGAATGAAGAAAGAGAAGATTATAATGAAGAGTTATATAAAATAGATCTGAATAAAAAGATAGTGTATGCAATAAAAGAAATGAAGAAAAGTCAGACAGAATATGAAAGAAGAAGTAAAAAATATTCTTCATTGGAAACGGGAGAAGTATTTGAATTCGGAAAGTATGATGGAAAACCATTGAAGTGGCGAGTACTGGATAAAGGAAACGAAAGTATATATGTATTATGTGAAACGATAATATGTAAAAAGAAATTTGATGAATCAGGAAGAAAATCAAAAGATTGGAGTCAAAGTACATTAAGGAAATGGCTGAATGAAGAATTTTATAAAAGTTCATTTGATAATGATGAAAAAGAATGCATAAAAGAAACAAATTCTGATAAAGTAACTTTATTAAGTGCAGAAGACATATTATCAGAGAAAGAATGGGAAGAATATAGCTGGATAAGGAATGACAATCCATTATTATCATATTATAAAAACTTAAAAGTAAAGGGGCTAATATCGAAACAAGACAGGAGCCTTGGCTCCGATTGGTGGCTGCGCTCCGCCTCTCCTTATTATAATTACGATGTCGGGTATGTCCTCAGTGACGGGTCGTTCAGCGAAATTACTGTTCACAATCCCGAAGGTGTACGTCCCGCTATATATCTTAAATTATAAATCTTCAAATCAAAATAATAATCCGCCTGAATGGCGGTCGCACGAATTTAATTTTTGAGTCCTGATACTTTATGATAAAGCACAAGTATCAGGACTTTAATAATCTAATCTTCAAATCTAATTACGCAAAATAAAATCTTTGCATAAAAAATGAACACAACAACTTCATCAGCTTTTCAATATAATATTGAAATTTAAATTTTCCTGCCGATAAATATAATAAGCAGTATTCATTTTACCTGACAAAAAATGTACAGACAAGGAAGTCCTTCTACATTTTTTACAGAAATTTTCGGCTTCTTGCAGAACATGAATATTTGGAACGGATATGGTCAATTTTCAGGGAGGAATTTGATTATGGACTTTACTACTATCGGATCGGTTTCAAATTATGTAAACAATATGAAACTGGAAAATAAATGGAAACAGAAAAAGGCTGAGGGGGATTTCAAATCCAAAGCCAATATGACTGCACTTGAAATGAAAAATGCGTCATTCAAGGAGTATTATAAACGTACTGCTGAGGAACATGAAGATGATAAGCTCAAAGAGACTATTGACAGCAAGATAGCTGTTGATGCAGAGCTTACACAAGAGGAAATGGAATATCTCAGAGAGACAAATCCGACGCTTTACAATAAGATAAAATCAATTGAAAAAGAAAAGAAATCATACGAAAAAGAGCTTAAGAGCTGCAAGACCAAAGAAGAGGTCGACAGGCTGAAGCTTAATAAGGTAAATCAGTCGCTGTCTGTAATAAAATCCGCAGAAAGCGATCCGAACATTCCGCAGCCTGCCAAGCTTGCGATAGCAGCAGGTGAGATGCGCAGAATGAATGCACTTAACAAGATCTCTGCAAAGTTTTACAAAACCGGCGGATATGACAGGCTTCCGACAGAGGAAGAGGTCAATGAAGTCAAAAAAGAACTCAAAGAGGCAGAGCAGGCTGAGAAAGACGAGCTTTATGAAAATATTGAAAGTGCTGTTCCGGAAAATAATGATGACACGGCAGATGCCGGAAAAACTGATATAAATGAAGAAATTGAAAATATGTCAGATGCTTCAGATACTGTCAGAAAAGAGGAAAAGGATGTACTCGATGTTGAACTCAGTCCGGATGCACAGAAGATAAAACGTTCAAAAGCAAAGAAAGCATATATGGAGACTGAAACTAATTTTGAAAAGCAGTATGCGGAGATTTCTTTGGCAAATAAACTTAATATATCAGATGATTTTTTGAAATAACGGTTGTTGGATTATATATATTTTTGAAAGGCGCTGTGCATAAAAATATGCATGGCGCCTTTCGTTCTTGAAAATGTGTCTAAAGTATGTTATAATGCATTTATAAGTGTTCCTTCAGAAATAAAAAAAGGTGAATGTCATGACAAATATACAGATAAAAAAAGCCAATGACAAATTATTAAAAGACAATGTGTTTGACGGTATGAGGTCTGAATTTATAAAAGATCATGTACCGGTGGAAAAAAATGAAATTTCGGATTTTTCGGTTGAGAAAAATACAGTTAAGCTTACAACTGTTGACTGTATTTTAAAAAATGCCGGAAAGAAAATGATCGCACTTAATTTTGCAAATGCGATAGTTGCAGGAGGAGCGTATATCATCGGCGGAAGCGCCCAGGAAGAATCACTGTGCCGGGCGTCGGGACTTTATTATACAATAAAACAGCAGAAAGCCTTTTACAGACAGAACAGACTTCATGTTCTGGCTGATTATACGGATGGCATGATATTTTCAGAAAATGTAAAGATAATAAGAGACAGTGACGGAAATATTCTTGATAACCCTGTTTTATGTGATTTTATCACCTGTCCTGCAGTAAACAGATATGAATCTTTTTTTCTCGGATCAAAGAAACTTGACACGGTGATGAAAAGAAGAATAGATAAAATAGTTTCTTTTGCAGAAAGCAGACACCCTGAGCTTATTATACTCGGTGCTTTCGGCTGCGGAGCATTTGGAAACAAACGTGAGACAGTATTTCCTATGTTTGAGGAAGCTGTAAAAAAATATATAAGTCTTAACACAGAAGTTGTATTTGCTGTTCCATGAGAAAAAAGAGGTGAAGCATGAATAAAAAACTAAAAGAAGTAATTGAATATGTACTTGTTATAATCGGCGCAGTACTTGCGAGTTTTTCTGTTGCATGCATTCTTATTCCGAATGATGCCATAGACTACGGAACTGCCGGTATAGGTATCCTTCTCAGCAAGGTTACCGGATTTGACCTTTCATTGTGCGTTATCGGAGTTTTTATTCCGTTTCTGATAGCGGGATTTATTTTCCTCGGAAGATCGCTTATGATAAAGGCTGTTGTCGGGTCAGTCGTCTATACCGTCGGACTGGATTTCTTTGAAAAAATACCGTTTGAACTAAACACCGAGCACTTTCTTGCAGTGGCCTTCGGCGGTGCAATACTTGGTATCGGACTTTCGCTTATTCTCAGATGCGGCGGATGTATTGACGGTTCAGAAATACTTGCCAATATTATCATCAAAAAGCTTTTCGACAAAACAGGAAAGAACTACAGTATGAGTCCGATCCTGTTAGGTTTTAATATCTGTGTTTATGCAGTGGTATTTTTCGAAATGGACAGAAACTCAGCTCTTCTGAGTCTGCTTGTGTATGTTGTCGCAACTTCACTGATAGACCATTTCACAGATCATTTTGAATCGATCAAGCAGGTTACTATCATCACCAAGGATCCTGATGAGATAGTAAGGGAAATAAAGGAAAAGATGAACAAAACTTGTACGATCATGGAGTCAAAGGGCGCCATATCAGGTGAAAATACGACACTTATATGCTATATCAGCTTTTTTGAGCTTCAGACTTTAAGAGAAATAATCAGAAAAAACAAAGGCACTTTCAGTACAGTATCAACGATCGATGAGATCCTTAGATAATTTTTACGGATTAATGAAAAAAACGTTTTTATTTGAATACATATCGGGAGGAAAATTTCAATGATTTTAGATGAAATCATGACCCAGGAAGACGTTAAAAAAAATGATATTAAAAAGATCATAATTGACGGAATGGTATATGGAAGTATTTCTTCAAAGGATATTTTTGAATCAGCAAAAATTTCCGGTGAGAAAAGTGCGTCTGCAGTACTTGAGTCAATTGAAGAGGTTTCAAACAAGAAATTTATTCCGCTTGGAATTGAGTATTTTGATTTTGCAAAAAAATATGTTGAAAGTCCGGATGATGAATGCAAGAGGGAAGCTTCACGCATAGTTGGAAATATGGCAGCTTCATTTCCCGATGAGCTTGACGACATCATTCCTGTTCTGATCAGAAATTCGGAAGATCCCGGAACCGCTGTTCGCTGGGGAAGTGCCTATGCACTTTCAAGGATCATAGTTCTTGAAAAATATCGCAGCAGTGATCTGTGTGATAAGGTAAAAGGAATATGTGACGCAGAAAAAGAAATCGAAGTTAAAAATCAATATCTGTCAGGTCTGGAAAGAATCGAAAAAGTTTAAAATGCAGTATAACAAAAATGTTCTCTTTGGGTTAAAACCGATCACCCAAAGAGGCTTTTTTATACGGAGGTGAAAAAATGATACCGTTTGCTCTCGTTCATGGTGATCTTTGCTTTAAAAATTCAAAAAGCCTTGAAATACAGGTGCATGAGCTGTCAGATGAACATATTCTGACAAGGCTTCCTGCCGGATATATGGAAATGAGCGGACCGCCTGAAAGCATGGTGCTGTATTTTTATGACCATGAGCTGAAAAAATATGAAAAGACTGAAATATCTTCAAAAAATTTCACTGTAAAAAAAGTAGACGGTGACAGGTATTCAGATTCGTTTGAAATAAGGATAAATAATACCGATTTTTCAGAATATGCCCGCATACTTTCAAAGCAGTACCTTGAATATATTGATCTGAAGCTGTATGAAGAGGATCATGTTATGAGCCATGCCATGATGGGCGGCAGGTATCCTGATAATAAGGAGGATATTTACAGAACTGATCTGAAGGAAGCTGAACTTCAATGGATAAAGAGCTTTTATGAAGAAACAGGGTCTGCTTTAGAAGGGAAGCGTATATATTTTTCACTGGAGGATCCTTTGAGAATGAAAGGATTTTTGAAGAGAGAAAATATTGAT
The DNA here is from genome assembly GCA_045628605.1 of Oscillospiraceae bacterium. Lineage (GTDB taxonomy): Bacteria > Bacillota > Clostridia > Oscillospirales > Ruminococcaceae > HUN007. The sequence goes on from JAZQPR010000247.1 coordinate 14,239, forward strand.
TTTCCGGATGAGATCAGAAGTATATCTGACGGTATCGTGATCGGAAATTCTTTTTGCACAAATCTTTTTCCTTCGTTTGAGCAGTTCGGATCACTTGTGGACAAAGCTGTTTCACACGGACTTAAAATCATGATATCAGTGCCGCCGGTGTCTGAATCGGAACTTGAAAAATTCTGCAGACTGATTTCTGAAATGATCGGATATCTGCATTTGAGGAAAACAGAAGGCTGTGTTTTTCAGTTCGGCGATGAAGGTATGCTTTTCTTTGCAAAGGAGCATTTTTCCGGTGATCCTGTATGTTCGTTTGAAAAGGGAATACTTCTGAATAAAAGAAAAAGAGATCCGAGAAGAAGATATCTTGCAGACAGTTCTGACAAACTAAAAACTGAAACAGAAAATCTTATGTTTTCTGAAAAAACGGTTTTCATGCCGTATTTTCAGACAAATACAGGTACCTTCTGTCCTTTGCACGCACTGATCACAACAGGAAGCAGAAGCAGACAGACCCGTGTTTCAGACTGTGAAAAATACTGTGAAAAATATTATCTTCGTTATCCCGATCATCTTATGATGAAGGGGAAGGGAAACAGTTTGTTCGGATTCTGCAGTGCATTTTTAAATGATAATTCACTTGCTGAACATGATGGATGGAAAAGCTGTGAAAGAGTGGTAATAAATATTTAAGTCCGGGTGGTGAAAAAATATGAAGATAGTCGCAGGTATAGGTTCTGTCGATGATTATGAAGAATATGCAAAAGCAGGAGCCGATGAGATCTACTTCGGGTATGTTCCGGGAGAATATTATAATGAAAATATGAACAGAAGACCGCTTAACAGGCGTGAGGTCATGTACTGCAATGTTCAGATCGGAGCAGAAAGTGAGCTGTTTATTTTAAAAAATATGGTCAGAGAATATAAAATACCTGTTTCGGTCGTTCTGAATTCACTTTGCTATGAAAAAGAGCAGTATCCTTTTTTGAAAAATTATGTTTTGAGCCTTATGGAAAACGGTTTTAACACTTTTATTGTCGCTGATCACGATCTTTTTCTGTTTCTGTCTCGGATAAAAGATATAAAGCTTATTCTGAGCGGAGAATCCGGTGAAATGAACCATCTTGTTTTAAACCATCTGAAAAAAGAAATGAGCGGATGCGAAGATGCTTTTAAGAGAATAATTTTTCCGAGGCAGACCCTGATCGAAGAGATGAAAAATATCAAAGCATCATCCGAACATTTTCCTGAGGAATATGAAGCATTTGCACTGAATGAAAAATGCCATTTTACAGGGGCATACTGCAGTTCATTCCACTGTGATGAACTGTGCCATATTTGCCATCTTCCTTACAGAATTGAATTAATTGACCCTGATGACGATAATATTGATATAGGAACAGGCAAAGCAAACAGCCGGACTTATGAAGAAGAGACATCTGAATGTACAGGTTTTTCAGGCTGCGCTCTGTGTTCACTTTGGAAGCTCAGAGAAGCAGGGATCACTCATCTGAAGGTTGTCAGCCGCGGAAATGATACTGTTTCTGCAGTAAATGATATCAAGGCTTTGAAAAGAGCGCTCTGTATACTTGAAGAGAGCAGAACAGAGGAGATTTTTATAAATGATATGAAAAGGGAACTGTTTCCCTCAGGCTGCAGCAATAACTGCTATTACTGATCTGCTGTTCTGCGACAAGGTTACAGAACGTAAGTTTTATTTCTGATAAAATACAGTTGAAAGGAGTGGTCAAAAGATGAAGATTACACTTAATCCTGATAAAAATATAGTTGACACTGTTAAAGAAGGTCTGAAAAAGAGGGATGGTTACTGTCCCTGCAGAATCGAGAAAAATGATGACAACAGATGCATGTGCAAGGAATTCAGACAGCAGGTCGCAGATCCGAATTTTGAAGGCTTCTGTCACTGTATGCTGTATTACAAATCAAAATAGAGAAAGGATAAAAAGATATGGCTGAACTTGAAATCACAAACAGAAATTTTGAAAAAGAGGCAATGGATTCAGATATTCCCGTACTGCTTGATTTCTGGGCAGAATGGTGCGGTCCGTGCATGATGCTTTCTCCTGTGGTCGACAAAATTGCAGAAAAATACAAAGGTAAAATCAAAGTCGGAAAAGTAAATGTTGACGACGAGCCGGAGCTTGCACAAAAATTTCACGTTTTAAACATCCCTATGCTTGTGGTGATAAAAAACGGAAATATGGAAGCTTCTGCAGTTGGATACAGATCATTTGATCAGCTTGATGATATGCTGAGTGAGTTTATAAATAACGCTGAATGAAATGTGATTCAAAAAGACAGAAAGTACAAAATAATAATATACAAAAAACATATAATCATTTGTGAGTATGTCCAAAAATATAAAAAAGGGTTGTTAAACATTAGCAAAATGTTGTATAATAATTATATATATGATATAAATTTATGATATTTTCATAAAGGAGTTTTTGGGCAAAGGGGTTGTTTGACATGAAAAATCCTGAAACTGATTCTGTAAAGGGATATAAGGAAAATGGAATACTCAGAGACGATTTCAGTGATTTTTGCAAAGCTGCAAAGGATTATTTGCAAGCCTGCACCGATGAGTGTGCGCTGATTTGTTTAAATATCAACAATATAAATTTCATAGAAAATGTTTTCGGTGCGACAACTGCTGAAAATATCGTAGAATATACACAGATGCTTTTGTGCGATGTTATTTCATCTTCTGTTTCAGACGGCGGAATTACTGTAAGATTTTCTACAAACAAGTTTATGTTATTTACAAAGTATACAGGAAAAGAAGAAATAATCGAACTTGTTGACAAGATCATTCTTTTTTCAAAGGAATCAAAGGAAGCACAGAAGTACGGATTCGGAATACAGTATGTGTTTGGCATTTATCTTATTCCGAAAAATGAAAATGATCCGGACATGACGATAAGGGGTGCTGCTGACAAGCTGTCAGTTGCCATTAATCATTCGGATCTTTCGGCAGGATATTTTTTCTATGATCTTAAGATACATGAAAGAATAACAAAAGAGATAGAACTTGTTCAGTCTGTTGATGCAGCGATAGAAAACGGAGAGTTCAGGATATTTCTCCAGCCGCAGCATTATCTTCAGTTTGAGGACAGGGTAAAGAGTGCCGAGGCACTTGTAAGATGGATAAAGCCTGACGGAACGATGGTATATCCGGGCGAATTTATCCCGGTACTTGAAAAGAACGGACTTATTACAAAGCTTGACTGCCATGTTATGGAGCTTACCTGTAAATTTATCAGCAAGCATCTTAAGGAAAAATGGTTTGAAGGAATTGTAATTTCCGTAAACGTTTCAAAGGTGGATCTGAAGCTCAAGGAATTCATCGAATTCTATACAGATATGCGAAACCGCTACAATATTCCTGACGGCCGAATAGAAGTTGAATTTACAGAAAGTGCTGTATTTGATGATTTCAGTACTTTTAAAGATATAATGTTTGAACTCAGAAAGAGCGGATTTTACTGTTCGATAGATGATTTCGGAACAGGAAGCTCGTCACTCAACATGTTAAAATCAATGCCTGTTGACGTTCTGAAAATGGACAGGATGTTTTTCGTATGTGACAACGAAAGTGATATAGAACGAAACAACTCAGTTATTGCGAGCGTGGTTGCAATGGCCAGAGGACTCGGAATGAAGATAGTTGCCGAGGGTATAGAAACACCGGAAAATATTGATTTTCTCCGAAAAATCGGATGTGACGTCATTCAGGGCTATGTTTTTTCAAAACCGCTTTCGGAGGACGACTTTGTGGAGTATGTAAAGAACTACACTCCTAAGTATCTTCCTGTTGCTGAAAAGCTTACACCTGCAATGCCTGCAGAAACTGACCTGAGTGATTCAAAAACTCTTTATCACAAATACATGCAGGTCCTGCCTTATGTAAATGCGATAATCATAGAACTTGATATAGAGTCTGATACTTACAGGATCTTGTCGTTTGGTCAGGAAAAGGTTCTGTACATAGAATCTACAGGACAGTATTCGACTTTGTTTAACAGCGTGATCCTGACAAATCTTCATGAGGATTATCGTGATGAAGCGATCCGGAAGATTTCTCTGAAAGGTATTTTGTCGTTCTTTTACAGGGGAGATACCGAATATGAGTTTGAGACCCGCATGAAGCTTTTTGATGTCTGTGATGAGGAGATGCAGGAGGATTATGACTGGTGCAGATTTAAAGTATTTTATCAGACGTTCAGCAAAAAAACAAAGCCGGTTGCCACTATATTTATTTCTGACATTCAGAGAGAGAAAAATCAGGAACAGTCGGTAATTTCAGCACAGAGAAGGCTAAATCGTATTATTAAAAGCATGAATGCCAAAATATATGATATTGATACCGAAAAATTTGAAGCAATGCTCTTGAATACCGGAAATGTGCAGCAGCAGGACGCAGTTGATCTTGCCGAATACATAAAAAGGATCTATCCCAAGGACAGAACAAAGTTCCAGAAGATCCTCAAAATGGTTCAGAACGAAGAAGGAACAGCGTATGATGAAAACGCTGAAATAGAAGCTGATTATTATACCGAATACCGTATTGATGAAAATAATGAAAAGCACTGGAAAAGTATTCACATAATGCCTGACAGGGATACAGCCTGCAAGGCGAGTGCACTTCTTCAGGACATTACGGAATACAAGACGATCGAAGAAAAGGCAATAAGCAGCCAGCAGACGCTTTACAAGCTCGTTTCCTCGCTTTGTGAGCTGGTTTTTGAGATTAATTTTACGACTGACAAAGTTGAAATGATTCAGGGAAATGAGATCTATTTTGAAAAATTTTCAAATATTCATTCAGTAAATGATTATAATTCATATATCAGGGAAATGTGTTCAAACGGAACAGTATATCCGAAGGATGCTGAAGAGTTTGAAGAAGCTGTGATCTCATACAGGATGAAGAGAGCCCTTGAGAAAAAAGGCGTATTTTTCCTTGAATGCAGAGTGAAGATAGACGGCGTTTTCAGATGGTTTGAACTCAGATGTATTCAGTCAGGTGAGTCGGCGATGTGCTTTGCGACTGATATAGATGACCGAAAGATAAGTTCATTGAAGAAAGAACGAGATTTCAGAAAGGATAAATCGCTTGGTGTGTACAATATCAGAGACTTTTATGATATTGTTGAAGAATTTTCCGAGCGTGACGGAAGAGCGGGCTCACATGTTCTTCTGATCACATCGATATCTGATTTTGATTATATCATGGCGAGAAAGGGTATTTCATTCAGCCGAAATCTTGAAAGCAGATTTGTTATGCTGATGAGAAGAAATATAAGAAAAGATGATATTATCGGAAGATATGATGACGGAAAGTTTATTATATTCCTCAAGGATATTGAAAAGAGATTTATAGATATTTTCGTAAGAAAAACAAAATCATTTTTCGAAAATGAAATGTTTGAGGATGTAAGTCTTAAGCATTTCTGCATGGGAATGACAACGCTTGAGCAGAACAATAAAACGGTCAATATACTTGCAGGTGAAGCAGACCAGGCTTTGAGTGAAGCGGAAGCTGCAGGGATAGATGAAGTTGTAATAAATGAATAAACAAAAGGGAATGTTAAGAAACGTTCCTGCAATCCCGTAAATTACACCTTGTTATCCCTAAAGTCGGATAACATATACATAAAACAACATTTAATAAATTTAATTAAGTGAAGAAAAGCCACGGAAATTCGAGATTTTTGTGGCTTTTCTTTTGGTTTTTTTTGAGTGTACGTCATAATCAATACACACTCAAAACCAAAGAGTGCTGATCATGCCTGATAAGCCATCCGGAGAAATAATAACAAGCCCTTATAGAGTTTTCATATACTACCAGTTTTACGGGTGTTTTTGATTTTTGCGGTTCTTTTTTTGATGTTCTGTTTTTTTGTTTATATGTATTTTTTCCGAGTTTATGATCAGAATGTCATTTTCAGCTGTTGTGATGTTTCCGGACGGCAGGACAGTAAGCCCGTCTCTGTAAATCATCAGAACTTTTATTCCGTAAATATCATACATTTCTTTCAGACTCAGCCCCAGAAGATCGCTGCCTTTTTTTATCTGTATTTCGCCGAATTTTTCTATGTCGTCAAGAACAGGCTCGGTGTGTTCTTTCTTTGAGTACAGCTCAACGAATCCGGCACTTATGATACCGGTTGGTATCGCGACTGCACCGACACCGAGAAATGCAGTAAATATAGCCATGATCCTTCCTGATACCGTTACAGGATATATATCACCGTATCCGACCGTGAGAAGCGTGGACATGCTCCACCAGATTCCCGAAAAGGCATTTTTGAAAACATCAGGCTGGACTTTGTGTTCGGCGTTGTAGATTCCGAGAGAAGAAGCAAACATGAGGATCAATACTATAAACAAAGAAGAAAAGATCTGATTTTTCTTTTCACGGATTACTGTTGTTATAACATGGAAGGAATCATACTTTGAATTCAGTCTGAACAGATGAAGGATCCTGACTACTCTGAGCATTCTGAATACAATAAAACCGGAAAAGAAAAAGAAGGGGAGAATGGTGAAAAAATCAACTACTCCGTCGTATGAATGTAAAAACTTGATTCTTGCCTGCAGCTTGCTTTTTTTCGGATACAGAAGATCAGCTGTCCAGATCCTTAAAATATATTCGATGCAGAAAATCAGGACAGTTATATTTTCACACGCTTTGAACCAGAACAGTCCATGAGAAAGCTCATCAAATGTTTCAAGAAACATGGAAAGGATATTTATAATTATTACCCCGGAAATAAAATAGTCAAATATTCTGCTTGGGATATCCTCTTTATTGCCGATCTGAATGATATCAAATATTCGTTTTTTTATACGCATTTTTACACATCCCCATAAATAAAATGAAACATATTTATATTATCATACAATGTTATAAAACGTCAAGTTTAAATTGTACTATGTAACAATTGACTAATTAAGACTAAAGTGGTATAATATAAATAGGAATATTATACAAAATTGCTTGTGCAATTGTTTTTATGGGGGGTTGCTTTATGGCATGGTTTGACGAAGCAGTATTCTATCATATTTATCCGCTCGGAATGTGCGGAGCACCAAAGGAAAATAAATATGGGAAGCCTGTTCATCGGCTTCTGACTTTAAAACCATGGATCGATATGATAAAAAAGACGGGATTTAATGCCGTATATATAGGACCGCTTTTTGAATCAGTAGGACATGGTTATGAAACAACTGATTATAAGAAGCTTGATTCCCGTCTGGGAACAAACGAAGATCTTAAGGAATTCGTGGCTTACTGTCACAAGGTCGGGGTAAAGGTAATTTTTGACGGGGTATTCAATCATACAGGACGTGATTTCTTCGCTTTCAAGGATATTCAGAAAAACAGGGAAGGCTCTGCGTTCAGAGAGTGGTACTGCAACGTTAATTTTAACGGAAACAATGAGTACAACGACGGATTTACTTATGACAACTGGGGCGGCTACAACCTTCTGGTAAAACTGAATCAGAAAAATCCTGCGGTAATAAACTATATTACTGATGTTATAAAATTCTGGGTAAGAGAATTTGATGCAGACGGCATAAGACTTGATGCTGCGGATGTTCTGGATTTTGATTTCATGAAGGCTTTAAGAAAGACAGCAAATGAAGTAAAACCGGATTTCTGGCTTATGGGTGAAGTTATTCACGGTGATTATTCACGCTGGGCAAATTCTGACACACTTCATTCCGTAACAAATTACCAGCTGCACAAGGCACTTTATTCAGGGCACAATGATCATAACTATTTTGAAATAGCACATACAGTAAAGAGACTTTATGAAATGGGAAAAAGCTTCCCTGAAGGTATGAAGCTGTACAACTTTACTGACAATCATGATGTAGAACGTATTTATACAAAGCTTAACAACAAATCACATTACGTTCCTGTTCATGTTCTGCTGTATACGCTTCCGGGTGTTCCGTCCGTATACTATGGTTCTGAGTTCGGAATAGAGGGTAAAAAGGAAAAATACTCTGATGATTCACTGAGACCTGAACTGAATATAGACGACTATAAAAATGCAGATAAGGATAATCCGTGCACAAGACTTATCGCAGCACTCGGAAAAATGAGGCAGAATACACCGGAACTTGCATATGGTGATTATGCTGAGCAGCTGCTTACAAACAGACAGTATGCATTTTCAAGAACGTATAACGGCAGAACTGTTCTTGTAACAGTAAACAATGACGACGGAGCTTATAACTTCAATATTCCTTCATTTGCTCATGGTGAATATACAGGAGCAATAAGCGGAAAGAAAGTGTCAGCATCAAACGGAAGACTAAGTGTTACAGTTGACGGCTGCAGCGGAGAAGTATGGATCCCGTCAGAATCAGCCGGAAAATCATGCAGTCAGAAGCCTGTAAATGTCAAAATAGAAAATGAACCGAAGGTTGATTCAAAGGTTCCTGTAAAGGCTTCGAAGCAGGCACCGGTTCCTCAGTCCGAAATAAAGAACAAAATGCCTGATCCTCATGATGAGCATGTTGTTGAGATACCGGAAGGAAAGACATATGAAGAGATGACAGTTGAGGAGCTTCAGGCTGTGATCCTTCAGAAGCTTGCAAACAACGGTGTGGTAACAGACCGAATGAAAAAAGATGTCTATGAAAATGTTTATCACAACTCACTTGTAATATGGGCCAAGAGCTTCAGATAAAATACAGCGCAGATATTTGAACAGGACGTTTCAGGAAAATAATCCGGGACGTTCTGTTTTTTATGGGATATCCGAAGAATACGGTGAACGATCTCAATCTGGACAGGTTTATTCTTGTAGCTGACAGAGGAATGTACAGTGGAAGATACTTCATGCTTTTGAAGTTGAACTTGAATCAAAATTATATTCTATTTCAGATTTAAAAGCTATCAAAAAAACTGTAAAAATATGCATACAAAAAAATTATAAAATTTCAGCCTTCAATCCCTGATTTTATCAAGAGTTGAAAGCTTTTTTAGTGGCAAACTCGGGAGAGATAATATAAATTTTTGAAGCACTTTGTTACTATAATTAACAAAAATATAAAAAATTATAATAATAATTGTGTTTTTTTTGAATTGATTAAAAATATGTTATATGATATAATATTGTCATAAGATATCTTTTGAGTGTATTGAAGTTGGTGATTAATTCAATACATTATGTATAATCACACAAAAAATAAAAGAGAATTAAATATGAACAAGAAATGTAATTTTAAGAAAATGGTTGCAGTATTAGCAACAGGTGTTATGCTTTCTATGACATGTCTTTCAGCAAGTGCAGCTTGTGCAGGACAGGTTGATTTTTTTAATACAAAAGATGATGGTTCTAAAACAGCAAGACAAACAGAGGGTGGTAATATAATAGCAGAATAAGGCTGGACTTTTAGTTCAAGTAAAAAAACTAGATGTAAGGTTAAAACCAATCTGAATAATTTTAAAGAAGCTGGAATAAGACATTATAATGATAAAAAGGCTAAATGGTCCAATGGAGACGATTTAAGTGTTCATTTACCTTCAGAAGATGTAGGTTATAATACTTTTTATTATATAATTAAATTATAATTTTTTTAGATAAAGATAACCTGAATTTCATAATTCAAGAAGTTCAGGTTATCTTTTTATAATCTAAATAAAAGGAGCCGGATATAAAATGAATAAAGTAAAAAAATTAGTAAAAAGGATTATTTTTATTGTTTTTTTGATTTCTGTTTTTTTTATTACAGTGTATAGTATTCTTTGGTTTGTAAATTATAGTAAAGTTGAGAAAGTTGCACAGACATTTGGATTGGTTCAGGATATAGAGAATAAATCTGAGTATGAAGCAAAAAAAGATGACATGAATTATAAAATTTATCTGCCTAAGTATCCATATTTTTCATATTGTTGTGATTGTTGTCAAGGCAATGTAAATGAAGACATTAATTTTATTGAATTAACTGTTGAGAACAAAAATACTCTGACTGGTAAAAAAGAAAAATCCTATAGTCTCACTATTGCACCGGAAAAAGCTGTTTTTTCAGAACGTAGTAATGATATGGTATATACAGCTTACAATTATTTGCTTGACTCCGGCTTTAACGTTACATCAGTAACAAGTATCGATTATACTGATGAAAATGCAATTAAATTTTATAATGACAGTCATAGTGATGTTGAAAAAGTGATAAATAAGGCAGTTCAGTTTTTTGGGGAGAATCTAATCAAGTGATTGATATTGAAAAAATTACAAAAAAATTTAATGAAAAAACTATATTTGATTCTTTATATAAAATTAATTAAGTTCAAGTGTTTTAAGATATTCTGTAATTTCTGAAAGATTCATCGAATGAGAGCCTTTGATAAGAACAGTGTCATCTTTTTTCAGAATACCGGAAAGCTTTTCCACGGCATCCTTGTTTGTTTCAAAATAAAAAGCTTCAAAGTGCGGCTTTGCTTTTTTTGCGCCTTCCATGATGTACTTGGCTTCATCACCGATACAAATAAGAACATCACATGAAGAAGCCGCAAGAAAACCTGTCTTTTCATGAAGATCATGTGAGTTTTCTCCAAGCTCTCTCATATCAGCGAGAACAGCTGCTCTTCTGCCTTTGAGATTTGATACAACTCTTAATGAAGCTGCGGTTGAATCAGGATTTGCATTGTAGCAGTCATTTATCAGTGTCAGTGAAGGTGTATTGATAACGTTGAAACGACCGTCGATGGTTTTAAAGTTATTGATACCCTTTATCATTTCTGAAACAGGCATGTTCAGATATTTTCCGATGGTAAAAGCACACAGCGAGTTCATTACCATATGATTTCCAAGAGCAGGAACAAATGCTTTGATGGAGTTGTTATCACAGATAATATCGAACTCTGTTCCTTCGATTCCGCGCTGCTTTATTTTGTCAGCATGGCAGAAGCACTGTGAATTCATGCCGAAAAACAAAGTTTTTACGGAATTGACTGTAGAAAGCTTGTCATCGTCACCGTTCAGTACAGCAACACCGTCTTTGTTCAGGAACGGAAGCATTTCTGTTTTTGCTTTGAGTATTCCGTCTCTTGATCCGAGAAATTCAAGATGAGCCGTACCTATATTTGTAATTACTGCAATGTCAGGTCTGACCATTTTTGCGAGTCTTGTCATTTCACCAAAATGGTTGATACCCATCTCGACTACTGCTATGTCATGTTCCTCTTCAATTCTGAAAAGAGTCTGAGGAACGCCGATCTCGTTGTTGAGATTTCCTTCTGTTTTCAGAACGCTGAAGTGCTCTGACAGTACAGAACAGATCATTTCCTTTGTTGATGTTTTTCCGGAACTTCCTGAAACACCGATAACAGTCAGGTTTTTAAACAGGCTCCTGTAGTATTCTGCAATGTCCCTTATAGCCGTTCTTGTTGATTCAACGAGAATGACAGGACATTTTTCGGGAGCATCAAAATCTTCTTTTTCGGACAATGAGCAGACAGCACCTTTTTCAAATGCAGATCTGATAAAATCATGTCCGTCAAAGCGTTCACCTTTTATAGGAATATAAAGATATCCGCCGCCTGTTTTTCTGCTGTCGATAGTAATATTTCCGATAAACAGCTCGCCGGCATTTTCATCACAGTTAATTAGTTTGCCGCCGCATGCAGCAGCAGCTTCTTTTAAAGTAAAGGGTTTCATTGTTTATCCTCCAAAAAAATCAGAATCTTTCATAGGATTTTTTTACAATGAAATCACAGAGATCTTCATGGCTCATGCCCATTACAGCTGCTTCCTGAGGGAGAAGAGACGCCTGTGTCATGCCGGGAAGAGTATTTGCTTCAAGGCAGTAAGGTTCATTGTCTTCATTATTTAAGATAAAGTCAAATCTTGTGTATACAGCAAGACCAAGTGATTTGAAAGCTTTTTCAGCACATGCTCTGAGTTTGTTCTCAGTTGCTTCATCAACTTCAGCAGGGCAGACTTCAAGTGTTTTTCCTGAATATTTGTTTTTGTAGTCATAGAAGCCGTCTGCTATGATCTCGATTGAAGGAAGTGCTTTTCCGTCAAGAACGCCGACTGCAAATTCACGTCCGGAAATAAACTGTTCAACAACAACTTCATCCTCAAGTCTGAAAGCATCTGAGAGAGCAGCATCAAATTCTTTTTTGTCGTTTGCTTTTGAAACACCGATACTTGAACCGCCGCTGCAAGGCTTTACGATGCATGGGAACACATTCCAGTCATCTGTTGCACCGCTCTGAAAATCCTTGTCTGTAAAGGTGGTTCCCTTTGCCATTCTTACTCCGTCAGAGATGAGAAGTCTTCTTGTGATTCCCTTGTTCATGCAGTTTGCACTTGAAAGGTAATCAGCACCTGTATATTTTATACCGAGAAGGTCAAAAGCAGCCTGGATCTTTCCGTCTTCGCCGTTTGCACCGTGAAGTGCTATAAATACGATGTCTGAACGTTTGCATATTTCAAGAACGTTTTTTCCGAAAAATCCGTCAGGACTTTTTCCTCTCTGTTGTCTTACTTTGTTAAGGTCAGGTTCTGAGTCAGCTATTACTGCACTCTGTTTATCAAAATCAAAATCCTCTGTAAATGCTTTGTCAGGTGATGTGTTTGTTCCCATAAAAACATCGAGGAGAAATACTTTATGTCCTTTTTTCTTTAATGATCTTGCGCACATAAGTCCTGTGGTAAGACTTACGTCTCTTTCACTGCTGAGGCCTCCGGCCAGTACTGTTATATTCATATTGTTCCTCCGTTAATTTAGAGTTGTTGTTAAAAATACATTAACCTTATTATTATACTATTTTTACTGATAAAATGCAATAGTTTTGTCATGTAATTATTCACTGACTATGACCGTCGAAGGTGTCACTTAGAGGTAAAATAAAGTTTTAAGTGCAAAGCGGCTGTAATATATGTTTCAATCGAAATCGAAAAATTTTTGAGGTGAATGATATGTTATTGATACCCGAAATGGTTATGAGCAGAAGTAAGGAAGTTATCACCGTTTGCAAAGGGGAGCAACTTGATTTTATGCTCACATTATGCTATAGTATTATTGATGAAGTAACTTTAATCAAGAGGAGGAAATGATATGAGCGAACAGAGAAAACAAATCAACTATGCAGTTGCCTGTGTTATAGAATTTGCAAAGCGTTACAATATGTCTGTGAAAATAGCATTTGACTTTCTTTTTCAGTATAAAGCCATTGAATTTATAAAAGAAAACTATGATATTGAGCATACATTGTCCCTTGATGATGCTCTCGATGATATGATTATGATTTGCAGAAATAACGGAGGAATATTAGCATGATTCTTTATCATGGCACAAATCTTGATATTGAGCATATTGATTTAACCCTTTGCAGAAATTTCAAAGATTTTGGAAAAGGCTTTTATACAACTGAAATTTATGAACAGGCTGAAAAATGGCAAAGCGTGTTGCAAGAATTTATGGCGGTTCCCCTGTTATAAACGTGTACGAAATTGAAGATACCTTTATGATGTTCTCTGATTTAAATATTTTGGATTTCGGAAAGAATGTTTCAGAAAGATGGGCAAGATTTGTTATGAACAACAGAAACAGATACTTCAAAGATTTTTCTGACTCAGACTGTAACTTTGATTTCAAGTATGATATTGTCGGTGGTCCGATTGCAGATGATGATATGACAATGCTTTTTCGTCAGTTCCAGAATAACATGATTACATTTGAAATGCTGATAAAGGGAATGACTTTCAAAGATGTGACAAGTCAATATTCTTTCCATACTGAAAGAGCAATTCAGCTTTTAAGAAAGGTCGGTGTTGAAAAGTGACAGTTCAGGAACAGCTTATGGAATATAACCTACAGGATATAATCGAATACATTGTTGTTGATGAAAACATTGATTATGATAAAGCAATGCAGTTATTTTTTTCATCGGAAACTTTTGAAAAACTTATGGATATTCAGACAGCTTTATATCGTGAAAGTTCTGCATTAATTTACGATTTATATCTTGCCGAAAAAGCAAACGGATGTTTTAAACAAAATGAAATATAACTAACCAGAATGCATTGGGTTAAATACTCAGTGCATTTTTATTTTTCTCATAAAAATTGGAACTGAAAGCTGTTTTTTAAAGAAAAGTTTGTGAAATTTTAGAAATATTTATACGCAGCCCATTCTGAAAGAATAAAAGGAACAAACAAAGTCAAGAGAGTCAGTGACGGATATATCGGAAGAATAACAGAGAAAGACGGATTGATTCCTGCCGGTACAAAAATTAAATCTGCTCCTGTTTCGCTGGAAGTAGGCTTATCACGTACTATCATTGGTATTACAGATAATATACACAGGTCATTATTGTGAATGCTATGATGTCATCTGCCTCCAAGTAAAATCAAGTTTATATTCTCTGAATAAAAACAGGTCGGATAAGCTTATACAAACATAACCGACCTTTACTTTTTATTCAATTTTTCTGAATTTATTTATGGTTATATACACCTAAAATGGTGAGTTACAATAAATTGATGCGTTTATCCTATTAATGTAATTATTCGCCCGCTGTTATCGGATGAAAGGAGGCACCTGTGAGTTCACAGATCGTCTTTGGGGATGTCTCGATCTGAGTACCTATCTTTCCTCCGCTGACATAAATGGTTTCCTGATTCTCTGCAGATGAATCTATGACTGTTGTAAACAGCTTTTTCATGCCTATCGGTGAGCAGCCTCCTCTGATGTAGCCGGTTGTTTTCAAAAGATCCTTTACGGCAAGCATTTCAACAGATTTTGCATTTACGCATTTTGCTGCAGCTTTGAGGTCGAGCTCCTTGTTGACAGGGATACAGAAAACGTAATAGTCGGTTTTGCCGTTGGATTCCTTGTGAAACGTCACGAGTGTTTTGAAGCATTTTTCAAAAGGGATACTGAGTGTTTCTGCTATATGAATACCGTCGACCTGACCGTCGGATTCATAGAAATGGGGTGTGTATTCTGCTTTTGCTTTATCAAGTGTACGCATTGCGTTTGTTTTATTATCTTTCATATATTTATCAGTCCTGTTTATTTATTTGAATCGTAATAATACGACACTTTAACTATTCAAAGCTCTGCTTTTAACAAGCAGAGGCGATTCGTAGAATCGCTTCCGTTCAGTCGGAGATTGTACTCCGACTGAGCGGAAAGATAGAACCCGCCGCCTGCAGAGGCAATGTCATCAACTTAAGAAATTGATGTAAAAAAGTTAATACAAAATTTGTGAATTTTGTCAATTGACAAAATGAAAAATCCCAAAAAATGAGAAAGTAATATCTTTTTCATTGTG